>JACPIM010000002.1 GCA_016188045.1 Candidatus Woesearchaeota archaeon | reverse complement strand
ATAAAAAATACAGGCAATAAGGTTAAAGTAAGTGTTACCCAAAGTTTTGTTTTAAACATTTTTGTAGTAACCATCTGGTGGTATTTTATTAATCTTTCGTTACTACGAACAGGAATGATTTTAAAGAAAAATTTTGTTTAATATGCTTTAATCTTTAATTTTGATTGTAAATTTATAGTTTTTTATTTTTTAATCTGACTGGTAGTAAAAAAATTTTCTATTTTTTCTGTTCTACAAAATATAATTTTAATCTAAATAATATTTAAATAAGGTATTATACCATTCTTGCGAGATAACAGGGGGATTTTATGAAAAGGAAATTTGCTTTAATAATATTTATTTTCATATTATTGTTTGCTCTTGTTGTTGAAGCAAGAACATTAGAGGTTGCTTATGTTCTAAAAGTTCCAAGAAATCCAAACAGAGAATTTTTAGATGTTTTTAATCGAGGATTTGAAGGTGGAAATTACAATATTACTTTAATAAATGACGATAATGTTAGAAAAACCGACTTCTCAAAATATGATATTTTATTTGTTGCTGATGATGATAATAAACTAAAAAATTTTCAATATATCCCTGTTGGTGATATGCCAAGTATTGTTGCTAACAGTTTCCACGTTGATGATTGGGGGCTAAGTAAAGAAGTTTCATTGGTTGCTGCAAATGCTCCTTTAGAAATATTAATTCTTGGTGATGGTATTAAAGAAGCATATACTTCTTGTTGTGGTAATAATGGTGTAGGTTTACCCATGTATTACCTTATTGAAACTTATAAAGCACAAGATTTTACAAATGTTGCCATTACAAACATAGGTGATTTAAGAGAAGGTGTAATTCAGAACATGGATACGGGTGGGGAATTGCTAAATGGAAGAAGAGCTGATGGAAGAATATGTTTCTTTGGAATAACACAAACAAGATACTGGACAAATGATGCAAGAAATTTGTTTAAAGGTTGTGTTGATTATGTTAGGGATGCTATAGGTGAAATTAGATGTGATAGTGATAATGATTGTGATGATAATGATCCTGGAACAACAGATAGATGCATTAATCCTGGAACACCCGAATCTTTTTGCAGAAATGAAAATGCAACCTGTGTTTTTGATAGTGATTGTGGGATTGATGGTTTTATTGATGGAGAATTTTGTAGCAATAATGATGTTGTTCAAACTTTTGCTGATTATACTTGCTTAAATCCTGGAGCAGATAATGCTGAATGTGATACTGTATTTACTAATATAACTAGAGAAGATTGCGGAAGCAATATTTGTTCAAATGGCGATTGTGTAAATATAATTTGTAATAGTGATGATGATTGTGATGATAATAACTCTCATACAAAAGATAATTGTGTAAATCCTGGAACTGTTGATTCTAGATGTGTATATGAGAACATTGAATGTTTGAGTGAGAGTGATTGCGGTGTTGATGGTTTTATTGGAGTAGAAAGTTGCAGTGGCAATAATGTTGTAAAAAATTTTGTTAATTATACTTGCTTAAATCCTGGAAGTGTTAGTTCTAGCTGCACTAGCGAACAAACATTAAAAACAATTGAAAGCTGTTCTGATGCATGTGTAGAAGGAATTTGCCTTGATTTCACATGCGAAAGAGATGAAGATTGTTTTGATCAAAATCCGAATACTCAAGATACTTGTATTAATCCTGGAACTATAGATTCATTTTGTTTCCATGGCAATATTGCTTGCAATAATAATTTAGATTGTGGAGTGAATATGTTTATTGGTAGCTTGTATTGCAGCAATAATGATATTTTACAAAATTTCCTAGATTATAGTTGTGTAAATCCTGGAGCCACAAATTCATACTGTGCATTAACTTCTGAACCAACTAAAAGGAATGAATGTGAAAATGCGTGCATTAATGCTGGAATTTGCGTAGAATGTAATGAAGATAGTGATTGTGATGATAGTAATTCTGCTACTGTAGATAAATGTGAATTCCCAGGACATTTCTTTGCAAGATGTGTAAATTTAATACCAATATGCAGAGTTAGTTCTGATTGCGGTGTTGATAGGGATACTGGCGAGTTTTTCTGTGTTGGGGATGATGTTTATGTTAATCATTTAAGTTTTGGTTGTTTAGAACCAGATACTTTAAACTCAAGCTGTACTTCTAATATCGGACAAAGATTAGTTCAGAACTGCCAATTTGGTTGCAGTAATGGACAGTGTTTGCCTCCTGTTCATGATGTTGGTTTTGACACTAGTTTGAGCAATAGTGTGAATGGTGTAAGATTAGAATTAGAGAATGGAACGGATATTTTAGAAAATCCTGCAATGTTAATTTCTGGATTAAAATATAAAGTTGTAGTTGATGTTGAAAATAATGGTGATTTTTTTGAAAATGTTACTTTTGATGGAGAAGTCAGGAATATAGTTAATACTTTAATTTCTGAATTTGAGCATAATCCTAAAGAAAATCTTGCTGCTGGAGATAGTTCTCTTAAGACAAAAACAGTTAATTTCAGCTTATCTCCTGGCATATATAATTTAAGTGTGGAAGCATTAATCAATTTTGATGAAATTCCTGAAAATAACAAAGTAAATAGGATAATTCAGGTTATTGGTGGAGAATGTACTTCTGGGCAAACAAGAAGTTGTGGTGTAACAGATGAAGGAGCTTGTGAATTAGGAACTCAAACTTGTAATATAGATGGAACTTGGGGTTTTTGTGTTGGTAATATAGATCCTGTAACTGAAATATGTTTTGATGGATTAGATAATGATTGTGATGGTGTTACAGATAATGGATGTACTGTAACAACTACTACTACAACTAGTAGCTCGTCTAGCTCTAGTTCTTTTACAACAACCACAAGTACCAGTACAAGCAGCACTTCAACAACTATTGTTGTTGCTACAACCAGCACCTCCAGTAGTTCATCTAGTACTTCTACAAGTTCCACTTCAAGTACATCAAGTAGCTCGACAAGTTCAACATCTAGCAGTTCTACTTCTAGCACATCTACAAGCTCTAGCACCAGTTCAACAACATTAGTTTCTGCAACTACCAGTACTTCAACATCTTCAACTAGTTCATCAACTACTAGGCCTGTAACAACAACTACATCAAGTACTTCAACAAGCTCTAGTACAAGACCAGTTACTACTAGTACTTCAACATCTTCAACTTCAAGTTCAACTACTATACCTATTTGCAGTAGTTGTGGTGATACTTCACAATGCCTAACTGGACAAAGTTGCGATGTATATCCTGGCATTTGTATAGATCTATTAGGAGAAGGTGAAGCAGATTGTGATTGTAATGCTAACTGCCAAACTGGTTTATACTGTGATCAAGATCCTAATGGTCCTGATTATTGTTGCCCTACGGGGAGTGAATGGAATGGTTTAACTTGTATTGGCATAACTACAACAACTTCAACTTCTTCAACTTCAAGTTCAACTACAAGACCAATAACTACAACAACTTCAACCAGTTCAACTAGTTCAAGCACAACTAGACCTGTGACTACAACAACAAGCAGTTCTAGTACTAGTTCAACGACATTGGCTCCCGTCGTGACAACCAGTACTTCTACAAGTTCAACTTCAAGTTCAACTACACGACCTATAACTACCAGTACATCAACATCGTCAAGTAGCTCATCTACTACAAGACCAATAACTACAACAACATCAAGTTCTTCTACTAGTTCTAGTACGAGACCGCCTACAACTACTACGTCTACTTCATCAACTAGTTCTAGTACTACAAGACCAATAACTACAACAACTTCAACTTCTTCAACTTCAAGTTCAACTACTCTACTAAGAACCCAATGTAATGACGGGATTGACAATGCCTGGTTGTACTAGCAGAACAGATAATTCAGAACTTCCATTTAATTATCCGCAATGTTCTGACACTATTGATAATGATAGGGATGGATATGTTGATTTTCCAGCTGATCCTGGATGTTTAAGTAGAACGGATAATAGTGAAATTCCTTTCAACTATCATCAATGTAATAATGGACTAGATGACGATAATGATGGTTTTATTGATTATCCTGCAGATTTAGGCTGCAGTAATGATTTTGATGATTCTGAACTACCATTTAATTATCCACAATGTAATGATGGTTATGATAATGATGGTGATGGTTTAATAGATTATCCTGCTGACCTGGTTGTACTAGCAGAACAGATAATTCAGAACTTCCATTTAATTATCCGCAATGTTCTGACACTATTGATAATGATAGGGATGGATATGTTGATTTTCCAGCTGATCCTGGATGTTTAAGTAGAACGGATAATAGTGAATAATTAAAGATTAAATAAAGATTATATTAGATTTAAGGAGGAAAAAATGAGAAGAAGTTCAAGATACGTTATTGGTACTGGTATTTTTTCAATTTTGGCTTTGGGGGCAGTCGATATAAAAGCTGAAAAAGATAATAAACCAAGAGAAGAAAAAGTTTGGCCCGGCGCATTAGCTTGTAATGAAGGTCTTCAATGGGGGTTGTTATGCAACCTGACGCCAAGATTAGATGAAGCAGAGAATGATATCACTAATCTATATGCAACGCAACGAGCCCAAGGTGAAGATATTAATGATTTAGAAGATAGTTTAACAAGAACACCAGAACCACCTAGACCAACACCTGATAAAACACCCACGAAGACGCCTATACCACCGATACATCATACTCCTCATCCCACAACACCTGCAACACCTACAAAACCTTATGAAATACCAAGTCCAACTCCGCCTCAATATGCAACACCTAGACCAACAGAGATTCCAACACAACCAGCAACTTCAATGCCAGATAATTTATCAAGACTAATTGAATACGCCCGTAATTTACCAAGAGCAATGGATTTGCCGCCACAAGAGAATGTGCAAGATAGAGATGAAGGGTTATATCTAAGAGCTTTCAAAGTTTTTGAAGATAATGGAAGATTTAGGCATGAAGAAATCTCAGACTTAACTGAAGTTGATTCATCAAGTTTGGAGAACCACAGAATTCGTTCAGGTACAAGAAACTATTGGACTGTTATAACTGCTGGAAAAACATTCAACAGTGATATTGATATGTATGATGAACCTGGCGTGTTAGTAAATCCACAATCACTAGAAACTGTCTTGATATTGAGACCTGACACAAACATTAACACCGGACTTTTCTCTGTGCATGCAAGTGGACTTCGTTCTGATGGAACAAGAGTATCATATGCAGAAATGATTCGCGCGGTTGCAGATCCATCTAACTAAAATCTTTATTTTTTCTTTTTTATTATATATTTTATAATATCTAGTTTTTAATCTAATAATATTTATATATCAATTCTAGTTAGTTGCTAACCTAAAGTGGTAATAATATTGATACCACTATATAAAAACAACTCGGGGGGTATGGTTGTGAAATATAAAGCAATTAAGCTTTTGATATTATTTATTGCGTTAGTAATTATTAGTAGTTTAGTCTATGCTGTAGGAGTTACTGGTGCCATTGGTAATGGGGTAACTGTTATTCCCAGACAGAATGTTGAAGATGGAAAACAAGTCGTTATTGATAGGGAACTTATTGTTATTAATAAAAATGATTTTAGAATTAATGTAACTTTAGCAGTTGGTAATGAGATTAAAGAGATCATCCAATTGATAGATGAAGAATTTCCACTAGAAGCAAAACAAGAAAAAAGAGCGAAATTTAAAATAATATTAAAAGACAATTATGAACGTTCTGGAAAAATAAATGTTTACTTTAAACCTAATGAAGGAAACGGAATAGTGTTGGCTTCTAAGCTTACAATACTTGGTGAAGATAATGAAGAAGATACTAATGACGATCAAAATAGTGAAGATATTAACAAAACAACGGAGAATAATGACAACGAAACAGATAACACGGATAAAGGAAATGTAAGTTTTAAGATTGGCGGTGGATCTGGCATTAAGAAAGAATCTAATTTTAGTTGGGGCTGGGTTATTTTGATCTTAATTTTAATTGCAATAATAGGAGCAGTAGTGGGATTTATCTTTTTAATTAAAAAATGAAACTAAAAAATATTATTTACTTATTTGTATTTTTATTAAGCTTAAATATAGTTTATGCTAGTGATGTAGCTTATGTAGTTAATGATGCCGATATAAGCAATAAAGTGACTAATGTTATAAATAATTTGGGGTTAAGTTATGACATTATTAATGACAATGAAATAACAAGCACGGATTTTTCTACTTTCAAAATAATTTTGGTTGGAAATAGTGTTTTTACTAATGTCAATAGCATACCTGTAAATCAACATAATTCAATTGTAATGAACGGAAGATATGTTGAAGAATTTAAAATTGCAGATTATTCAAGAAATGAAAATACTAGGAAAACTGCAAGAATAAAAACAGTTCATGATATAACAAGAGATATCAGTAGCCCTTTTAACATATATCCTACAAACAAATATTATTCTAGGCTTCCTTTATTACCTGATAGATCCTATGGATTAACTAATTTAGTTAGTACTGATAATTCAAGACAGTATATTATAGTTGGTGTTATTGATAAAGGCAAAAGATTAAATGATAATTCCATTTCACAAAACAGATTATTATTTTATGGTATTACAGATACTGGATATTGGACTGCTAATTCTGAATTAATATTTAGCAGATCTCTCTTGTGGGCCTTAAGAGGAAGTGATAATGATAGAGATGGATATTATGCTGATCAAGATTGTAATGATAATGATGCTTTTATACATCCAGGAGCAGATGAAATACCTTATGATGGAATAGATCAAGATTGTGATGGAAGAGATCTAGTTGATAATGATGGAGATGGATATAATTTTGATGTAGACTGCAATGATAACGATGCAAACATACATCCTGGGATAACTGAAATATTAGATGATGATATAGATCAAAATTGTGTTAATGATGCTCCTTATTTTGTTGGAAATAACATTCAGAATTTAACTTGGAATGAAGACACAAACAAGACTATAGACTTAAATCCTTATTTCCATGATCCTGATGGGGATGATTTAAGCCATAGTATAAATTCTGCCAACGTACAAGTACAGAATGCTCTGGGAATTGTAACTTTAATTCCTAACCATAATTGGTTTGGGCAAGAAACAGTTAGATTTACTGCTAGTGATGGCGAATTATCAGCTAATTCAAATCAGGTAATATTAACTGTTAATGATATTTTTGATCCTGATTTAATCGCTCCGATTATTACTTTATTAAGTCCTATTGATAACTACTTTAGCGATAATGATGAAATAACATTTAGATTTAAAGTTACTGATGACATGGATAACAGTTTAACCTGTGGATTTTATACTGATGCTGAAACTGGAGAGTTTAAAATACTAGGACCAGAATTTGAAGTTAATAATGGCAGTGAAAAAAATGTGAACGTATTTAATATTAATGACGGAAGCTACATATGGAATGTTAAATGCTCTGACGGAACAAATAATGCTTTTGCCTTAAATAACAGAAGTTTTACTGTTGATGAAAATGATGCTCCTGTAATTGCACCCATTAATGACATAATTGTTAATGAAACTGAAACTGTGACTATAACGGTTATAGCTAGTGATGCTGATAATGATACTTTAACTTATGCCATAAACAGCCCTAAATTTGCTCCTAGTGGAAATAGATTTGTCTGGCTAACAACGTTTAATGATGCTGGAGTTTATAATTTTGAAATTAGTGTTAGTGATGGAATATTAACTAGTAAAACAAATGTCAAAGTTACTGTTTTGAATAAAAACAGGAATCCATTATTTACCGGAACTATAGGAGATCAAAATTTTGATGAGGATACAAACAAGACTATGGACTTAAGTTTGTATTTCTCTGATGCGGATAATGATGTTTTAAGCTATAGTGCTGAGTTAAATGAAAATGTAAGAGTCGAATTTAATGGAAACATAGCCAAGATTATACCTAATAATAACTGGTTTGGAAATGATAGATTGAGGATAGCTGCTAATGATAATCATGGAGGAACTGTAAAAAGCAATGATTTTAATCTAATCGTGAATACTATACAGGATGCTCCTGTTTTAAATCAAATAAACAACATCGTTGCTAATGAAGGAGAATTGATTAAAATAAATGCCATTGCAACAGATGTTGATAATGATACCTTATTATTTTTATATACTAATCCGTTTGATGTTTTTGGTGAATGGCAAACTGATTTTGATGATGCTGGGGTTTATACAATACTGGTTAGGGTAACAGATGGATTCTTGTGGGATGAACAAAATGTAAATGTTACTGTAAATAATATGAACATTAATCCCGTGCTTGATAATGTTGCTAATTTCACTATAGTTGAAGATTCTGGCAGGCAAGAGGTTGCTACTTTAACTGCCAGTGATTCTGATGGAGCTATAGATAGATTTGTAATACTTGATGAAAATACAAATCAAGTTGATTGTCATGTTAAAAAAATAGAAGATAATTGGAAATTATTTTTAACTCCAGCTAGCAATTTCTTTGGAGATGCTTTTTGCACTGTAGTAGTTCATGATAATGATGATGGTTTTGATGAACAAGAATTTAAAATAACTGTGACTAATGTAAATGATAAACCAGAAATTGTAACTGCTCATCCTAGCGGCAATGAAGTTACAATAAATAAAAATGAAGCACAGACTTTCTTCATATCGTGGAGAGATGTTGATAATGATCCGGTAAGCGTTCAATGGTTTGTTGATAATAATTTTGCTTTAAGCGGAGAAGTTTTCAATTTTGCTGGACAAGGAATAGTTAATAATTATACAATAAAAGTTGATATACGTGATGCTGAATTTAGTGTAGAAAGAGAATGGATATTGCATGTTACTGATACTATAATACCACCACCGCCACAAGGACAAAGCTGTAATAGTTTAGGCGGTGATATATGTAGTACTAATGAAATTTGCAATGGCCAATTATTAAATGCAAATGATACTAATATGTGCTGCAGCATACAATGTATGGTGAAACCTCCTGAGGATGATGGAAATTTCACTAAGTTAAACAAATGTGTTAACGGAACTAAAGGAGATTTGGATATAAGCATTGAGGATCCTGATAGCAATGATGAATTTTCACCTATTGATATTATAAATCTAAAAGTTAATGTAGAGAATAATGGAAATGATGATATTGATGATGTTAAAGTTGAGGCTACTTTGTATGATGTTAGTGATGATGAAAGAATTGAAAAAGTAAAAAGCGACAAGTTTGACCTTAATGATGATGACGATGAGAATATTGAATTAGAATTAGAGATACCTGATGGGGAAATTGATGAAGATAATGATTTTATATTGTTTGTAAAGGCATTTGAATCTGGAAATGAAGAAAATCAATGTGCTGAAGATTCAATTGATATAGATATCGAAAGAGAAAAAGACAAAGTTGTATTTGATGAGCTAAGCATTAGTCCTGAAGCAATAGGGTGTGACAGGAATTTAAGAATAAAGGCAGAATTAAATAATGTCGGCAAAAAAGATGAAGAAGTTTATTTGCAAGCCAGAATATTAAATACTAATTTGTTAACTAGATCTGAGGTATTTACATTAGATGATTTCAATGAAGATGAACATGAAATTACCAAAGAAATAAACATTAATGTTCCTAAAAACATTAAAGATGGCAAGTATACCTTAGAGGTTGGTGCTTTTTATGGTGATAAGAGCACAATTGAGAATAATGAAATAATTATTGATGGATGCAGAGGAGAAGAAATAAAACCTATAATAATTGAACTAGGAAAGACTGATGTTAATGTTGATTCAATAATCACAAGGAAAAATGGTGAAAGATTAGTCATACCTGTTTTAATTGAAAATAAGGGAAATAACTTTAATGAGTTTAGCCTAAACTTGGGTAATGATGCTATTGATTTTAAATCTAAGAATATTATATTGAGTAAAAGTGAAAGAAGAATAGTAAATTTAGAATCTAGAGTAAAAGATGACGCTAAGGCCGGAGATTATATAATAAATGTAAAAGTACTGAGCAACGGGCAGATTCTTGGATCTAAAGATGTTTTATTAAAAGTTAAAGAACCTGTAAAAGAAGGTCTTGGATTATTTGGAATTACTTTAATAATATTAAATATTCTAATTTTAATAATTGTCATCTATTTTATAAGTAGGTTGTAAGATGGAAAATTTATGGTTATCTACAGTATCTGAAAGTGATTTGAGGGAATATGAATGTAAAACTAATCATGGGGTAATTTATATCAGGCTTTCTAGGAGTTGCTCTGGAATAGAACATGCTGAAATTGGCACTAGAGAAAACAGAGCGTATGCATTCACCCTAACACGTGTTACTGGTGAAGAAGATACAAGGTGGGTTAATCCTAGATTAAGCTGGTTATTAAGAGAACATAGACCTGAATTATCTCTCTTTCCAGATGACGAAATATTAAAACTAATAGATTTGCCTAAATTAATGAGAGAAATAGAATAAGATTAACTACTAAGCGTAATGAATATAATACAATATATATACCGTAACCTTTAAATAGTGGTTACATAGTTGAGTTTTAAACAAATATCGATCTTTGGGGGGTTTAATATGAGTAAAAAATTCATAATTAGCTTATTTACAGTGTTATTTTTAGGATTAACATTAGTAAGCGCTGCAGATTTATCAGGTTTAACTATTTCTCCATCACCAGCCACAATTATAGGGTTGCCTGGAGAAAACAAAGCTGTAACTGTTCAGTTTACTAATAATGGCGGAACAACTTTAACTAATTTAGTTATATCAAAAGTTGACCTTATAGGACAAAATCCTACTAATTTACATAAGATTTTATTAAGCCAAATTAATGTAAATCCAACAAGTTTTACATTAAATAATGGTCAACAACAGAATGTTGCTATTTCATTAATTATACCTACTGGATTAAATGCTGATACTTACAAGGGTACTTTTAGTATTGGTGATGGTGTAAACAGCAAGAATTTTGATGTTTTGGTTACTATACAACCACAACAAAATTTTGAGATTTTAACATTTACAGAGACTACTCCTTTAGTTATAAGCGGCCAGGAAGATTCTAGTGTGAGTGGAACTTTTTCAGTTAGAAATACTGGCAGTTCTGTTTTAACTTTTGACCAAACTACTAGCTATGATATTGGCGGATTAGATTTAAGTGATACCAAGAGAACTATAACATTATCTTTTCCTAGCACATTTACTGTGGCTCCAGGAGAGACTAAAGGCGTGGTTATAAATGCTAATGTGCCTGCTAATATCGATATTGATACTTACGATGGTATTCTAAAAGTAATTAGCGGAAGCATACAGAAATCATTTAAATTAGAGATAAAAATACATCCTGAACTTTGTAAAGATGGTGTTATAGGTGACTTTAGCATAGACATAGATCAACCAGACAGCGGAGATGAATTTGCTCCTGGCGAAACTATTGATATACAAGTCAATGTAGGAAATGATTTTGACAAAAACATAAAGGACATAGTTGTAAAGGCATTCTTATATGATGTTGATGAAGATGACAAAGTAGAAGAAGTTGAAAGTGATCCTGAAGACATTGATGAGGGCGATGATAAAGACTTTGATTTAAGCCTGGAAGTTCCTGAGGATATCACAGCAGATGACGAATTCATATTATTTGTAAAGGGTTTTGAAGATGGGAATGAGGATGAACATTGTGCTGAAAGTCAAGTAAGTGTTGATATACAAAGAGAAAAGCATGATGTTATCATACCTAAGAATGGTGTACAAGTACAACCAACAACAACTGTAAGACAAGGAGAAAGTTTTGATGTTTCAGTTAAAGCATTAAATGTTGGTGAATCTGATGAAGATGGAGTTACAGTAAAAATAAATATTCCTGAATTAGGCATAAGTGAGACTTCACCACAACCTTTTGATTTAGAAGATGGTGAAAGTGATGATAATGAACAAATTGTTAGATTCTCAAATCTAAAAGTACCAAATGACGCCAAGATAAAAACATATTCAATAGAGGCAACTGTAACATTTGATGATGGTGATGCAACTAATACTGGTTTTGGAGAAGTAACTGTAATTGAAGGTGAACAATCCGTTGTAACTGAACCTATTGATGTTTTAAATGTGCAATCAGCAACTGAGACCACTACTAATACTTTTGATGTTAGAGCAATTTTAACTAATGACTTAGAAGAAAGTGTAGTGTATACTGTTGAAGGAAGTGCAAGTTGGGCAAATTTAGTAAACCCACAAATAATTTCATTAAGAGAAGGAGAAAGCAAACCAATTCAATTTACTTTTGTTGGTAAAGAAGGATTGGAAGCTGGAAGCTATAGTGGTAATTTAATAGTAAAAGACAATAAAGGAACTATAGTTGAAAGCGATAGCTTCACTGTTGCTGCAACTGGTGTCAAAAAAGATACTACTGGAATTACTGGATTTACAGTATTTGAGGGAATTTCAGGAAGTACGGTATTGTTTGTGATTGGTGATATTGTCTTAGTAATAATTGCAATATTCTTTATTAAGATGATTTTTTCATCTGGTAAAAGAAAGAGAGACAACATGATGATGCCACCACCAGGCAAAATAGAGAAGGTTAAGTTATAATAGCTTTTCTTAGAAAGAAACCTCGGAAAGAAGATAAACTTTCTTTCTTTTTTTATAATTTCATAAATTATTGGGGGATAAAAAATGTCAATTGAATTACTAACTGTATATCCAAGAGATTATGTTGAAAGCAGAGGAGCAAATCTAAGTGATTATGAGATGATAGGAGTTCATGGCCAATTTTGTGGCGTTACTAATACTGATAATTTTGGATATCAATTAGCCACCGAATTAACACGATTTAAAGAGACAATCCCTACTAAAGCAGAAGTTGTTGTTAAATTAATAAGGAATTTATCAATAAACGCTTATCTATCCACTGTGCCGCGAATTCAATATTTCATGATTGTAGATGGAACTGCCTTGATTCCTAAAAAGAAGTCTGGCGGTGGAAAAGAACTTAGAACTGTTGCTACGAATCCGCCAAAAAGTATAGATGATGATTTGGATTTGGGAGTGGTTTTTGGTGAGGAATTAGCAAAAAGAGATCTTGTCGGTGTAGTTAAATAAATTTTAATTTTAAATGGCAATAGAAGATCATTTTCCAACTGATAAAGCAAAAGAATTAAACCCTATAGAAATTAGAGTTGATAGAGCTTATTCTTTTGAATATAGATTAACGTTTGTTGGTATGGATGGTGTATTCGTTTCTAGAGGATATAGGTTTGGTGAGTCAAATGGAGCAAGCACAATAATGATGGAAGAAAAAGATAGAGTTATGGATGTTTTAAGAAGAAACGGATATTTATTTATAGATAGAACAATACTTTAATTCAATTCTGCTCTTGCTATTACTTCTTCAAATTTATTTCTTGCTTTTATTTTATCTCTTTCTGCTCCGGCTTCTTCTTGTGCTCGAGTGAGACCTTGGCTAGCTCCTGTCCAATATCTATACCAGTGGGCTAGTTCATGATTAAGAACATCTTCTCCTGAAGATTCCAAAAGATAGATTCTGTTTAATGAAGGAATAAACATTCCTTTTACTACCCAGCCACTACCATATCGGTCCATTCCGTAACCTAAAGAACCATCTGGAACCTTTATTATCTCTGGTAATGGAGGTATTAAATCTGGTGAATCATAACCTATTTTTGGTAATTTTCTTAATGTTTCATAGGAAATGAAATGAACTTGATAATCCTTTGTTGTTATAGCTTCTAGGTTATTATCATTTAATCGTTTGTTTAAATTAAATAAAATTTCTTCCAGTTGTTTACGATCTTGCTGTAGTCTTCTGTATTCTTCTTCTCTTAAAGTTGTTACTATTACATAAACCTGCTTAACTTTATCCTCTATTCTTGATTCATATTCTAAAGTTTTCATTGTTTTTTAGATTAAACTCACGTTTATTTACTTTTTGTTTTGTTCTATTTAATTTTTTATTTACTTCTTTAACTAGATATTTAATGAATTATTTTTTTCTATAAACGTTTGTTATGTCTTGTGGATCCTCAATAATAGAAGCAAGATGCTCATCAATGCTAAATTCTTTTTTTGGTTTTGGTGCTGGTAAGTTGAATAATTTAATATTTTCAATTAAGGACGTTAGTATTCTTGTTTTTGCATTATGTCTTAGCTCTCTCTTTGTTTCATCTCCTATACTTGAAGATTTATTATCACTTATTATCAAAATACCCGTTGCTCTTACACCAATATCTCTTGATCTTGATAAACATGATGCCAATTCCATTTCAACTGTTAGTGGTTTGATTCTCTTATATCTTTTATTTGCGTGTGGTAGTTGAAAAGTTACTGCTGGAACCGATATGTTTGAGCCGACGTGATATTCTATTCCCTGCTTGTTAAAGAATTCCTTTACTAGGGCAGTTAATTTTTTATCTGGTGTAGCTAATAATCTTTGTGGATCAAGTGTGCTGTATATACCATCAAAATGATATACCATATTCGGAATAACTATTGAACCCACTTCTAAATTTTGTTTATATCCTCCATAAGCATAACCTATAAATAAAACAGTTCTACAACCGCCATCATGCATTTCAGTTAAAACATCTAACATGGCGGGGGCGCCATATACATTGAATACCACTGGGTATTGTTTTCCATCTTTTTCAACTAAATGTCCATGATATACATTATCCTTGCTGGATATAACTTTATCAAATAGATTAAGAATTCTTTTTTCAAATTCTTGTGGATTTGTTCCTGCAATAACTAAACCGGTGCTTTCAAAGTGTTCTTTTCCAAATAAACTTTTAGCCCAATGTCCCATTTTAAAGTAAAGCGTCGGCCAGGATTCGAACCTGGGAATTTATGGTTCATTAATTCTTTGCTTAATGAATAACCGCTAACTACCCAAAGGCTGCAGGTTGGACTATTTTTATATATCGGTCCCCTTAACCGCTTGGGCACCGACGCTTAATACTGAAGGATTATGTTTTATTTATATAGATTTCGTAACTATTAATAGTGATTATAATTAAAGCAAAGGTTAATTAATGTGGGTTTAAGCATTTTTTTGTAATATGAAAAAGGCGATTATCTTTTGTATAATTTTGATTGGTCTTGCTATTGGTGGCTTTAGTAATACTATTTATGCTAGGGAAAATAGAATATTATATGTTGATAACACATTAACTGCTGACTGTTTGAATTCAAATGGTAAACATTATGAACCCAGTCTACCAAGGGGAGGTGGCTGTATTAATGGTCTAGGAACACAGGCTTATACTACCCTGCAAAAAGCGGCTAATGTTATTATTCCTGGAGATTTAGTTTATGTTAGAGGGGGAACTTATCTGACAAATTTAGTTATAAGAAGAAGTGGAACAGCAACAGATAGGATTACTTTTAAAAATTATCCTGGAGAAATACCCATAATTGATGGACAATTCCAAGGTTCTTATGGAATTGGAATAGGTCTTGCAGACATTATAGCAAATCAAGGACACTATATTACAGTAGAAGGCTTTACAGTCAAAGATACAGATTCCTCACAACCAGGAATAAAGGCAACTGGTACAAGAGGTTTAATACTTAGAAAAAATCATGTTTATCAAAGTGGTTATACAGAGTTAATAACCAACAATATCCATTTAACAAAAGGAATATCTCTTGCAGGACCAAATGAAAATGCAATAATTGAATATAATCATGTTCATCATTTATCAATAGGGATAGAATTGCGCCATTCTTCAAATTATGCTACTGACTCAGTAAATACAATCATTAGATATAATCATGTGCACCATATTGGTATAGACTGTACTGAGGAAGATTATATTGGCTGTTTGAATGACCAGAATTCTGCTCATGGAATGCCTATTGCCAATGGAGCTATTGATACCACAGTATATGGAAATGTAAATCACCATAACCAGGATGGGAACCTAAACACAAATGAGAATGGTCCGGGGTATAATGTGTTCAGAGATAATATACTCTATCTTGCAAATTACCAAGGCTCTGCGGGAGCTAACGGATACGGATTAAAATTCAAGCCTACAGGAACACAAACCAATAATAACGATTATGCTTATGGAAATATTATTTTTATAGGGTTTGGTGGAACAGGAACTAGTACGGGCTTAATAGCAAATGTTTTTGATGGTAATGGCGCTAGGATATATCATAATCTGGTAATGAGAACAGATGATGGATTTTCAGGAGGTCAATTAAGCGGAAATCAGGCTACATATGTAAAAAATAGTGCATTTTTTAATAATAACATAAAAGATTTAGGATATAATGCTTTAATTCCAGGAATTTCTGACTATAATTATGTTGAAGATGGGATTTTTCAAAGCGAAGCGTTGAATCCTAACACTTTAACCGGGGCAGACGTTGATTATACAACGCAATTTAATAATCTTGGCCTATTGGATATTGATAGTGATGGAGATAGAACACCAGATGTTTTAGAGCCATTAAATTATCCTAATTGCCAGTCTTCTCAATGTTTTGTAGATGCAGAAGACGCATATAATTATGCTGTTGCAACTATGCAGTCTATATTTGGATTAAAATCTACTAGTGTATTTATTGATGCAGGAACAATAATTCCAGGATATCACTGCTCAAATCCAGGGCCAGATTCTTCTGGCTGTAGGGAATGGTATGGCCTAGCTCCTGATATTGGTCCTTTTGAGTTTAACTCCGGAAGTTATGCAACTACTACTTCTACTAGTTCAACAACCAGCTCTAGTACAAGACAAATAAGTATTACATCTACAACAACTTCATCTACAAGCACAAGCACTAGTGCTTTAAGTTGCTATGAGTATAATGATCTGCCTAGTTGTGTAACTAGTTTATGTGTTAATAACCAGAATGTGTTTCTTTTTGATAATTCTAGTTGTGATGATAGAGATAAATGTACTATTGATGTATGCACTAGAATTGGATGTAGATATAGTATTAATTATACAGATTTAAGCTGTTCTACAATTGGTTCTGGATGCGAAGATAAAGATGATGATGGATTATATGAACATGATATTAAAAACTGCCCTATCGGAATTGACTTTTGTGAAGAAAAAAAACAAGACATTAGTTTTGATGAACTGAATAATTTAAGGCCTAGAAGTTCTATACTTAACATTGATTTTAATGGTAGCGATTATAGAGAGATTATTAATTTTAGAATATTTAAAGAAAAAATAGCTGAGATAAAATTTAAAGAAAAACTAGATTTGGTAAATATTAATGAAAGTGGGTGCTTTGTTTCCTTGAATATTGATAATTTAGTTGAAATAAAAGATAAGAAGGTTATAATATATAGTGAAGATTATTCTGGCTTTAATAAGCCCGCTTTAATAACTTTTTATAATATAAACTTTAAAGATCCAAAAATAAAAAAAGATGGCGTATTATGTAATGAACTAGATTGTAAACTAATAAGTTATGATCAAGCAGGAAAAATATTAATTGTAGAAGTTAAAGGGTTTTCTGAATATCTTGTAGTGGAAGGATCTGTAAGTAATGGTGATGGCGGTGGATCTTCTAGCCTGTTTAAGGATACTAAAATAATAGAGCAAATTATCTGTAAAGAAAATTGGTCTTGTGGCAAATTTGGAGAATGCATTAATGGCAAACAGATAAGAATATGTACTGATGAAAGTAAATGCGTGGCTATTAATAATAAACCAAGCGAAGAAAGAAACTGTTATGGTGAATTAATTGATAACCTTTTTATTAAAACAGAGGATGGTGGATTTAATAATCTATTTTCTAATGATAATAAAAAAATTAGTACTGGTGCAACTATTTTGGTATCTTTTATAATAGTTGATATAATATTATTCTTAATTGTTTATTTTGTGTTAATAAAACCTAGGAGGTACTAACTAACTTGGGTTGCTAAGATTTGAACCTGGATTTGCATGTACTTGGGTGTGAATCTTACCAAGCTAGACTACTATCCTAAAGAAAATAAAAAACTTAGAATATTCTAATTTTTACTCTTTTAGAATTATCTTACTATTGTTTGTTCTTTCTCTGGCCCAGTAGAAACAACAACTACCTTGCCACTTGTGAATATTTCAAAATCCCTTATAGCATCCATTAATCTTGCAGGTAAATCCTTAAATATTCCAGCTGAATTAATTTTGCCATATCCGCCATATATTTGATATTGAGGAGTAATTTTTCTTAAATAAGCTGCATCTCTCTTGAATCGCAAATCTCTTTGAGCATCAATTTGGTAATCATAACAGATATTAAAACTATCTGCTCCTGACATACAATCAACTTTGGTTAGCGCCATTATTGGTCCATTAATGCCTACGGCATATCTTGCTGCAACCGCATCTGTACATCCTACTCTTCTTGGGCGCCCAGTAGTAGCTCCATATTCTCCGGCTGCAAGCCTTATTCCTATACCTTTTATGAAGGTGTCTTGTGAATTCATCATTTGCAGTATTTTTTCATCTTTTGGATTATACTTGATTTTACCATCTTGTATTTCATATTTTATTCCAAACCTTTCTAATTCATCTTTTTTAGTAAATCCCTCACCACAATGTTTTTCAGATCTTAATCCTCCAATTTCTGTTGGAAATGGTCCGCCACCTACTCGCGTCATAAATGGGAATTTTATTAATCCTATTGAGAGGTCAACTGCATTTGCTGGCAATCCTACACCAGAAGCAGTTCCATTTAAAGAACAGTCTGATGAAGTTACATAAGGATCTACGCCGTGTTCTATGCTTAGTAATAATCCTTGTGCTCCCTCTAATAATATCTTTTTACCTTCCCTTACGAACTGATGCATTTCAGTTACTGTATCTCTAACAAATGGTTTTATTCTAGGTACAAATGGCAGAATGTATTCAACTAAATCCTTTGCGTTTATATTTTGATCTGGATAAATCTCTGACAACTTTAAAACTTTTTTAACTAAAGTGTCAGTATTAAATAAATCCCTTATTTTTACTGCTTTTCTGGCAACTTTATCTGCATATGCTGGACCTATTCCTCTTCCTGTTGAACCGATTCCACCATCTTTTTGTGATTGATTTTTTGCTTGATCAATTGCAATATGCCAAGGCATTATTACAGTTGCATCCTCGCTTATTCTGAGGTGATTATACGTTGCTCCTTCATTATCTAATTCATCTAACTCTTCAGCTAAAACTTTAACATCTAAAACCATTCCATTTCCTAGTATGCTAATTACACCACTAGAATCATAAGCAACACCTACTGGTAGCAAGTGGAATACTTTTTCCCTTCCATTGACTATTATTGTGTGGCCTGCATTATTTCCGCCAGTACCTCTTGCTACAACATTTGCCCAATTTGATGAAAAATAGTCTACAAACTTTCCTTTTCCTGAATCTCCAAATTGATTACAGACAACTGCTAAAATTCTTATATTATCTAATAATTTATCTAGAGACATTATTTATAAAAATAAATTACTCCTTTTTCTTTCATCGTGTGACTGTTGATTTTCTTTATCAAACCTTAGTTCTCCTGCATACATTTTTCTATGAAGTTCAGCTATGTTCCCACAATCTTGTACTTCGAGGGCATGAATTAACCCATCACGGATTAATGGAACCCACATATGAATACTGCCCCTATATTTTACCCTTGCTAGTATTCCTTCTGGAAGTCGCGTATAACCTCTACAAGAACCAACATTGGCTTCAGCAGACCCCATTCCCCTATAAACTTTGGTTGGTAGTCCTGTTTCACGATCTATTATAACTTCTCCCGGACTTTCTTCTGTCCCAGCAAGTAAATTTCCAAGCATTGCACAATGTGCGCCAATCGCAATTGCTTTAAAAATATCTCCTACTTCTCTTAATCCGCCGTCTGCTATGGTTCTAACATTTGTATCAACTAATAATTTTGAACATTCATAAACTGCTGTTGCTGGTGAACGAGCAATACCAATTGCTCCAGCTGTTGTACATATTGATCCAGAACCTTGACCATTGCGGTATGCGTCAATTCCCTCTTCAGCCAGAAACTTTGCTGCCTCTCTTGTGGATATATTTCCTCCTATTAATAATTTGTCTGGAAATTTATTTTTTATATATCTTATCATATCTCTTGCATATTTGGTGAAACCTTGTGAAGTATCAACTATAACTCCATCTGCACCAGCAGCAAATCCAAGATCTAATCTTTCATGTGCATCTGGCCGTGTATCAACTGCAAAAATAACTCTTAACCTGTTATTAGCATCCTTTGTAGCTAGAGGATATTGTTCACTTTTTTCAATATCTCTTCTTGTCACTAGATATTTAAGATTACAAACACCATCAACTATTGGTAGTGATGATATATGGTTCTCCCATAAAATCTCTTTTGCTCTATCTAGAGTAACTGGATACTCTGCTACAACTAACTTTTCCAAAAATATCATTCTGTCTCTTACTTTTAGATCTGTTCTTGATCCTCTGAAATAATCATATTTTCTTAGTAGGCCTACTAACCTTCCGTTGGTATTACCATCAGCAGTTACAGGAAAAGTCCTGATAACCCAATCACCTATTCTATTTTTTTCTCCAACTTCAATTGCCTGTGCAATTGTCATATCTGGTGATATAGTAACTGGGTTCTCGATAAATCCATTCTGAAATCTTTTAACTCTAACAATTTCCTTAACTTGCATATCTATACTTGGTTTTCCATCTTCTCCTTTATGATTATAATGTATTGCCCCTATACCTCCTTGTAAAGCCAAAGCAATACAAAGTTTATCACTAGTTACCGTATCCATTGGAGAGGCAATTATGGGGGTTTGTAGTTTTATTCCTTTACCTAATTCGGTTTCTAAAGAAATATCCTTCCTATCTGTATTAGCAAAGTTAGTATTGAGAGTTGTAAAATCTGAATAAGACAGCCCGATTCCTCTTTCAAATAATTCCTCTGCTGATAAACCAGAAGCTATTTCTTGAATCATTAATTTTCAGTAAATTAAGTCTTTTATAACTATTATTAATTTGTGAAATATATTTTAATTAAGATATTGCTCACTTTAGATTAAAACTGTTTTAATTTGAAAAGTGTAAAAACGGGCCCGATCGGATTTGAACCGACGACCCCCAGCTTGCCTCCTGAATTAGAAGGCTGGTGCTCTATTTGCTTAATAAGTTTGCAGGTTGATAAGGATGCAATCCTTATTTCCAAGCTGAGCTACAGGCCCATATTATTTAGTGGTTTATTTTAATTTAAAAACCTTTTCAAAAAGTTTAAAAATACTTAAAACGTAGTTTATGGTATGAAAACCGCTAATAATCCCATAATAAAGATTTTGTTAGTGGTAGCTTTAGTTCTAGTGGTCTTAGCTTAAAGGGCTTTGACATCATTCACTATATGATTGGTGTCTTATTTAGAAAGATTACTAGATGAGGAGAACAAAAATGAATAAGGAAACGGTTACGTTTTCAAGATTGTGGCCAGAAAAGAAGGGTACTCGTGATAGAAGTAACGGAAGATATTACTTGCTTGAGGCTTTAGTTAATGATGTTGGTGGAGTTTACAGAATAGCAGTAAATCAATCAGTTGGTGGTATTGATGAAAAAGGAAGAGTATTATTTGATCCTCAGATTGAGAATACTGGTGGCCAGTTCCCAGATATTACTTATCTAGAAAAAATAGGTAAACATTTGTGTAATGGAGAAGGAATAGCAATAAGAAGGGAATGGAGGAGACAGTATTTTACTGATGTAGAAATAAGGAAGGCAATAGGGGAATATGGAGATCCTGATATTGTTCGTGTTTATGAAGAAGCTAGAGCACAATATGGTTTATAACTTCAGTTAGATTTGAAGTTAAGATAATATTTATATAGTTGTTTTTTCTTAGATTTTTATATGGCAGATAAGTTTATTATGGTTTCATTGGAAGAAGAGAAAGCTAAGAAATTAGCTGAGGTTATTAGCAATGACACTGCTAGAAAAATATTGGATTACTTATCTGAAAAAAATGAAGCTACTGCTTCTGAAATCAGCAAAGACTTGAATGTTCCTATAAGTACGGTTGATTATAATATGAAAAATCTAATTGAAAATGGATTAGTGGAGAGCAAAGAATTTAGGTGGAGCCCTAAAGGAAGGCAGATGGATATTTATAAGTTAGCAAATAAACACATTATAATTTCAACAAAAAAAAGTTCAATTTTAAAAGAAAAATTAAAAGATGTTTTTATTATGTTAATATTAGGAATTGGTGCTGCTGGATTGATAAATTATTTCTACAAACCTTTTGCTGTTGTTAGCAGTACTGTTGTGAATAATGTTAATGAACAGGTAGTTGAATCTACTAGTGCCGGAGCTATGATGAAAGTAGCTCCTGAAGTGGCTCCTCAAGCAATGCAGGAAATTATTTCAAAAATTAACTTGCCAAATGTTGCTTTGTGGTTTTTACTTGGTGTTACATTTTCTATTTTAATATATTTAATAGTTAATTGGAGGTTAAAAAAATGAATAGCAATGTAATAGCTGTAATAGCTGTAATTGGATTGGTTATTGCTGTTTTGGTTTTAGCATTTAAACCTTTTACTGGACCAAGCAGTGTTGTTCCTGATGAAAGGAATACTATAAGTGCTACAGGAAATTCAGAGACAAAAGTAATGCCTGATGAGTCTTCTGTTTATCTTACAGTTGAAACTTTGAAAGACACTGCTGATGAGAGTAAAACTGAAAATAGCATTATTAGTGATAGAGTAATGAGTTCTTTAAAGATAATTGGGATTAGAGATAGTGATATTGAAACAATAAATTACAATATTTATCCGGATTACGATTGGAGTGGTGGAAAACAAAGATTAAAAGGATATAAAACAACGAATACTATAAAAGTAAAAACTGATGACTTTAGTTTACTCGGAAAAATAATTGATGTTGGAGTTGAATCTGGAGTGAATAGAGTTGATAGTATACAGTTTGGATTATCAAACGAGAGAGAAGCCACTGCCAAGAAAGATGCTTTGGAAAAAGCTTCTAAAGATGCTAGAGAAAAAGCAGAAGCTACTGCCAGTGGATTAGGTGTAAAACTTGGGAAGATAGTTTCAGTAAATGCACAAGACTATTATTACCAACCGTATAGATTTTTTGAAGGTGGTATGGCAATGGAAGCCAAGGCAGAAATTGCTGCAGCGCCGCAGATAAATCCACAAGAACTTGAAACTAGAGCCAGTGTTAGTGTTGTTTTTGAGTTGAAATGAGCTCCTTTAGGAAAAGCGCTTGCGGAAAAGGAAAAATAGATTATTTTAATATGAAGCTTTATAAGCTTCTCTTTTTTTATATTTTTTAATGAAAAATAGGTATTATGCGTTAAAAATAACAGTAATTTTAGTTTTAATCTTTATAATCCAATTAATTTTTAAAAATTTTACAGAATTATTTGTCTTAAATAGTTCTGAAGTCTTTTCAAAACCATGGACTTTAATAACAAGCATATTTTTACATGGAAGTTTAGCTCATTTAATGTTGAATGGATTTGCCTTGGCTTTGTTTGGCAGCATATTAGAAAACCTTATTGGAAGTAAAAAGTTTTTATTTTTATTTTTCATTGGTGGAATTTTTGCTAATATACCCGGTATAATTTTTTATAATTCTTCTTTAGGGGCTTCTGGAGCTATTTTTGGTGTTTTAGGAACATTAACTGTATTAAGACCTAAAATGACTATTTGGATGAATTTTATGCCTATTCCTATGTGGTTGGCTGGTATTATATGGGCTATTCAAGATACTATAAGAGCACTAGATCCATTAAGCAATATAGGCAGTTTTGCTCATTTGGGTGGGTTATTTTTTGGTTTAGTTTATGGTTTTTATGTTAAAAACAGATAAGTAAATTTATATATTCTATTAATCCTTTCTGTTATATGGCTAATGAAGATACTGGAAAAATAGATAAAATTCTCAATGAAATTGTTGAAGAAATTGCCGGCAATGATATTGTGCCCTTAGTCGAATTGATTAAAAATAAGTCTAATGTCTCTGAATTTAAAATTGCTGAGAAATTAAATATTACTGTAAATCATGTTAGAAATATGCTTTACAGGCTAAATAATTACAATTTAGTTTATTTTACTAGAAAAAAGGATAAGAAAAAGGGATGGTATGTTTATTATTGGACATTAAATATGCTAGAATTAAGGAACTTGTCTATTAAACTGAAGACAGATATGTTAAACAAAATAAAGAATAAGTTAGCTAATGAAGAATCCGGAGTATATTTCATATGCCCTGATAAACATGTTAGAGCCAATCATGAAACCGCAATGGAATATTCGTTTAGATGTCCAGAATGCGATCAGCATTTAGTAAATGAAAATAATGTAAAAACAAGACAGAATATGGAGAAATTGATTAATAGGCTAAATGAGGAAATTCATTTATTACAAGCCATGGAAATCAAACTTGTAAAAGAAAGAAAACTTACCAGGATTGTGAAAAAAAAGAAAGTGAAAAAGATTAATAAATTGAAAAAGAAAATTAAGATGAAAAAGAAGAAACGTAAGTAAACAGACTATAAATAAAATTAAACCCATCTAGTGGTGGTATTGGGATCATATTGAATATAAATAAAGTTAAATTAATTTTCTTGGTTAAATAAAGAAAAATTGCTTTCTGTCTTGATAAATTTTTTGCATTATTTAAAATTAGATAAGCAATAAACCATAACAGTAAATTTGCAAATGGTCCTGCAAATGATATTACGGCTGATTGCAAAGGAGTTGAATCTCCTGTTATATAAACATAACCTGGAGCGATAATTAAAAATGGCGAAGAAATTAATTTTAAAAAAACAGCTATTCCTAAACCTGACCAAAAAATATAGAAATTTGCTACTAAACCAAAAAATATTGCTACAAATTTATGCAATAATTCGTGGAGTATTATTCCTGGGGCTGCAACTAATAAAGCAAATCTGAAATCTCTCCAATTAAAACCTGAAAGATATCTTGATGCTGGATCTTTTATAAAGCCGGAAAAAATATAGCCTATTGATCCAACTAAGACTATCAAATAAAATATTTCTATTAAAGTAAATATAGGCATGATTAAGGTTAGTTTTTTAATATTTAAAAGATTTTCTGTAAGAATTATTATAAGAAAGTTGTTTTTAGAAGTTATAGTTGTAAAACAAATATTTAATTAAATAAATGCTTTTAAATCATTTGTTTTATCTTTATTGTATGTTCGGTGGGTCTTGTGTAGAAACTGGTGCATTAGCTAGTAAAAAAGAAAGCGGTTCTAATATTGGTTATGTTCTTATAATGGCTGGTTCTGGGAGTGATAAAGAACATGTTAAAAAAATTACAGATTCTTTAGATACTTATGAAATACCTTACAGCGTAAGAATTTGTTCTGCCCATAAACAGCCGGCTAAACTTGTTGGGCTAATTTTACAATACAATAGTGATAGAAATTTAGTTGTTGCTGTGGCAGTTGCTAGTGGAACAGATGGGTTATCTGGGTCTCTATCATATAATGCACTATTTCCCGTTATAAGTTGTCCGCCTGATGCTATAGATGGGAGACATAATGAAAGCTGCCTTAACAATCCACCTGGTAGTTCTAATGCTTATATTGCTAGACCTGAAAATGTTGGAAAATTTATAGCTCAGATGTATACTCGTGAAAATTCTGGAGTTAGAGAAATGTTAGATAGAAGAAATTCTGAAAAAGTAAGATCTCTTGAAAAAGCCGATCTTGAAGCTATGGCCGGAGGAGTAAAATAGTGGGAAGTACATTTTTAAATAGTGCTGAAGCAAGGAAGTTAGTTGAGGATTATGTTAAAAATGAAGGTCCGGTTGTATCTACGCAGGAAATTTTAGACTCTGGTGAAATCCCAAGATTAAAAGAATATGTTGTAAGGCCAGGCAAGGTTTCTGATTCTATCTTTGGTGGTAAAGGTTCATATTTTGATAAGAAAACAGGAAGAGTAGTTGAATTTGAAAATCCACCATTGAATGTAGCCGACGGATCGCCTTTGAGGATTATGGTAAGAACTGATAGAATATCAACTCATGATATCAACAGGGGATATATTCCTTTTAAAGATCAAGTACTTGCTGCAAATCATGATTATATGAGAAGGATGCTTGCAACAGCGATAGGTACTTCTCAATTTGAAGTAGCAGGATTAGGGAATAATTCTGTTGTGATCGCAGCAGAAAATTTAAAACAAATACCTTTTGAAAATGTTCTTAGAGCGTTTATGGCTAAAAGTTCTACATCTACATCTTTATATCAACACTATATGAAAGGTGAAAGAGAATTTTGTGGTCATATTTTGCCTAATAATCTTTTTACTAATGGCCCGCTGCCTTATGTAATGGATACTCCATCAACAAAGTCAGAGGATCACGATGAATCTGTATCTCCTGATGAATTGTTTAGAAGAAAAGTTTGTTCATTACAAGAATATATCCAAATAAGAAATGCTTCTTTATTTGCATTTGGTATGGTTTCTCAATTTTTAAAAGATCGTGGTTTAATTGCAGTTGATACAAAAACAGAGCACGGTATTAATAGAAGAGGAGAGATAGTTGCTCAAGATGAGATATGGACAATGGATTCCTCTAGATTCTGGTTATTGGATGATTACAATGAACAAATGAAAAGATTTTCTGCTGGTGAAATAAAAGAAATAAACCCGGTTTCTTACTCAAAAGAATTTGCTCGCGGATTTTCAGAGGGAGACAAAGGGTATACAGAGGATCAGCGCATAAAAATTGCTGTTAGGTATATTGAGGGAATTCAACATTTATTAAGACAAAGATTTGAACCAGATACTAGGCCAAGACATCAGAGGGTGGTATTTGGTATTGAAGCTATTATTGAACAGTTGGTGGCATAAGACAAGAAAAAATGATAAACTTAGATTGGATTGCTCAACAAGAATATTTAGGAAGAGGATTTATTTTAGGCAGGACTCAAGATGAAAGAGATTTCGCATCTTATTTTGTAACGGGAAGAAGTCCTTCAAGCAGAGAAAGAAAGTTTGTTGACCTAAAAAATGGAACAGTGAAAACTTTTCCAACTAATTTGAAAACATCCGTAGATCCTGAAAAACCATTAACAGAAAAAGCAAAACAAGAGATTAGAGAAAGGGGTGGAAATCCTAGTTTACTTGTGTATAGTGCAATTAGGGTGCATAGAGGATATAAGGATATGTTCGTTGTTAGTAATGGAGCACAAACAGACCACCTTTTTGATTTATTAAAAGAACTGGATGATGGGTTTCTTAGCAATATCACTGACTTATTTGCTGAATTTTGTGCTAGTCCTTTTATTGTAGATGATATAGATTTAACAAGTTATGAGCCAGACAATCCTAATTATACCCCTAGAATTTCTGGAGTAATTACTCCACAAGAAGCGGCAATTGCTATTTTTAAAAGAACTCTTGGCAAATTAGAAAGACAGGTTTTTAGTTTTGAGTTGGCTCCTGGTTTTGGCAAATTTATTTCAACGTATACTGGACAAAATGTTCAGCAAGGAGTAGTTATCCCTAGTTTTAGAGGAGAACCCCTAGATATTGAGATTGAAGAAAAATCAATTGAAGAGATAACTGGAAATTTGTATGCTGCTTTGGGTCCAAAACTTGGTCCCCAATACTTATCTCCTGGGGAAGATTTTAGGGTAGGAGTTGTAACTGCATTAAGGCATGAAGTTGGAGAAAAACCTAAACCTTTTATAATAAATAGAGGATAAAATGGCAACAGATCTTGATTTGGTTTCTAAATTAGATTCTGAAGAATTAGCAAGAAAAAGATTTTCAATGAGAACTATATCTCCTGATGATGGAAAATATGAAGAAAGCTCAAGAGATGTGTTAGATTATTTATCTTCTGATGCAGAATGGGAAACTTGTGCCTTAATTCAAAGAACTCTGCTTCAAACAAGAATTGAATTTGGCCAGGCAACAGAACAAGATTTAAAAGATTTTGATAGTGCTGTTGAAAAGGCAGATTCTTTAAATGCTGCTCTTTTAGAAGATAAAGTAACTAGACATGATCAACTAGCACTTCTAGAAGAACTTGGAAGACATATGCCAGAAAGAGTCAAGGCATTATTGCATCCTGGAACAACTTCTTATGATGTTTTAGATACTGCAAGAGCTAAATTATTTAAGGATGCTTGGAGGGAAGTTATTAGACCCGAGGTTGTTAAATCTATAACTGCTTTAGTTAATTTAGCAGAGAGATTTATAGAAGATGATGAAAGGACGTTTGCTGTAATGCCTTATTTGCAAACAGGAAGAACCCATCTTCAAGATACTAGTCCTGTTCCTTTTGGAACAACTCTCGCATTATATGCTGCGAGACTTGCTGAAAGAACAAAAAGATGTAATCAATTTTTTGGAGATTTAAGGGGGAAAATATCTGGTATTACTGGAACTGGTGCTGGAATAGAAATGGTTGTTGGAGATGGGAAGTCAATTGAATTTGAGAGGAGAGTTTTAGAAAAACTTGGTTTAGAACCAGATTATACTTCTACCCAAATAGTTCAAAAAGAAAGACTTGCAGATGTAGGTCATGGGTTAACTACTTTGATGCATGTTCTTGCTGATTTTGCGAATGATATAAGAATTTTATATTCTTCTGCAATTAGAGAAATAACTTCTAGGGATAATGCTGAAAGACTTGGTGGAAGCAGCGCAGATGCTGCCAAAGATAATCCGGTTCAATATGAAAATATAAAAGGAAAAGCAGTTGTTGTCGAATCCGGAATGAGGATATTGTATGAGCTGATTAGTTCTGATTTACAGAGAGATTTAAGGGGCTCTGTTCAGGCAAGATATCAACCACAGGCAATGATGGCTCAAGTGTATGAGGCTTTTTCTAGGTTAAATGATAAATGTTTGCCCCATCTTTCTGTCAATCAAGATAGAATGGCTGAAAATCTGAAAGCTGTAAGAAACAGGCCGAGTGAAGCAATGACTTCAATATTGAGAGGTGAGCCTGGTTGGGTTCATTCAAAATATGGCTTGGGACATGATTTTGTTAAAGAAATGTCAAAGAGAGCATTAAAAGACGGCAGGCGATTATTAGAAGTTGCCTTGGAAGATGAAGAGTTTAGAACTCTTTATGGTTCGCTTCCAGAAAATAAACAACAAATATTACAAGGAAGATCGGAATTGTATGTTGGAAGTGCTTTTGAAAGAGCAAGAATTAACATTGCTTATGCAAGAGGGGCATTATAAATCCGAAGAGTTTATATATAATTTATTTACGTGGTTTATTGTGGTTAAAAATGGTAAAAATAGGGGAAAAAGTTGAGAACTTTTTATTAGAAGGATATGAAAACGGAGAAATGAAGAAAATTGATTTAAGTGATTACAAAGGGAAATGGTTAGTATTATTTTTTTATCCCAGAGATTTTACTTTTGTTTGTCCTACTGAAATAAATGGTTTTGCCAGAAGAGCTAAAGAATTTAATGATGCTAATTGTAAAATAATTGCGGCTAGTACTGATTCTAGTCACAGTCATAAAACTTGGTTTGAAAGAGATTTAAAAGAAGTTAAATTCCCAGTTTTAGCAGATACAAACCATAAATTAAGCAGATATTATGATGTATTGGTCGAAGAAACAGGTGAGGCCCTTAGAGGAACTTTTATTATTGATCCTAATAGTGTTTTGAGATATAGTGTTATTAGTGATATGAATGTTGGAAGAAGCGTTGAAGAAACTTATAGGGTTTTGAAAGCTTTACAAACTGGTGGTTTATGTCCTATTGAATGGAAGCCGGGTGAAAAAACATTATAGTGCAATAAATATAATATTAAATAGTTTAATATCTTAATAATATAAATGGTTAAAATTCCCGAGGTAATTTATAATTCTAATTTAAAAAAGAACTTGCTTGCGAGACCTGATTTTGCCAATAAGATAACTCAATTTAAAGTTAAAGAAATATTCAAAGATGAATTTTTTTCTAATTCTCCACCTTCAATTTTTATTGGTTCTGCTTTGCCATACCCACAAGTAAATGTTGGTGTTTTGGCTCCTCCTGAAAAAAAGGAAGACATTTCTTTGTATGATAATCAAAAATATTGGGCTGAAAATAATTTAGATATTTATCAGATAATGGAATTCAGAAGCAGCTTGATTAATTCCAGATTTAGAACTGATGTTAAAGCTGTTAGAACAAATGATAATCGGTTTTTGAATTTAGCCAGAGAAATTGGAATGAGCATTAAACCTGTGGATGTGGAAGTGAAATTAAAGAAAAAAATAAAATTAAGAATAAATATTGATGATACCACTTTGCCAATGGGTCCAAGAGGAAGAGTTGAAAAATTAAGAGTTGCCAGCAATCCTAAAGTTTCTTCTCATGTTGATAAAGTTTATTTTGATGCTGATATGAAAGCTATTGAGGGGATTAATTACTTAAGTAAACATGGGTTTGATGAAAACGCATTAAGCAAACTGTTAAGTATCGGAATAATGGGTCAAGAAAAAAGAAGGGTTTTAGTTCCGACTAGATGGAGCATAACTAGTGTTGATTCTATGTTGGGTAATGAATTATTAAAACAAGTTAAACAATTTTCTTTATTAAATAATTATTTATTTTTTTATGGACATTACTTGGGAAATCATTATTTTGTCTTGTTTTTGCCTGAAATTTATAATTATGAACTATTTGAAACTTACTTGCCTGGAAGTTTTTGGAATCCTACTTCAAATATAAATATATCAACGGATTTTGAACCTTTTAGAGGAAGAACAAGATATGCTGAGCAAACTGCCGGTGGATTTTATGCTACTAGACTGGCAATGTTGGAATATTTAAATAAAATTAAAAGACAAGGAAGTTGCTTGATTGTTAGAATTGAAACTCCAGATTATTGGTTGGGCTTAGGCGTGTTTGTTGTTCGTGAAGCAATGAGAAAAACTTTGTTGAATAAACCTTTAGAATTTAATGATAAAAATAAAGCTATTGAATTTTTTAGGAAACAGATATTTGATAAATTTAAGTTGGATATTAGTAAAACACTAGAACATAGTATATTACTAGATGTGATTAAACAGAAAAAAATATTTGATTTTTAATTTACTCTCTTTCATATTCAACAATCTCTGTAAGTTTCTTTTTTGAAGTTCTGCTAAATATGTGGCTTAGAACAGTTAATCCAACAAGGCCCGCTGTTGCTAATATATTTGTTGATGTCGGTTCATTATAGGTATTTATAGCCTGTTGAGGAACAAACAAGGCAAAAATATTTCTTACTAACTGCCCATTTGTATATTGATCTAGAGCATAATCTGCTATTTCTCTATTACTAGAAGACCTAAAAGTATTTGCGGCTTTGCCTGAAATAAATAGGTTATCTATTACTGGGGAAGCCATTGATGTAACTGCACCACTGGCAAACAAAGAACTATTTTGTATCTCATAACCCACTCCAGATATAAATGAAGCTGCGAATCCTCCGTAATCTAATACAAAATTCAATGCCTTAAGATAGGCTTTATCAAATAATCCCAAACTTTCTTTTGCAGTTTCCATATTTTCATTTATTAAGATTCTTTTTTAGCTTCTTATAATAAAAAATAAAGAGAGAATTACTCTTTACCATTAGGAGAATGAACAAAGCGCATTAAATACAGAGAATGCTGGGGTTCTCTTCCATAACCATGAATCAAAGCCCCCTCACGACATAATCTAGCATAAACTTCGGCTGGAGTTTCTTCTAATCTTGGCATATTATCCGCTTTCTGCTTTGTAAGATAATATCTAAAAGAAGTTACTACTTTGGTCATTATAGAATACAATTGATCAGCTAATATCCCTAAATCCATAGTTTTAATTCCTCCTAGGTTTACTCTTTTAATTCTGAAAAGCCAACAACGACTAAAGCAATTCCAATTAAAAGCAATAACCAGGCTAGGCCACCTACTAAAACAGTTAAGACTGAACTCCAAATATAACTACTGACTGAGTCCCAGCCAACCATATTTCCAAAGAAGGTTAGCCATACTAACGCGATTATTATAACGATTCCGATTAAAATTTGTAGTATTCCTTTCATCATAACCACCTTAATTCTTTCTTTTCCAAGGTTTTCTTTTCCAAAGAAAAGCTTATTTAGTTACTTTTGAGTAGAATCTTTAGTTTAAAAAGATTTCTGTGATAAAAAAGAATATTTTTAAATATTAGATACCATTAAATCTTCTTATATGCACCACAAGTTATTACATTTTGCATTAAAAAGAGAGTTGAATGAAATTTATATTTCAATTTTCTTAAGGACTTTTGCTGTATCTTTGATAGGGCTTTTTACACCAATATTTTTGTTGAAAGAAATAGGAATTAGTTTTAACCAATTATTAATTTATTATATTATACTTTTTTTAACATTGGCGTTTGCTTACCCTATTTCTGCAAAATTATGCAGCAGATTTGGATTAAGGCATGTAATTATGTTAAGTGTTCCTTTTTACATAATATTTTATTTTTTACTTTATAATTTACTAAACTATAAGATTTCAGTTTACTTACTGGGTTTTATTGCTGGGTTGGCAGAAGGGTTGTTTTGGTATGCTTATTCTGCAGATTTTGCAAAATACAGCGACAGAAAACATAGAATAGATCAAGTTAAATATTGGTTTATTGTTGCTTCTTTAATTGGAATTGTTGGACCTTTTATTGGCGGATATTTATTAAGCTTATTAAATTTCTATTTATTATTTGGACTAGTTATTATATTGTTAATATTCAGCGTTGTGCCTTTGCTGATGAGTAAAGATATTGTTTTGGGGCATGACTTTACCATATCAGACGTGATAAACAAAAAAAATTTTGAAAATTTCTTTTTGTATTACTTGCAGGGAATGAGGGGCATTGTTTTAGGTATTTTTTGGCCGATATTTATTTTTTTAATCTTAAGAGGATATTTTTCTCTTGGAATTATAAGTGCTGGTGCGACTTTAGTCAGTTCTATCGCAACTTGGTTAATTGCTGGCTATATCAATAGTATGAACAAGATAAGCTTTTCTAAAGTAAGTGCTATGATTGACGGGATAGTTACTTTTTTTAGAATATTTGTCAGAGATTTTATACAAATTACAGGAATTAGTTTATTGGGCGGAGTAACTGTTAATGCTGTTGAGATATCAACTAGTGCTTTAAGTTTTGATCAAGCTAATAAAACTGATATTGGCGGTTTTCTAATTTTTAGGGAAATTGCTTATACCTTAGGAAGGTTAAGTTTGTTATTGGTGATATTATTTTTAGGGTTAAATAGCGTATTAAGCATAAAACTTAGTTTTTTTATTTTAGCTGGATTGAGTATTGTGCAGAATTTTGTTAGATAATTTAGTTAAATAGTATTAGTGCGGTCTTTCATGCCATTCATCATTACGAAATTCATATCTATAAACATTAAAATCAATGGTATCCTGTGATATTGTTCCGTATGTTACTGTTAGCTCTAAGATATTTGGAAATGATTTAAGTTCAAATCTTTTATAATTTGGATCTTTCATTTCATCTGCTATTTTTTTCATTACTAAAAGCAATCCATACATACGTCCATCAAAATCTGGTTCTCTTTCTTGTTTATCTTTTGACATAAGATATAATTCTTTCTTGTACTATATAAAATTGATTGACTACTAGGAGTAATAAAAAGTAATAGCTTTTTTAAATTGTTAAATAAAAGGATTAAAATTTTGCTTGAGTAAATTTTCAATTGGTTTGAATAAGGGTTTTGGCAGGTTATCCCAAGAAAACCAGTTCCATTCAATCATCCTATCTGGTTCTTTAACTTTAACTTTACCAGAACGATAATCTGCGATTACATAGATAGTAATGTAATGCTTTTCTTTTTCTTTAAAAATTACACCAACTCCGACTTTAGGAAACTTATCCATACAAAAAATAAATTAAGATATATTTATATAGGTTTATAGTGTAAAAAAAGATACTTATTTTTACCTGAATAACAACCTATTTATATCATACCTTTGTTGAATAAATTAGATTAAAAAAGTAAAACGTAAAAAACCCATAATATTAAAATAATCCATATCAGTATTGCTGGCCATAACTTTCTCATAATATCTTTATCTTTTGATAATTTCTCAACTAAAGACACCATTTCCTTAGAATATGCTGAGATGCTTACTGTGCCCAATAATGCTATGAATAACATTACTGCAAATATCTGGACAATTGTTATTTCTAACAATAAATAATAAAGAACTATTAAAGATAATATTAAAGAGATTATTGTCATTAATTGTGGATTTGAATAAATCTTTTTTACTAATTTTATCCATGTGCCTGGATTTTTTGATAATACAATTATTTTTATTAAGGCAAGCGTTGCTATAATAAAAGCAAAAATTTCTATTGTTGTCATAAGGATCTCCTATGAAAATTTGTTATATATAACAGCGATTAAATAACCTGTAATTAAACCATCTATGAAAGCCCAGACTGCTCCGATAATACCTCCTATAATGCCTGGTTTATAACCAATGTAAACAGATTGGATTTCCAAGAGCATTGTATTCCCCCAGTCAAAAGAAGCCATTATTGCTAGAATAAATATACAAATTGCAAAAACAATTCCAATAGATAAAGCAAATGCTTTGGGGCTTAATTTGTGATGAACAGAATCATGTAATTTTTTACTTGGCATAATATCACCTCTTAATAAGAACCTCCGGTTATAAGGGTAAATCCTTATCAACCCAATTTACTCCTTTTTAATTTGATTCTTATTTATTTCATTAATATTTCATAATATATAAAAGTATTGATAGAAAGCTATATAAATGGATATTTTGAAAATTAGTTTATGGGAACTTATAAGTATATACAGGAATTGTGGAGAGATAGAGAAGGAGAATTAAAGCCCATTTTACGCAATTATATGATTGAATGGAGAAAAAGTAATTCTGTTGTGAGAGTTGAAAGACCTACAAGATTAGATAGAGCTAGAAATTTAGGTTACAAGGCTAAAAAAGGATTTGTTATTGCAAGAGTTAGATTAATTCGTGGTGGAAGATTAAGAGAAAAATTCAAGGGCGGAAGAAAACCCAGGGCAATGAGGAGAAAAAAAATAGTGTGGAAAAATTATCAAGGCATAGCTGAAGAAAGAGCAAATAAAAAATTTCCAAATATGGCTGTTTTAAACTCATATGAACTTGGAAAAGACGGAAAACATTATTTCTTTGAAGTTATATTGGTTGATCCTGAAATTGTTAAAAGCTATAAAGGTTATGAATGGTTGAGATTAAATAAAAATAGAGATAGAGTTTATCATGGAAAAACTAGCGCTGGAAGAAGATCTAGAGGGCTAATAGGTAAAGGGCGCGGTTTTGAAAAAGTAAGACCTAGCAAGAGCGCGGTTTATAGAAGAAAAGCCAAAAAACAGAGAAAGATTGGAATAACCATACATTCATCTTAAATTTTTATCCTGGGGAAATATGCCAATATTATTAGAAGATGAAGTAGAAGAAAGAACAGAAGAATTAGTTCTACCAAAATTACTAATTGCTCCTCCTAGATTAAAAACAAAATTATCATCGGGAGAAACTATTGCTGGCAATAGATATGATGTTGTTTTAGCTTGCCAACCAGACGCATTAGACCATTATGACTTATATGATAATATTGTAGATTTGGTTGAGGATAGAAAGAAATTAAGAATATATTCTCCACATAATGATTTCAGAAGAAGAGGAAAACTTAAAGATGTTATTAGGTTTATGTTAACTGAAGCAATTCCCAGAACAAGGGCGGTTCTTGTTCATCTCACAACTGTTACCCCAGAGATTCAGAAAATGTTTGAAGCAACTTATCGAAATAATAAGCTTTTTTTATTGTTTTATGCTGAGGAAACAGAACCTTTTAATCAAGCCACGGCCAGGAACATAAGAAACCACCCTTGCTATAGGGGAGAGTTTACTTATTTTAACGATACCAATGCAATAAGCTTGTTGGATGATAGAGTCGATAGTGCTCTTGGTATTGAATGATTTGTGAATAGTTTATTCCTTGCATTAATTTATAAATTCTCTTTTTAATAGATATATTTAAAAATAACTTTAATCTTTATTTATAAAAAGAGGAAGATGAAAAATAATTATTTTACCTTAGTTGTTGTTTTATTAGTGTTGGGTATAATAACTTTCTCAAGCTACGGCAATATTTTTTTAGGAAATGCTGTAAATAGGGGATATAAAGGATTATATTTCTTAGATGAATACGGAAGATTATATGTAAGTGGAAGTGCTGCGTTCTTAGGTGACTTAAGATTTACAGAGAAAGTTGCCAGAGATATTGAGTTAACTAAATATGGATATTTAATATTGGATAAATATGGTAATTTATTTGCTTTTGGTGATGCTAGAGTTTTAGGTGAGGTTAAAACTAATGATGCTGTTGATTTAGAATTAAAAGATACTGGATATTATGTGTTGGATAGAAGTGGAAAAGTTTTTGCTTTTGGTGATGCTAAAAAATATGGTGAAGGAAAAAATAATGATTATGTTGATATGGAATTAAGCAGTAATGGATATTATTTATTAAGAAAAAATGGAAAAGTTGAAACTTTTGGAGATGCTAGTTTTTATGGTGATTTAGAAGATAAGGATGTTGTTAATCTTGGGTTAACTGACAAGGGATATTTAATTTTAGAAAAAAATGGAAAAATAAATGCTTTTGGGGATGCTAAAGATCTTGGTTATGATGATAAACTTGCGGATGCTAAAGATATTGAAGTTGTTAAGAAAAATAAAGGATACTATATATTAGACGGACATGGAATTGCCTATTCTTATCTGGCTTTTGCTGGTTTTCCTGGGCCTGAATATAGTGAAGAAGATAAATATATTGATATGGAAATACTAGAATCTTAGTTTTCTTGTATGCAATTTATAAGATAATAATCTGCTTTTTTATACCTAATCTTCCCCAGTTCGATTCTACTGGGCCCATCTTTTTCTAAGGAAAAACTATAAAGTATTGAAACTTATTAATAATAAAATGGAAAAAGTTAATAAATTCATATTTTGGACGCCCAGAATATTAGCCATACTATTCATACTGTTTTTAGCAATGTTTTCTTTAGATGTTTTTGAAGAAAGTTATGGATTCTGGGGAACCATTTTAGGATTATTCATGCATAATCTCCCCGCACTTATTTTGCTGATTGTAGTGATAATCTCTTGGAAACACGAGATTGTTGGAGGTATTGCATTTAGTTTGGCAGGAATTTTATATATTGCAATGCTCTTGATTACTTCACTTAAAATAGGATTTGAATGGTATTATTTATTATGGGCTGTGCAGATTTCAGGAATTGCTTTCGTTATCGGCGTTTTATTTTTAATAGGCTGGAAAAAAATAATAGCTCGTTAGAAAAGTAACCAATGGGATATCTTTGTTTGCACTGAGAGCAAGAGCCCCTAAATTGAAATTAGAGTTTTCTTGATAAAAATGACAATAAAAATGAGATAAATAATATAGATAATACTATTGCAATTATTAAAGAACCTAAGAAAAACGCCACTATCAAAATTAATGGAAAAAATAGAGCTAAAAGTATTCTGGTTCTTAAGCTTATTAAGGGCCTATTGAAAATCTTGATTTGAGAGGTTTTCACGAAAATAAACAAGGATATTAGTAATAAAGCATATAATATTATTTTTTGCCAAATAGTTATTTCTATCATGCCTAATTAGAAAAGGTATTATTTTTTAAATATATTGTTTTATTTGATTATCGGTCATAATTGCTGTATTTTTGTTTATGTTGGCTATGTCTTTGTTTATTTTTTGAATGAAAAGGTCTTCTTGGACCAAAACGGTGTTCTCTACTTTGTGCAAAAAAAGGAACTCTTTGAAATTCTGGAAGCTTTAATTGTTCTATAATCAATGACCTGTCAGCTTGTACACTCCTGAAATTGTCGTGATCTTGCTCTGATAAGAGAGAAATGACTTTTCCTTCTTTTCCAGCTCTTGCTGTTCTTCCTATTCTATGAATATACTCTTTAGATGTCTTTGGTATGTCATAGTTTACTATGTGAGCTACATTTTTTATGTCTAATCCGCGAGCTGCAACATCGCTAGCAACCAATATGTCTGCTTTATTGTTGTGAAACATATCAATAGATTGCTTTCTCCTGTTTTGAGATAATCCGCCGTGTAATCTTTGTGATTGTATTCCTTGTCTGTAAAGATTTTTACTTAATACATCTACTCTGCTTCTGGTTGCACAAAAAATTATTGTGAGCCCCTTAGCTTGATGTTTTAAAATATGCACTAATAATGAAAATTTGTCTCTTGCATTCACAGAATAAAAATGCTGTACTAACTTTCCCTGGTCTACATAAGACTGCACTTTTATTTTTTCAGGATTCTTCATATAGTGAACTACAATTTCATGCACCTGTTGCGACATTGTTGCACTGAATAACAAAGTTTGTCTTTCTCTTGGTATTTGAGAAATTATTTTTTTTACATCGTCAACAAAACCCATCTCAAACATCTTGTCTGCTTCATCTAAAACAAGTATCTTTACACTATTTAGTTTAACTGTGCTTCTATTAATATGATCTAACATTCTTCCCGGAGTTGCTACTACAATGTCTGCATGAATTAGACTACTAATCTGTGGATTAATTGAAACGCCACCATAAACTGGAATAATATTCATTTTTTTATACTTTGAGAATCTTTTCATTTCTGTTGTAACTTGTTCGCATAGCTCTCGTGTTGGTACTAGTATAAGTGCCTGTATCCCTTTACCTTGAGTTAATTTATTAAGAATTGGAAAACCGAAAGCCGCTGTTTTTCCTGAACCTGTTTGCGATTGCCCAATAACATCTTTACCTTCAAGTATCAATGGTATTGTTTTCCTTTGAATATCTGTTAATACTAAAAATCCAAGTTCTTCAAATGCTTTTTTTAGCTCTGGTTGTAAATTTAATATACTTAAACTCATCGTTATGTTCCTTTATTTTACTTTAAAATATCTCTAAAAGTTGATTTATATATCTTTGTTTTTTACAAATTTAAAACCAGAGTATTAATTACTAATGTGATACGGGCCATATCATTACCAGATTTGAGTATATTGGTTTACAATAAAATATATAAATAAGAGTTATTTTTACCATTATAAAATGAAGAGGGCAATGTATATTTACTTAATAACAATTTTATTACTTGCTTTTTTTGTAAAAGCAGCTTTAAATGTAGAGTTAAAAGAACCTAAAAACAACCTAGAAATAAGAAGTGACATTAACAATATAAATTTTAAGTGCAATGTAACTACCGGAGGAATGAATATAGATTCTATACGGTTTTATAGTGATATTTCTGGAAATTGGCAACAAACTAAAGATCCGGTTTTTAACCAAAACGAGGGAATTATCAGTTTTTTGGTTATAAATATAAGTTCTGGCACTTTTAAGTGGAATTGCCTTGCAAGTATTCCAGGAGAAACGAAATTCGCAAGTAATAATTTTACATTTACTTTTAGTGCTCCTGATAATATTAAACCAATATTTAATGGAACCATATCTGATCAAAGCTGGAACCAGGATAATTCTTTGAATAATGTTATAAACTTGAAAAATTATTTTATTGATTATGATAATAAGCCCCAGGCATTAAGTTTTCAGCATTCTGGCGATTCCAATATTGTTATAACAATTAATAACGGGGTTGTAAGTTTATCTCAACCTCCGGGATGGTTTGGAGTTGAAACTGTTTATTTTACAGCTACTGATGGACAAGACAGCGTGCAATCAAATCCTGTTAAATTTACGGTTGTAAAAAATGCAACTGGCTCTGGAAATCAAACACCTACAAATACCGCTCCAAGAATAAATCCAACAATACCTGATCAGATAAAAAAACCGGGAGACAGTTGGACTTTACATTTGAATTCATATGTTGAAGATGATGAAGATGCCAAAGGAAGTCTGAAATGGAAAATTGAAAATGTTGGTGATAATATTGTTAATTTTACTATAAATAATTTAACAAAAGAAGTTGGTTTTGTGGCAATTGGGAATGGAGAAGATACTGTAAAGTTTGTTGTTGAAGACCCTAGTGGATTAAAAGATGATCAAGATGTTTTGATAAAAGTGACTGAAGAAGAGACAAGTAATAAAACATCAACAAAATTACTTGAGATACTTAAAAAAATACCTGAAGAAAATAAAATAGAAATTAAACAAGGCGAGAAAAAGATATTTAGTATTACTACAACAATATTGAACAAAGTAAATATAAAATGGTTTGTTGATGACAAGGAACAGGATGAAAGCGGAAGAAAGTTTGAATATGTAGCAGGAGAAATTGGGGCCCATAAAATTGAAGTTGTGGCTGAATTGGAAAGTGAGAAAGTTTCTGATGTATGGCAGGTATTTGTAAATGAGGGCAAAAATGTTAATGTAACCACCAATCTAACCAAGACATTGACTATTAGTGAAAACTTATGCGGAAATAATAAAACTGATGATGGTGAAGATTGTGAAAGTTGCCCTGGAGATATTAAATGTAATGAAGGAGAAATTTGCAAAGACAAGCAATGCGTTAAAGAAAATAATAATTTGATAACTAGTTTCTCTATAAAAGATATAAACTTATTTAATAGTTTAAAAAATAAAATACTTGGTTATGTTGTTCTTGGTATTATTGTATTATTTCTAATAATTATTATAATAAGAACTAGAAATATAAGAAAAAGAAAGGCTTCTATGAAATTAACTAGTTTTGACAGCAGTAAAAAAGGTCTTTTTGATAAATTTAATAAAAAGGAAGAAGTCGCTAGTATAGAACCTAAAGTAGAAAGCAATGTTAAAACACCTTCCGGACTCGAACCAGTAATTGGATTTATAAATTCTGGATTGGCAAGCGGGGACAAGCCGAGGGAAATAAAGAAAGCTTTATTAAAGAGTGGCTGGAGCAGAAAACAAGTAAGACATGCATTTAAGGGCATAAAATGATTCCAGAAGAGGATTTAAAATTAATAAGAAGCTATTTGGAAAAGGCTGAGAATCCTGTTTTTCTTTATGATGATGACAATGATGGATTGTGCAGTTATTTATTATTTAAACAATTTTGCGGAAAGGGAAAAGGAATTATTGTTAAAGCGAGACCGCATGTGGATAAATTTTTTGTTAATAGAATTAATGAATATAATCCAGATATTGTTTTTATTTTAGACAAGCCCATTGTTTTTGATGAATTTGTTGAAAATGTTCATGTTCCTATTATATGGATAGATCATCATCCTGTTCAAAATGTTGAGGGAGTTAAATATTTCAATCCTTTATCGTATAACAAAGACGGACATGGAATGAGCACAACCTATTGGTGCCACAAAATAGTAGGTGGTTCTTTGTGGTTGGCTGCAATTGGGACTATAAGTGATTGGGTAGTTCCTGAATGGCTAGATGAATTCAAGATAAAATATCCTGATTTGATTGATGATGAGAAAACCCCTGAGGATCTATTATTTAAAAGCAAGATTGGAGAATTATGCCAAATATTTTCTTTTTTTACAAAGGGAAAAATATCTGATGTCAAAAAAAACATAAGTTTGATAGAAAAAATAAAAGAACCATACGAAATTTTAAATGGAACCAGCGAAGCAGGAAAAAAATTGATTAAAAACATTGAAAAAATCAGAAAAGAGTTTAATAACTTATTAAAAAAAGCAGTTAGCAAAGTATCTAAAGATAATTTGCTTGTATTTACTTATACTAATAAAAAATACAGCTTTACTTCTGATTTAAGTAATTATTTGGTGTATAAATATCCAAACAAGTTTATTATTGTTGGAAGAGAAAGAGGCGGGGAAATGAAACTGAGTTTGAGAAGTGGCAAGTATAAAGTTCGTGATATTCTAGAGAAAACCTTAAAGCAAGTTAAAGGATATGGTGGTGGTCATGAAAAAGCCTGTGGTTCTAATGTTCCTGTTACTGAATTTAGCAAATTTATTGATTTAATTAAAAAGGAAACGTGATTTTCATTAAGCCAAAGATTTATTTACTATAGAGTTGCATAATAATATTTAAATAATAAAATTGTGTGATGTATTATAAAAGCAGGTGAAAAATGGTTTATTTACTAATAATTGCAAATTTAGCTGTAATACTTCTATTTGTTCTTGGCGCCATAATTTACAGACACTATATTGTTGGCGTTGATAAATTAGTCAGGAAGTTAAAAGAAAGCGGCAAAGGTTTTGGGGAGATATTAGAGATTGCTAATGAAAAAAAGTTAAATCCTCGGGAAGTTAAACTTTATTATTTGCTTTATTTTTTTCAAGATTTTCAAAATATGGGATATGATTTAGAATCTATTAAAGAATCTGCTTTGAATTCTGGCTGGCCAAGAGACATGGTTGAACTTGTTTATAAAAAATTAAGAAATATTTGACTATCTTTGATTAATCTCATAGACTAAGTGAAATAAACGCCTGTTTTTTCTTTCTGGTCTTGTTTCAACAAAAGGAAGCAATTCTCCTGCTTTACTAAGAATTGCAATGGCTGTTGGATCTGCTGCTATATCTAATAAGCTTTCTTGGCCTAGCTTTAATTTATCTGTTGAATCTGATATGTTGCTTGTATTTATGCATTCAATAACGTGCCTTGCTGTAGAATGTCCATATCTAAGAAGATGTTCATATTTTCTTTCAAAAGGAAGATCTCTAAAAGTTCTATTTAAAAGAGAGGTTTCTTCTGGTAATGGATAATGAATCGCCTCTGCTGATAGCCAAGGAGGATGTATTCTCTGATAGTTATTTACAACTAAGACGTGGCCTGGTTTATAGTCAGAAAAAAGCATGTAATCTACTAAATCAATTCTTCCCTCTTTGTTAAATCTCCAACTTACTTTAATTGCGTTGCTCTTAACTTGTTGATTTTCTCTTTGTTCTCTATAAGTTCTTGACAAGAATAAGTGATCAAATACAGGAATAACCCTAACTTTTGTGTTATCGGCCATACCGACATATTCCCTTTTAGGTATTTCAAAGTCTACTTGTTCTTCTAAAGTTAATTGGCCTTCTGGCATTTTTGATATTTGATCAAAGTGGGGATTATAAAAGTTTTGTTGAACATTAAATTTTATTTTCATAACAAAAATATGAGAGAATTAAAAAATTTACTATTTTTTATTATAATCCTTTTTTAAAGTTTTTATGTCGATTTTCTTCATTTTTAACAAAGGGGCCATAACCTTCTCTGCTTTTTCTTTATCTTCTTTACAAAATACGATAAATTTCGCGTTTTCCGGTTTGGTATAATTCGGTGTATTTTGGTGGCCTCTTGCTCTTTACTTTTGCTTGAGTTTTTTTGAAATCAACCATCATTTTTTCAAACTCAGCAAGACTGCTTATTTCATATTCAACGACAATTTTATTATAATTAGTCACCATATCAAGCAAAACATGTCCCTTGAAGCCTTTCCAGTTGTCCATCTCTTTTTTCATCATTTGTGCAAATTCTCCTGCATGTCCTGGTTTTGCAATAAATACTTCTCGAACTAAATATTTTGAATCATTTTTTTCACCAACCATATTTATTTACCTCCGTTATTTTTCATCTTTTGTGGCATCTGACTTTCATCCATATAAAATATTTCCCAGATATGGCCATCAAGGTCTTCAAAGGCCCTTCCATACATCCATCCGTGATCTTGTGCTTTTCTAAACTCCTTTCCCCCGGCTTCAATAGCTTTATCTATCATATTATCAACTTCCTCTCTACTATCAACAGTGAATGCATTAAGAACTTCGGTGCTTCTTTTTGCATCTGAAATTTCCTTATCCGCAGTAAATGTCTTAAAAAACTTCTCAACCAAAAGCATTGCATATATGTTTTCTCCAATTATCATGCACGTAGCATTTTCATCTGTAAATTTAGGATTAAACTCAAAACTAAGTTTAGTAAAAAATTCTATTGTTTTATTTAAGTCTTTAACTGGTAGATTTACGAAAATTTGTTTTGCCATAAAAGTAATTTAGAGATTAAATTTTATAAATATTTGGTAGAATTGTCAAGTAAGATTTTTAATTTGATAATTTTTGCTGGCTTGGTTTTCCTTTTGGAAAATTTTGCATAATACATGTTATGCTACCCTGTTAAGGGCAACTCATCAGAGTTGAGTTTATCCGCAGATAAATTTTGCATAATCGCTGTTAAATGCCCCGAGCGATAGCGAGAGTGCAATGTGGTTCGGAGCGAAGCGGAGTGAGTCGAATTTAAATTGTTTCATCATAAATAAGGGATTTTCTGCTGTAGGTTTTATTTTTTAAACCACTTTTTCGCATTTGGTCTGTGATGAGGACATCCGGGCCAGCAACAAGGTCTTTTCTTCCCTTTGAGAAGATCTTCACGTAAACGATTTATGTGTTCTTTTCTTGTTTCTGATTTTTTAACAATAGTGGTCCAGCAAATCCACTCGTTACGTGCAAGAGTAGTAAGGCTATTCCATTTTTCAAGCACAGTAGGATTGGCAATTAAAGCTTTTTGTAAATCTTCAGGTACTTCATGCACTACACCCGTGGCAATTGTTTTATCATTCATATTATTATATAAGTGAACAATTAATATAAATGTTTACATTGTTTCAATTACAGAAAAGGAAAATCCCTCTATAATAGTCTAAGAAAAAATTCAAATTTCCTTGCGTATAAATTCCTGTTAGTTGCGTCGCCAGTTACGAACGAAGTGGAGTTCTGGCAAACTTTGTCCGCAGAGTTATTACTCGGGGCACCGTACTATCAAATTAGCGAAGCGATACGTCAAGGACAAGTATAAATGGGCACACTCACATTAAAAGCAGTAAGAATCTGGGTGTTTGTTAGTGAGTATTATTGTATGTGCACAATTCAAAGAATTATTCTTTCTTATTGTGCCCGTAACTTCTTATCTGATCTATAATTAACTGAAGCATTTTAGAGATGTACTCTTTATATTCTCCTTTATCAGCAATGTCTAATGATTGATAGTACTCTTCTCTTTTCTCAAAAGGTATGAAGAACATAGGGAATCCTTTCTTCATTAATATAAAATTCATAATTGTCCTTGAAGTTCTGCCATTCCCATCCTCAAAAGGATGTATCCATGTTAATTTTGCATGAATCAAGGCCGCCAACTCAAATGGATGCAATTTATTTTTGTTTGCACTATACCACTTTAAAAAATTTAGCATATGCTTTTTAACTTCTGTATGGGGCGGAGGAACATGAGTTGAGCCTTGTATCTGCACATTAAAAAAGCGTATTCTCCCACCATATACTGCTCCAGTATTTTTGGTAAGAATTCCGTTTATTTTTTCAAGCAGTTTAGTGTTTAATTCACCTTTATACAATTTTATGTAATCTAAGCATTCTTTTCCGTTTATTGCTTCATTATAATCTTCTGCTCTTACTCCAGAAGGGATTACTTTATCTTTAAGAATGAGGGCAGTCTGCCTTAATGTCAACCTATTACCTTCAATTGCATTGGAATGGTACGTAAATCGTATAACAAAATCCTCATTCAGCTTTTCTTTAACACTTTTTGGGATTTGTTTAAGCCATGTGCTGTAGCTCTCCTTTAAATCCTGCAAAGTTTCTGCATCACGCTCTGAAAGATAAGCATAATTTGATGCTTTTAAGAAAGGTTTTGATTTATCTTCTATCTCCTTGGCATATTTTTTTAGCTCTTCTTGTGAAGGTTTTTTACCCCCTAAGAAAATCCTAACCTTTTTCCATTTGTTTAAGATGAGCCTTACGTTTTTTGTGAGGTAATAATACTCCTTTTTGTTCCGTTTTATTGTTTCTATGTAGGCCATATAATATTGTAAGGGCACATAATATATAAAACTTTCGGTTGTTTGTGCACATATAAGAACAATCGTCAAGTGGCACCCTCAATGTTTTTTATTTTAAGTCAGCAAAATTGAACTTAATACTTGTTATGTCTCCCGACGACTGAAAGGAGGAGAGCGCAGCGTGGTGACGAACGGAGTGAGGAGAGTTCAGAATTCGGGAGCAATCAATTATTTGTAACTTATCAATGGCAACAATAGAAAACTTTAAAAACTAAAAAGTAAACATAATAGTAATATGAAAAGAAATACGCTCGCAACTATGGAAAGATTGAGAATAGATGAAGAATTACGAGAATTAGTTGGACAACTATGGAAACATTGTTACAAAACAACTGATAGTTGCGAAGGTCATGGTTCAGAAGCATATATTATGTTTACTGGTGGAGATGGTTGGTTTGAGGATAATGCTCCTAAATATGGTTTAGCAAAAGTTGAAAATAAGGATTGTTGCCCACGAGAATTTCAAGATGAAATTCGTAAATATGGATTAGATCCAAAGGATTTTGTTGACAAAAGAAAGACTTGCGGTTGCGGCGCAGGTGTGAATGGTAATTCGGTTTATAGAGGAAGATTGATACAAAATCCTTTCAAGCCCGAATTCTGAATTAGACATAATCCTTGTTATACGAGGGTGAGCGTAACGGAGTGGAGCGAAAGCGCAGCGTCCCCTTGAGTTCCAAATGTGCGCGCTATTCCACTATTTTTGTTTCCCCGTCAACAACTAATAATGCTTGCTCGTCAGTTAAAGGTACAATTTCGTATTGCGACTTTTTTTTAAAATCATCAATGATTGCCTTTTCTTCATTTTTATAGTGAGGGGAAACAATTACATCAGTTAAATTTAATCCAGTTAAATCAGTTAAATTGACATCATTTTCGTCAAAGGGGCTTGCAATATCAATATTTGGGCAAACCAAAATACTTCCCGCACTTACTCCGAAGTAAAGTTTATCAGTTTTTGCAAATTCAATAATTACTTTGTCAAAGCCAGTTTCTCTAACTTTCTTCAACAAGTAAAAAGTGTTTCCGCCGCATACATAAATAACATCAAAATCTTCAACTTCCTCAAATAAAACAGAACTATCTAAATTCAAAGTTTTGATGTTATTTTCAGAAATACCTAAATCAAGAAGTTCTTTTTTAGATTCATCAACGTATTTTAATTCTTCCTCACTTCTTGATGCGGTGGGAATAAAAATAATTTTTATTTGAGAAACTGGCTTATTAATTATCTGCAAAAACTGATCCGTGATATTTTGGGTTGCAAGCCCCGTAGATGTTAAAAGTAATTTTGTCATATTCAAATAAATTTAACGGATGTTTATAAAAGTTTGGAAGCGCGCATTTGGAATTTTGCATAATCATGTTAGGTTCTCCTGAATACTTGGAAGGGTTGAGTTTTAGTGCAACGTCCTGAAAGGAAAACTCAAAGTTGTCGGCACTAGAGTTAAAAATGGGGGTCGGCGAGGATTATTTTATTGATCATAAGGTAGTAACATAGAAAAACATTTATAAATACATCATTTATATCACATAGTATGAGACATGCATATTTGTTGGCAGATGGAGAATTAGATAGAATGTTTGGATTTAAGTTTGAACAAGCCCAAGTTTTGATACCTACTGGGATTAGTCCACAAGAATATCATATAGTTGATACTATTAGATGGAGATATAAGTATGAACCAACAGTTAGAGATGTTCTTGTTGTTGAAAACAATGAAGACAGAGGATTAGTTGGAAAGGTTAATGTGCATACTAAGAAGAGACTATATGCAAATGATGTTTCTCCAAGAATGAATTCAAACCTAAGATTGAGTGGAGATTATTTCGATGAATTAAAGAATTATCTGATTGAAGAAAGTGATTCTGATAGAATAGTTATTGCTCATTCACGGATTTCTCCTGCTGTTAAAAAGGATATGGAAAAATTAGTTGGAGAATTATATTTGAGAGCAGAAATTTTTCCCGAGACGACCCCCTAATAATAAATAGTGCCGACGATTGAATATAATACTTGTTAAGCGACCTGAACGAATGTGAAGGCAACTCATCAGAGTTGAGTTTATCCGCAGATAAATTTTGATTAATACTTGTTAAGCGACCTGAACGAATGTGAAGGCAACTCATCAGAGTTGAGTTTATCCGCAGATAAATTTTGATTAACCCTTGTTAAGTGAGCCGAGCGTTAGCGAGAGTGCAACGTGCCGACGAACTCCGAAGGAGTGAGGAGAGTTGCCCGAAGCCCGCCAATTTAGTAAACTTATTAAAAGAGGATAATTTTAGTATAGATATGATGAATAAATCAGGCAACACCCCGTTAGTCAAGAATGATGAACTGGCTCAAAAATTTGGATTTGCCATTTTGATTAAAGATGAGAGTAAAAATCCATTTGGAACGTTTAAGGATAGAAGAAGCGAAATCATCATAAAAAAGGCAAAAGAAGAGCAAGTGGATACTTTAGCTTTAATCACCTCTGGCAATGCCGGATATAGTTTGGGAAGATTTTCTCAAGGAACAAAAATAAGAATTGTAAATATTGTTGATAAGAAATTGAAAAAATCAATTAAGAGCGAATTGAAGAAATATGGGGAAATTATTGAAGCAAATTTATCTGAGAAAATCTTAAAGCCAGAAGAGGTAGTATCACTTGCTCGTCAAAATGATGAAGAAGTTATTTGGGACGTGACAAATGGATTTCATGAAGGATATGAGAAAATTGTTGAAGAAATAAGACAAGCAAATCCAAATTTTATAATTCTGCCAGTTGGAAGTGGCGAAGCATTTGTAGGCTTCTACAATGGGATTAAGAAATTCAAATTAAAGACAAAATTGATTGGTGTAGGAGTAAAAGACAAATGGCAAAGTTTTGCAGACAAACTTCATACTCCATGGACACCATATAAATCAAAAATCCAATCAATTTTGAAAGAGGGACATAGGATAATAAAATTGGATGAGGAAGAAATAAAAGAAGCCTACAAACAATACAAAGACAAGTTTGATATCGAACCGTCAAGTGCAGTAGTTTTTGGGGTGTTGCCTAAACTAAAATTCAGAAAAGAAGATAAAATTATCCTCATCAATTCTGGTAAAGGAATCTTATAGGCGGGCGTAGGGCAATTTCACTTAATACTTGTTAAGCGACCTGAACGAATGTGAAGGCAACTCATCAGAGTTGAGTTTATCCGCAGATAAATTTTGATTAACAGTTCATATACGAAATTCTTAATATCTTGGTGTTTTATAACCTATAATCCCTGTTTTCAGTATGTGTCTCGTAATTTTCTGTGTTAACTCTCTAGTTATAAATTAAACAGTTTTATCCCTATAATAAAATAATAAACTATAAAAGTATGGCTTCTATTTATATTTTATGGATGTTCATTATGCTGTAACAAGAGAAATGTTAAGGCGAAAATATTCTCAAAAAACAATTAAAACCTATCTATATTGCATTGATAGATTCTTTTTAGAATGCAAGAAAGAATTAGGAAAAATAAGCAAAACAGATGTTCGTGAATATTTAAATAACTTAACTAAAAAAGAGAAAGCTGGGAATACAATTAATGTTAATTTAAATGCCTTAAAATTCTTTTTTGAAGAGATTTTGGGAAAAAGAATGAAATTAAATATAAAATATTCCAAGGTTCCTGAAAACCTGCCTGTTGTTCTGACAAAGGAAGAAGTCAAGAGACTATTTACTGCCATTAATAATGAAAAGCATAGGATAATGGTTCAAGTAATGTATTCTGCTGGTTTAAGGGTTTCTGAATTAATTAATCTGAAAGTTAAAGATTTAGATATAAAGAAAAATTATGGTTTTGTTAGGCTAGGCAAAGGAAATAAAGACCGAATCTTTATTATTTCTGAGAGCTTAAAAGAGAAGATAAATGGATTAATTAAATGTGATAAATTATTCTTAGACAACTATTTGTTTAACAGCAATAGAAAAACAAAATACAATATCAGAAGCATTCAGCAAATTATAAAGAAAGCAACAAAAATTGCCAAAATTGACAAAAAGATAAGCTGCCATAGTTTAAGGCACAGTTTTGCAACTCATTTGATTGAAAATGGCTGTTCTGTATCAGAAGTTCAAGCTTTATTAGGACACAAAAGCCCTGAAACAACTTTTGTATATTTACATACTGCTGCTCCAAACATGATAAAGGTAAAAAGCCCTATTGATAGTTTGTAAAAAGCTTTATATAAGAATTCTCTTTAATATTCACTATGAAAGAAGAAATCAGGAAATTTGCTTTAGAAAATGCCATAAAATATAATGGAAAAGCCAATTTAAACGCGGTTTTAGGAAAAATCTTTTCCAGCTTAAAAGTTAAGGATAAAAATGAGGTAATAAAACTAGCCAATAAGGTAATTGATGAAGTTAATAAATTAAGTATTAAAGAACAGGGGGATGAAATAAAAAAATTTGGTGGCATTAAAGATAAGGGTAAACCCTTATCAACCCAGGAAAGAAAAACACCTGATTTAGAAAATGCCAAAAAAGGAAAAGTTGTGATGAGATTTGCACCTAATCCAAATGGCCCTTTAAGCTTTGGGCATTGCAGGCCTGGATTGTGGAACTGGTTTTTAGTTAAAAAATATAATGGAAAGTATATTTTAAGATTTGATGACACTGATCCTAAAATAAAAGTTCCTATGAAAGAAGCTTATTCTTGGATAAAAAGAGATTTAGACTGGCTAGGAGTTAAGCCTAACAAAGTTGTTATTCAGAGCAAGAGATTAAAAATTTATTATAAATATGCTGAAGAATTAATAAAAAAAGGATATGCTTATATTGATACAATAAAACAGGAAGAAATGAGACAAAAAATCTGGAAAAGCGAAATTTCTGATGAGAGAGAAGAGCAGCCTAATGAAGTAATGAAAAAATGGAAGAAGATGTTTACCAAATATAAAGAAGGTGAGGCTGTTTTAAGAATAAAAACAGATATAGATCATCCCAATCCCGCTGTAAGAGACTGGATTGCTTTCAGGATTATTGAAAAAGGAAAACATCCTTTAGTTAAAGCCAAAGTCTGGCCTTTACTGAATTTTGCTTCTGCTATTGATGATCATGAACTAGAAGTAACTCATATTTTAAGAGGAGTTGATTTGAAAGTTTCTGATCAGAGGCAGAAATATATTTTTGATTATTTTGGATGGAAATATCCTGAAACTATTTATAATGGAAAGTTTTTTGTCGGTGGGATAAAAAGCACCAGTGAAGCTAAAGAATTAATTAAAGAAGGAAAATTAACTGGGTGGGATGATGTTAGGTTAGGAACAATAATGTCCTTAAGAAGGAGAGGTTTTAAGGCAGAAGCTATTATTAATTTCATAAGGGACATTGGAATAGACAGATCTGATGTGAACATATCAATGGATAATTTGGCTTCTTATAACAAAAAGATAATTGATAAAAAGACAAATCGGTATTTTTTAATTTTAAATCCTAAAAAAATTATGATAGGGGGGAACAAAATTAAAACTGCCAAAATACCGTTACATCCTGACTTTTTAAAAAGAGGGAGCAGAAAAATAAACGTAAAAGAAGAATTTTATGTTCAAGATGAGATTAAATTTGGAGAAAACTACAGATTTATGCACTTGTTTAATTTTAAGAATGGAGAAGTTACTAGTTATGAACATGATAATAAGTTAAATGCTAAATTAATACATTGGTTGCCGGTATCTAAAGATTTAATTAATGTTGAAGTTGTAATGGAAGATAATTCTGTTGTTAAAGGCTATGGTGAACATGATTTGAAGAAAGTTAAATTAAATGAAATTATACAAGCTGAAAGAATTGGATTTATGAAACTTGATAAAAAAACTAAAAATAAAATGGTTTTTGTTTTTGGGCATAGGTAATTGATCAAGATAAAAATGAAACTCAGTTCTGATGAGCAATCCTTCCAAGTATTCAGGGACGGTTAATGCTGATTAAATAAAACTCTGTTACCCTTTACTAATGATCTCCCTTGCCTTTGTGCCATCCAATATGCTCAGATAGTTTCGAGTTTATATAGAAAGAATATCCCAAATTAGCTACTAGCAACCCTATGACAATCGCATCAGTCGTTAGACTTCCACCAAAAATTTTTCGAAGTATCTCTATAATTAAGTATATCGTAAATAATCCTAACAACAAATACAGTACCTTTTGCCATGTTTCCATTTTTTCAAATCACCTTAGTAATAAACCAAATTACAAGAACTATTAACAAGATAAGCATTATTATAGTTATCCAATCGACCTCTTTCTTTGCCATATTAATATGTTATATTAACACACTTATAAATCTGTCGAGTTGCCATTATATAATATCTATCTATTCTAAACTTTAGGATATGAGTTGATCTCTAAAACAAGCAAATATAAGAAAATTAGTTTAAAAAAAGAGAAAAATAGAAACCTTTTTAAAGATATATTATGAGATAGTAAATAAACCAATGAAGACACCTAAAAATTGGGTGTAATAAGGAATATTCCTTATTTTTGGAGGTTTAAAAAATGGCAGATTTAAACACTAATTTTCCTAAAGAAAAAATAGATAAGGCTTATGAGGCAGTTGAAGTAGCTAGAAATACGGGCAAGATAAAGAAAGGTACTAATGAGGCTACAAAGGCTTTGGAAAGGGGGGTAGCAAAGCTTGTTGTTGTTGCTAAAGACGTTAATCCACCAGAAGTAATTATGCATTTGCCTGTTTTATGTGAAGAAAAAGAAGTTCCTTTTGTTGTTGTTCCTAGTAAAGAAGATTTGGGAGCTGCTGCTGGGTTACAGGTTGGTACTAGTGCTGTAGCTATTATTCAAGAAGGGGATTCTAAAGATTTAATTAAAGACATAGCAAAGTAAAATGGTTGAGAAAAACATAAAACCCAAGAAAGAAGAGACTAAACCTGAAAAAGTAGTTGTAAAACCTATTATTTCTGATGCTGTTCCTGCTGTTGTTGAAGAAATTGTTGGCAGAACCGGAACTAGAGGAGAGGTAACTTTAGTTAGAGTTAAGGTTTTAGATGGAAGAGATAGAAGTAAAATATTGAGAAGAAATGTTAAAGGACCTATAAAAGAAAAAGATATTTTAATGTTAAGGGAAACTGAAATTGAGGCAAGAAGGTTGAGTCATGGAAGGAGAAATTAGATGGCAAAGTGCGGTTTTTGCGGCAGTGGAATAAGTCCTGGAACCGGCATTATCTATGTTTCTAAATCTGGTAAGATTGTTAATTTTTGTTCTAGTAAATGCAGAAAAAATATGGTTAAATTAAAAAGAAAAGCAATTCACACCAAGTGGACTAAGGTATATCAGAAATAAGCTTTCTTTAAAAAAGAAATCTTGGAAAGAAAAAGGAAAAAACGGAAGAAAAAATGATTGAAAAAAGCCTAATTCTAATCAAGCACGATGCTGTATCTAGAGGGATAATTGGAGAAATAATATCCAGATTTGAGAAGATTGGCTTGAAGATTGTCGGAATGAAAATGCTTCATGCTGATGAGAAACTAGCTTCTAACCATTATTTAGTTGATGAAGAATGGGCTAAGAACGTTTTTGAAAAAACTAAAAATGCTTATGAAAAGAATAATAAGAAATTCCCATTTAAGGACCATATGGAATACGGCAAAATGATACAAAGCTGGAATGTCGGCTTCTTAAGAGAAGGACCTGTTGTTGCTATTGTGATTGAAGGGTTACATGCTGTTGAGATCATTAGGAAACTTGTTGGAAATACAGAACCCAGACAAGCATTGCCCGGAACTATAAGGGGAGATTATACTGTAGAATCATATGCCATTGCTGATTTTAAAAAAAGACCCGTAAGAAATTTAGTTCATGCTTCTGGAAGCGTTAAAGAATCTGAAAGAGAGATAAGTTTATGGTTTAAGGATAATGAATTATGCGAGTATAAGAAGGAATTAGACAGACATTTGTAATGAAAAATTTTATAAATAACAAGAGGATAATTATTTAAAAGAGGTGGTGTTTTTTGGTAGAATGGGATCCTTTCAAGGAGATGAAGAGAGTTCAGGATCGAATAAATAAAAAGGTTAATAGCTTAATGGGTGGATATAAGAAGCCTTATAGCAATATAACGCAGAATCCTAAAAACGTTGTTATTAATGTTGAACTTCCTGGGATAAAAAAGAAAAACATATTTCTAGATGTTAATGATGAAAAACTAGTAGTAAAAGCGGATGAAAATTCTAGAAAAATTAAAGAAAAAGAGGATATTTATTCTGAAATTGATAAATCTTTAGGCTATTACAGGTCGATTGTATTGCCTAAAGGCCTGGCTGTTGACAAAACAGAAGCTAAACTTTCTGGAAAGGTCTTGAAAATTAGGATACCTAAGAGGAAAACTTCTAAAAAAGTAAGTATTAAATAATAAAACCTATTTTTTAATTTTATGAGAGATGAAGAATGGTTGGCTACGTTGTTTTATGAAGTCTGGGATAGAAAGTTTTCTGATGTTAAAAAGAGAAATAATGTTTTAGTTAGATGGAAAGGCAGGTGGAAAAATAAATTTGGACATATTAAAAGATTAAAGAACAAAGATACTGAAATAGTTGTAAATTCTTTGTTTAAAGACGAGAGAGTTCCTAAAGAAGTAATAGAACTAACAATCGCACATGAAATTGTCCATTATATGCATGGATTTAACAGCCCTTATGAAAAGAGATTTAGATATCCTCATCAAGGTGGGGTAGTTGAGAGAGAATTAAGAAACAGAGGGTATAATGAATTAGTTAATTTTGAAAAATCTTGGAGCAAAAGCGAGTGGCCTAAGATTTTAGGTGAGAGAAACAATAGAGATGGAGTAGTTAGAGTAAAACAATTAAGAAGCAGCTTTAGATTGTTTTTATGATACAAACTATATTTTTCAGCTTGATAAAGCTTAATAAGTAAATAGTAACTTGCTTTTTGGGGGAGTTAAATGGTTAATCAATATAATGTGATTGTTATTGATAGGGTTAGAGATGAGTTAGATAGGGAGCAACTTGGGACTATAATGTGTTATATGCAGCGCTTTATGCCAACCAGGCACGGAAATCCATATAGGTGGAGAGAACATATTCAAAATATACCGCATGTTGGAGAGGCCTTGGTTATAAAATGTCTTGACCAAGATACTGCGGAAAATACTGGTTCTGAATTAAGAGGTTTAGTAGAAAGAATGAGCGCAGAAAGAGTTAATTTTGATAATATTCTAGTAATTGGACCAAAGGTAACTGAATGTGAAGATCCTGTAGGAATGCAAAAACCCATTGGCAAGATGGTTGCTGTTCTTCGCCTTAGGTAAATTTTCTAATAAAGCTTATAAATAATATTTTTTTATTAATTATGTGGTAAAGGTTAAAAATAAAGAAGGTGAATTAGTAGAATTCGAACAAGCCTTAATAGATACATTATCTGAGATAAACTCTTCATTAGATTATATAAGTGAAGTTTTAGAAACAAATAATTCAAAATTAGAGGAAATTAAAAAAGCTATAAAGAAAGATTAAATATGAAAGTAATAATACTTGGGGCACAAGGATCTGGGAAGGGAACACAAGCCAAATTATTAAGTGAAAGCTTTAAGATACCACATATTTCTACTGGAGATATTTTAAGGGAAGAATATGATAACAAAACAGAACTAGGATTACTGGCTAATGAATATACTAAAAAAGGATTATTGATACCTAATGAATTAGTAAATGATATAGTTAAAAGAAGATTAGAAAGAAAGGACTGCAAAATAGGATTTATTTTAGATGGGTATCCGAGAAATATTGAACAGGCCAATTTCTTAAGCAAAATAATTGAGATAGATAAAGTTATTTACTTGAAAGTTTCTGAAGATATAGTTTTTAAAAGGCTAGCTGAAAGAATGATATGCAGTAAATGCAATCAAATATACGGAATAAACAAAAAACCTAAAAAAGATGAAGTTTGCGATGAATGCGGTTCAAAATTAGTAAAAAGACAGGACGATAAAGAGGAAGAACAGATAAGAACCAGATTAAGAGGCTATGAAGAGAAAACCTTGCCACTATTAGAGTTTTATAAAGAGAAGTTAATAGAAATAGATGGCTCTGGGAAACCTATTGAAATTTTTAAAGAAATTATGAAAAAACTGTGAATGGAAAACTACGAGAAATACAAAGAAGAAATAAAAAAGAGGTTAAAAGAGTTTAAAGAAGTAAAGGGAAAAGATTTGTTTTATGAATTATGTTTTTGCATATTAACACCACAAAGCAAAGCGTTTAATGCTGATTACTGCATAAAAGAATTAAAGAAAAATAACTTTTTAGAGACCAGTTATGATCCTAAAGAAGTTTTAAAGAAGAAAATAAGGTTTCATAATAATAAGACAGAATATCTGATAAAATCCAAAGAAAAATTTAATGAATTTCTTAAAGTTAAAAATAAATTAAATAACGAAGAATTAAGAGAATGGCTGATAAAAAACATTAAAGGACTGGGATATAAAGAAAGTAGCCATTTTTTAAGAAATATTGGATATGAAAATTTAGCAATATTAGACAGGCATATTTTGAAGAACTTGAATAAACATAATGTCATAAGTGAGATTCCAAGAAGCTTGACTAAGAAAAAATATTTGGAAATAGAAATTAAATTTAAAGAATTTGCTAGTAAGGTAAAAATACCTATGGATGAGCTAGATTTGTTGTTTTGGGCTCAACAAACTGGGAAGGTTTTTAAATAATCTTAAGATTTGAGATATCCTAGTAGATATAACAAAACTAAAAGAACAATTATAAGACTTAAAGCAACATTATCTTTCTTTTTGTAGAAAGAGTAAACTATTGAAACTGCTACTAAAATTATTCCGAAAATTTCAAATCCAGGCATTATACTTCACCTGCAGCGATAAGTACGGAGCCAATGCCTATTAATGCTGTACCTAAAATAGTAATTCTATATGCTACTAGAAAGAAGCCAATTGAACCTATAACGGCTCCGATTATTCTCAAACTGAAAGGCATAAACTTTGCTTTCTTATCCATTTTTTATTAGTAATATTTTATACTTAATAAATCTTGTTTTTTTAAAAGTGATAACAAAAACCTATTTAAATAGATTTTTTGAGTTTATTTTAATGGAAAACGTAGTTAAAACACAATATTACTCGTATTGCACTGGAAATATTTCAAAAGGATGTGAATTATGTGTTCATGGGAGAAAACTAGTGCTTTTTATTACTGGATTATGCCCTAGAAGATGTTTCTATTGTCCTGTTAGTGAGCATAAATTTGGAAAAGATGTTGTGTATGCAAATGAATGGAAAATCAAAGATCCTGATAATCCTGTTGAGTTAATGGAAGAAGCTAAATTAACAGGGGCTAGAGGTGCCGGAATAACAGGAGGAGATCCATTAAGTAATGTTGACCGGTGCTGTGAGTATATCAAATTATTAAAGGAAAAATTTGGAAAAGAATTTCATATACATCTTTATACTTCTTTAATACTTGTTAATCATGAAAGACTGAAAAAATTATATGAAGCAGGATTAGACGAGATAAGATTTCATCCTGATTTAGATGACGAAAAAATATGGGAGAATTTGAAACTTGCTAGAGAATTTAACTGGGATGTTGGAGTTGAGATTCCTTCTGTTCCTGGATATCAAGAGAAAACAAAAGAATTAATTGATTTTATTCATGACAAAGTTGATTTTCTTAATTTAAATGAATTAGAATTATCTGATACACAAATAGGACATTATAAACTTAACGAGCTGGGATTTATGCCTAAGGATATTATCAGCTATGGTGTTAAAGGAAGCGCTACTATGGCTATTAAATTACTAGAATATGCTAAAGGCAAGAAGCTTAGAGCTCATTTTTGCACTGCTAAATTAAAAGATGGAGTTCAAGTTAAAAAAAGAATACAATTAAGATCTAAAAACGTGGCACTAAAATTTGACAAAATAACTGAAGATGGATTATTGGTAAGAGGGTGCATTTATTTACCTGAATTAAAACCTGGGTATGGAAAAAATTTAGATAGAAATAAAATGAAAGAGAAATTAAAAGTTTTTTATAATAGATTATTGAATAATTTTAAAGAGGAAGATATATTACTGGATGAGGTAAAAATAAGGTTTATAACATCTGATAAACTGGTAAAAAAGAATACGGAAGTTATAAAAAAACTAGGCTTGGTTCCTGCTATTGTGGAGGAATATCCAACTGCTGATGCTTTTGAAGCAGAGGTTGAATACTTATGAGAATAATAGAAGCGATAATATTGGGAATTGTGCAGGGAATAACAGAATGGCTACCTATAAGTTCTTCTGGACATCTGGTTTTACTGCAGAATTTGTTTAAAATAGAACAACCGGTGATATTTGACTTGATATTACATTTAGGAAGCTTACTTGTTGTTTTAATTGTTTTTAGAGAAGATATTAAAAAATTAGTGATTGGTGTTTTCAGAAAAGAAAAAGAATATATTAATTTACTATTTAAAATAATAATTGCTACTATACCTATTGCTTTGGTTGGGTTTTTACTTAAAGAATTTATTGAAAAAATATTTAATGATTTAAGAGTTGTTGGATTTTCATTTTTGTTTACTTCTATATTATTATTTTTATCTAAATATCCTAAAGTGAAAGATAAAGAATTAAATTACAAGAATAGTTTTATTATTGGTTTAGTTCAGGTGTTAGCTTTACTGCCTGGATTATCAAGATCCGGGAGCACTATTTCTGCTGGGTTGATGCAGGGAGTTAAGAATGAAGAAATTGCTAAATTTTCATTTTTACTTTTCATTCCTGCAATATTAGGAGCAACTAGTTTAGAGATAAAAAATGTTAATTTGATTGATGGGATATTTCCTTTAGTAATTGGTGTTTTAACTGTTGTAATTGTTGGATTTATTTCTTTGAAACTTTTATTGTATATTGTAAAAAACAGCAAAATATATCTTTTTGGTTATTACTGCTTATTCCTTGGATTAATAACTCTTGGAATTTATTACTTGTAGAAAAGTTTTCTTTAATTTTAGTATTATCATGTAGTAGTAAAAATGGAAAGATTTATAAATGGGGATAATTTGAAAAATAATAAAGTGCAATATCAACATAAACTAGGATTTTTTAGAAAATTGGCTATTGGAGCTATTGGTGGTCTAGCTTCTATTCTAGGTACTTATAATTTATCATGTTCTCCACAAGATTTGGTTGAAAACTCACAAAAAAGTGGAATAGTTAGAGATCAAACTAGAAGCTTGGAACAAGAAATTGAACAGGGTGAAAAAAGAAAGAGTGCATTTGGAAATAGGATAAATAAAAGGGATACTACGCCTCCAGAAGTTAAGTTTTATGCTTATCCAAGAGACGGAGATGCTCCTTTAAAAGTTTCTTTTTTAGGAAGTGGATATGATAAACAGAGTGGAATTAGCGGATTTGCATTTGATTTTGATAATGATGGTGTTAATGATAATATTGATAATTTTAGAATTAGAGGTAATGATATAACCGGAACTCATACTTATGAAAATCCTGGAACTTTTACACCTAGATTTACTGTCACAAATGGTGCTGGTTTAAGTTCTAGTTCAGCAATGTGGGAGATTAATGTTAGGGGAGAACCAGCCCTTGTTTGCATTCCTAGAGAATTTGATAATAATACTAAAACAGGAAATATCTGGGAGGAAATTGCAAGCCTAAATATTCCTAGGACATGGCCAGGAGCAGCCATAGGAAATGATAATAATATTTATGTTTTTGGTGGTGTTGATAATACTTTTCATCCAACTGATCTTGTTGAAAAATATAATGATAAAAATAATCTTTGGGAAATAGTTTCCGCTAACCTTAATGTTCCTAGGTCGCATTTTGCATATGCTGACGATGATTGCGGAAGAATTTATGCAATAGGCGGAGGAAACGAATTTCAAGGTATTCTTCAGTCTGTTGAAAGATTTGATCCTTCTAAGCCCGAAGATGGATGGCAATATATCGCAGATCTTCCAGAACCGAGATATTTAGCTGAGGCTGTGAATTCACAAGGTAAAATTTATGTAATCGGCGGAGTAACTAGATATGCCGATGATTCTACATGGACTAGAAAGGCGATTAGATATAATCATGAAACAGAGTCATGGGAAGATGTTGCTGACCTTAATTTGGCTAGAATTTATCATGGTGTTGGGAAAGATAATCTAAACAGAATATATACTTTTAGCGGTGACGTAATTGATCCTAGTAGAATGAGGACTGATACTGTTGAAAGATTTGATCCATTAAATCCTGAATTGGGTTGGAGATTTATTGCTCCAATTATGAGGGCGCAGCAAATAGGGGCTGGTATTATGGAAAGCGAAGGAAATATACTTGCTTTGGGTGGTTGGGATGGTAGTAGATATAGCAATTTAGTTCAAGCTTATAAACCAGAAGAAAATTCATGGGGCACACATTCTAGTCTAATGCGTGCTAGGAATAATTTCGCATCTGTTAGAGATAATAAAAACAGAATATATGTTATTGGCGGAGACACTGGCTTTAGACCTATTTCTTCAGTTGAAAGAACAGTGTTAACTGAAAGATAATATTTTGTTTGTTAATAAAATCATCTTTGCATTATTTTTAAAATATTTGTAGTTTAACCATTTATATTTGTTCTTTGTATAAGAATACAAATAATTTGAAATTAATTCTATTTTCTATGCGATTGGTAGTAACATAGGTTTTTATATTTTTAAAGCATAGATAAATGATATTATATAAAAAAGGAGGTTGATTTAATGTATTATGACTTAAACAGCACAAGGCCAAGATGGATTAGTTTATGCAGGAATTGCAATAGTTATAATAAGAAAAAATCATTTAGAACCGGGGAACATAATTTAATCATTATGGCTAGTGATAAAGCTTCAAATTCTGATCAAGAAATGATCAGTTTTTTTATTTGATTTTATCCTACTTTTATCTTTGGTTTATGAATAATAAAAAATAAAAAAATATATAAGTATACAAATAGTAGGTATATGTAACAAGATGGTATTATTGTTAGCTATGTTAAAAAATGAATTTGAAAGAGATCCTTCTTTAAGAATAGATTATGGTCTATTTTTTACCATTGTTATATTATTAAGTTTAGTATTTATTTTAGCTATTATTCAAATTACTTAAAAACATACTGTGTCTACTATATATCCTTCTGAATTAATCTCTTGTATATTTTCAAAGAAGATAATATTTCTTTTTTCTATATTAATCAAATTTAAGTTACACTCTGAATTTTCGCTTCTTAAATTATAAGCAATCTTTGTAGAGGTATCTCCTATGTACTGTAATTCTTTTTGTGGTATAAGTTTATTTTCTATGTAATAAAGCCCTAAAAAAGCTATAGCTACAATTATTATGCCACTTATAATAATAATCTCGCCTTTTTTGTTCATATTATAATTATCTGCTCCTATCATTTATTAAAGTTTTTCTTTTATTTCTTCCATTAAATGTCCAAATATTATAAATAAAAATCCTAAAATTATAATTTGTGATAAGAACAATTCTATGAATACAAAGATTTTCATAAGTTGGGTAGGGAAGAAACCGGCATCGTATGATACGAAGGTGATTCCACTGAAGAATAAAAAGTCTCTAAAGTTTTCAACTGGTTTAATGCCGTCATTTGATATAATTTGTCCGATATTCAATTTCGCAGTTAAAAAGAATAAAAATGAAAACAAGATTATGTATGACACAATTATAATCATATAGATAATAATAAATTTAATGAATTCTCTTTTAATATCTCTTTTATCTAACTGCTCTTTTTTAGAATAAACTTCACTTGTTTCTTTTATTAACATATATGTTATTATTATAAATAAAATATACAGGGCGATATAAATAAAGTTTATTCTAAATTGTAACGAAAAATATATTAGTAATACTGATAGAATTATAGATAACATAAGAAAAATTTGTCTAACTTTCTCTATTTTGTTTATTTTTTCTCTTAATCTGTCTATTAACAAGTTGATTTAAATCAAATATTTTCAGTATAAATAAATTATTAATCTTTAATATATACACCAAAGCGTACTTGACAAATCATCGATTACCTAATTCCTTTATATCTTCTCATTAATAAAGAATTACTTACTACAGAAACAGAACTTAGGGCCATTGCTGCAGCAGCTATCATTGGATTTAACAAAAACCCAAAGAAAGGATATAATATTCCGGCAGCTATTGGAATTCCTGCTGAATTATAAAAAAATGCCCAGAACAAATTCTGTCTTATTTTCTTTATAGTATAACTGCTTAAATCTATTGAGGTAACAACATCCATCAAATCACTTTTAATTAAAACTATATCTCCTGTTTCTTTAGCAACATCAGTTCCAGAACCTAAAGCAATTCCAACATCAGCTTGTGCCAGGGCTGGAGCATCATTAATACCATCGCCTACCATTGCAACTATTCTTCCTTGCTTTTGCAGTTTTTTAACTTCATTAGCCTTATCACCTGGCAATACTTCTGCAAGAACATATCTAATTCCCACTTGCCTTGCAATAGCATGGGCGGTTCTTTTATTATCTCCTGTTATCATAACAACTTCCTTATTCATTCTTTGCAACCTATAAACTGCACTTCTTGAGTTTTCCTTTAAAGTATCAGCGACGGCTATTAGACCATACAGTTTTTTATCCAAAGCAAGAATCATTACTGTTTTTCCCTGCTCTTCTAACTCGCTTATCTTATCATTGATATTTTTTATATCTATCTCATTATCTTCCATTAGTTTTCTATTTCCTAATAAAATGTTTTTGCTCAAGTATCTAACTTGAACACCTTTTCCAGAAATTGCCTTAAAACTGGTGCCGTCTGGAATATTTATTTCTCTTTTCTTGGCTTCGTTTATTATTGCATCTCCTAATGGGTGCTCTGATCCTTTTTCAGCTATTGCTGCATATTTCAAAGTATTTTTATCCTTTCCAATATCAAGAACGTCTGTAACTTCTGGTTTTCCTTTAGTTAATGTACCTGTTTTATCAAATACAACGGTAGTTATTTTATGTGCTGTTTCCAGGGCTTCACCGCCCCTTATTAAGATTCCATGCTCTGCTCCTTTGCCAGTTCCTGCTATAATCGCAGTTGGAGTGGCCAATCCTAAAGCACAAGGACAGGCAATAATCAAAACAGCAACAAAATTACTTAAGGCAAAAGTAAATGCTGGTTGCGGTCCAAAGAAGAACCAAACAAAAAAGGTCAATAATGAGATTACAATAACAACAGGAACAAATATGCTAGATACTTTATCAGCTAATCTTTGAATTGGGGCCTTGCTTCCCTGGGCTTCTTCAACCATTTTTATTATCTGCGCTAATGTAGTATCTTTGCCAACTTTAGTTGCCTTAAACTTCAATAATCCATTTTTATTTATTGTTCCTCCGATAACTATGCTATTAATCTTTTTTTCAACAGGAATGCTTTCGCCGGTTATCATTGATTCATCAACACTAGAGCCACCTTCAACAACAAGGCCGTCAACTGGTATTTTTTCACCTGGCTTTATTATAACTATGTCATTAACACGCACTTCTTCTATCGGTATCTTAATCTCTTTTTTGTCTCTTATTACCGTTGCAGTTTTAGCTTGCAATCCTATTAGTTTTTTAATGGCTTCAGAGGTTTTTCCCTTTGCTTTTGATTCTAAAAACTTGCCTAATACAATGAAAGTTATAATTACAGAAGCGGTATCAAAATAAGTTGCACCATTTGACGTAGTAAATGTTACAAATAAACTATAAATATAAGCAGCTGTAGTTCCTACAACTATTAAAGAATCCATGTTTGCACTTCTGGCTTTCAATGCACCCCAAGCACTTCTGTAGAATCTTGCTCCAACATAAAATTGAACTGGGGTTGTTAAAATTAACAAAACAAAATTCCTTAAAGAAAAATCAATTTTAAAAACTTCAGGAAATGATAACATTACTATGGGAATGGAAAAAATTAAACCTATTAAAAACAAATTCTTAAGTTTTCTTAGTTCCTCTTCCCTGACTTCTCTTTCTCTATCCAAACTTGTTTCTTCTAATGCTTTATACCCTGCATTATTTATTGCTTTTTTTATTTCTTCTAAACCTAATCTTGATGGATCATATTTTATTACTGCTTTTTCATTAATATTTAATTCTCCATCAAGAATTCCTTTTGATTTTAGTGGCTGTAAGGCATTTTTAATTTCATTTACACAATGAGGATTATCCATACCAATTATCTTTAATGTAACTATTCTTTCATTTGAACTTGAAGATTCTTCAATAACATCATAGCCTACTTCCCTTATTGCATGAACAAAGTGTTTTATATCTGCTTTAGATTCGTCATAGTCTATTGTTGCTTTTTCAGTTCCATAATTAACAGAAGCATTAATAACTCCTGGTTTTTTCTTCAAATTTTTTTCAATAAGCAAAGCACAGCTAGCACAATGCATTCCTGTAACTTTTAAAATTCCTTTTTTTACCATTTTATTCTTTTTCTAAAATTCTCTAGTGCTTTAATTTGAGATTTGCTTAAATGAATACTTGGTCTTTTATTTTTTATTATTTTAATTGCTTCTTTTACTTCTTTTCCTTCTGAAATAAAATAAGCTGCTACTAAAGTTGGGCTTCTTCCATGCCCAAATTCACAATGTATATAAACTTTTACTTTATTTTTAATTAAATCTTTAATGAATTTAGAGCCAATTAAAAGCTGGTTAAAACTTGGAGGTGTTTGATCTTTAGTAGGCAACCATAAGTAATAATCTACTCCAATAGGGTGATCCAGTCTTTTTTCTTCCAAACTTATATCTGCCTTTATTCCTTTTTTTAATAGCACTTTTTTAAAATGTTCAGCACAACATAAGTTTGTTCCTATGTATATGTATTCTGTTATTTTTGAATACTCGAAAACTGGTTTTTTATTATGCATTTTGCTCATTGTCTTATTTTGCATATTCTCGCGGACTTTTATCAAATTTTTGTTTACAGTTTAAAGAGCAGAAATGATATGTCTTATTTTGAAACTCGCTCTTAAATTGTGTTACTTTTTTTAATTTCATCTTGCATACCGGGTCAGTAGGTTTATTCCAAAACATTTTAGTCATCCCTGCAATATTCGCATTTTTCCTTGATTAATCTTATTTTTACCATATATCAAATTTTGATATATCAAAAAGTATATAAACTTTGTGCTATATTAACATTGGTGATGGAAAATATAAAGGTTGGTAATTTAATAAAATTTTATACGGTGGTTTTAATAAATAAAGGACCTAAACATGGCTATGAACTCATAAAAGAATTAGAGCATTTGTTTGGAAAAGAAATAAGCACTTCCCATGTTTATCCCTTTTTGAAAGTTTTACAGAAAAATAAATTAGTTGAAGTTAAAAAAACAGGTTCAAGAGACAAGAAGAGTTATTTTATAACTGAGAAAGGCAAAGAGTTTACTAATGACTTATTGACGAAGTTTAATGATATAATAGGTGCTTTTGTTGAATCTAAAGTACACAAATGCGCAAACTGTGAGTGTGAAATTTATAAAAATGGCTTTGAAAAAATAGTAAATGGAAAGAAATTAATTTTTTGTTGTGAACATTGCGCAAAACATTAAGGGAGGTGAAATTTATGAAACAAAATTTAGGTAAACTAGATAGAGTTTTAAGATTTGCATTGGCTTTTTGGTGGCTTGGTCCGTGGGCATTAAGAACCAACACAGAACTTGTAAACTGGATCATAATTATTATTGGGTGGATTGCTTTAATAGAAAGCTTTACTGGCTGGTGTTGGCTACATGATAAGTTTAGAATAAACAATAAAAGTCAATAAAGGAGGTGAAAAGTAATGAAGAAAGATGTAAATGCATCTGGAATTGCACTTGGATTAACATTTTTAATAGTAAGTGTTGTGTGTCTTTTGTTAGTTTTAATTGCACCCGGATTTGCCTTGAGTTTATTTGGCTCTTTTATGCATGGAATTGATATAACAAAGATCGCAATAACTCCCGGTTTTGATGGAAGAACCATATTAGGATTTATTGTAGTTTTTATTAGTGGTTATTTAATTGGTGCAGTATTTGCTTCAATTTATAATAAATTTGTGAAATAAGTTATATTTTTAACAGAAGCAAGATTTAATTAGTTATAAAATTATTAAATTTTATATGGGGTGATATTTTTGTATGAATATCTGATCGGTTCTTTAATACTGTTAATAATTTGGATTCTATTATTTGAAATTAAAAAAGAAGTTAGAAAAGAAATGCTATTAACCAGTATTTTTACCGCTCCATTAGGCTTAACAGAATTTATTTTTGTACCAGAATATTGGGATCCACCAACAATATTTAATTTGGCTAAAACAACCGGTTTAGATATCGAAAGTCTTATTTTTTCTTTTGCAATGGGGGGCATAGCGTCTATATTATATGAAGAACTTTTTAAAGTCAAGCACATCACATTATCTTCAAAAGAAAGGAAAAAGCATACGCTTCATTATTTTTATGTTTTTGTTCCTATTTTGGTTTTTTTATTCTTTTATTTTATGACTAACTTAAATCCAATTTATGTTACAGCGATTTCTCTTTTTTTGGGTGCAATAGCGATTGTTAATTGTAGAAAAGACTTAAAGGATAAGATAATAAAGGGAGGATTTCTATTTTTAGGATTATATTTTATTTTTTTCATTTTATTTATTGCCATGTATCCAAATTACGTTAGTAATGTGTGGAATTTTTCAGCCATAAGTGGTATCTTAATATTCGGAATACCTTTAGAAGAACTAATGTTTGCTTTTACTTTGGGAATGTACTGGGCTGGGTTATATGAGCATATAAACTGGAAAAGAGTAATAAAAACATGAAAAGATATCAATGCAAAATATGTAAACTGTATTATAAAGATAAAGAAACTGCTGAGAAATGCTATGCTTGGTGTAAAGAACATAAAAGCTGTAATTTAGAGATAATAAAGTTTGCAATTTAACATAAAATTTATTTTAGATCAAATAAGCTATTTATAGATTTTATCATGATGGTCTAGATCGTAAAAAATTATTTTATCATTTGTTTTATCATATTTGAAAATTAGAATGAAACTTTTATCAATATGGACTCTTTTGAATTCATTCATGGGAAATCTAAGATTTTTGTAATGTTCTATATCTGAGCTATTTATAATTTCATTAATCTTTTTCCAAACAATTTCATATCTTTCCTTATCTTTTTTAAAAAGCTTTTTAAGAGTCTGGTGGAGTTTTTCTTCTATGTCAAACTTAAGCATTTTCAATACTCTTTTTTAGATCTTCAATAGAATCAAAACTAATAAATTTTCCTTCTTTTTCAATCTTCTTTAATTTCTCTACATATTCTGGCCTCAATTCTGGCTCTAAAATTTCAACACCATATTCAATAACAACTTTTGCTATTGCTTCACTTTTTGTTTTAAGACCGAATCTAGCTTTCACAATATTCAAAACTTGATTTACTTCCTTTGGAATTTCGATCATTGCCTGTACCATTTTATCTCTATATATTTGGTATATATATGGAATATATAAATGTTTGGGTGATTTAGAACTATTTCAAGAACAAACTTTTTTCTCTTTATTTAAAAAATATAAATTACTGGTTAGGATTAATATAATTAATAGCTGTATTTCCATTCCTTTAAATGGCAATGAAAGAAAACTAAAGCTTATTCCAAATAGGCTGAAGATTAGAGGAAATAAACCAGCAACACAGGCGCTGCAAATTCCTGTTGAAAATCCACCAATTGTTCCTAAGCTGGCCAAGAATGTTTGTTTTTTTATCTTTTTTCTTTCTTTATATTTAATATAAACTAGAACTGCACTAATGGAGATTAAAATTCCTATGATTAAACTAAAGATTCCAGACAGAATTAGTTCTAACCAGTTTATAGTCTCTAGATATTTTGGAATATATTGAATTGTAATGTAAAATTGGCTGATTATTACATTCAATGTTAAATAAACAAGAAATATTAAAATAAAAAAATACAAATAGGGTTTTTTAAAAACTTGTTTTATCATTTGTTACCTAAGCATATCTAATAATAATTCTTTGGCTTCTGGTGTTAAGTTCTTTTTTAAATCTTTAGTACAGATACATATACAACAATCACATGTTGGACAAGTTCCCCCTTTGCAACAATTTTTTACCATTTTGTTTGCCTCCTAAGTTTTACATCCACATAAATATTTACAGAATTTTTCTGTGTGATTATCGATAAGCTTCATCAAAGGCCCAATTGTATCTTTGTTTATTGAATAAATGCGCTCCTTGCCATTTTTCTTAAAAAATACAAAACTACATTTTTTCAATATGTTAAGATTATGCGATACTGTGGTTTGATTGAACTTTAATTCTCTACAAATTTGGGTTACTGTTTTAGGACTTTTTATCAAAAAGTTTATTATTTCTAACCTTTGGTTATTAGCTAATGTACCAAAAAATAATTTATATGGCTTTTTTAACATATGTTATTTATGAACATATTAATATATAAATCTTTCTCTTGAAATTCAGATTTCTATTTAACAATTAAAGTTCCTGTACCCATACCCATACTACATGTAAAACCAAATGTTCCTTTTGATGTTGGAGTGAATTCCAACACATTATCATTTGAGTTAAATACTTTCGAAACCCCAAGGTTTGGAATTCTAAATGCCCTTAGGCAACCTTGCAATTGATTCATATTACCAATTATTTTTACTTTTTTTCCAGATTCAACTGTTATGGTATTGGGATCATAGTTATAATTAGCAACCCCCAAATTAACAATCTGTGTATCTCCTTCATTTATGACTTTATTGGAACCGGCTTCTCCGCCTTTAACTAAATCTCCTGTAATCTCATTACCCTTGGTTGAAAGAATATTTTTAAATGCAAATAAAACAAAACCTAAGATTAATACAATTCCTATAATCGTGAATATTGTTCTTTTTTTTATTTTTACTTCTTCTGCCATTTTTCCTCCTTATTGAAATAGTAATGATTTCGGACCATATATCATTAAAAATGTTAATGCCATTGTAACTATAAAGCAAAATGTAATAAACTGCATAAATCCTGGTTTATTAAATGTTTTGTCTACTGTTTCTTTGTATATCATGTAGTCTAGCCCTATTAGTATCATAACTGAGGAGGTTACTAATATTGGGATTATTATCTTAAGATTATCATTTAGTAACATTAAACTTGTCATAGCTCCCATTAAACCCCCCATTAAACCCGCCATCATGCCTTCCATTATACCCATTACACCACAACATTTACCTGTCCAGCTACCAGCAAACATGCCTATCAAAATTCCTGCAACAGAACCAATAAACATTCCATTTGTTGCGCCAACTATCATACCAATTAAAAATCCACTTATCATGCCTATTGTCATGCCAACCATCATACCACTCATGCAACTAAATGAGTTTCCATATGCTTTTATATGCCATATTGATGTACCGCAAACTACCACACTAATTATCAAGAAGATTATATAATAACCAAACCTATTAAAAAAATTAGGGATATCGATAAAAAAACCATAATACGCGATAACTTCCAATATACCCAATACCAATAAAGTGCCTAAAGCAAGATAAATTAAATTTCCTTCTAGTTTTTCCTTATTTTTTAAGTTTTTTAAATATCCTTTAATATTTATATTATCTGAAGAATAATCACCATTAGCAACAGTAGCGTCATAACCAACCTGCCTTATTATATCTATTGCTTGGTTTACATTGATTTCAGGGTTGTAACTTATCTTAGCTAGTTCATTACTATATTTAATATCAATATCTTTAACATGATCTAGCTTTGATAGTGCTTTTTTTAATGTTTTTTCGCAAGCTTCACAATGCATTCCTGTAATTCTTAATTTTAAAATATTCATTTTTGTTTTACCTGTCTTTTATTAAAGATATAACTAGCCACACTATTAGCACAAGTAAAAGTATCATGAAAATATGGCCAAATACAAACATACTGTTTCCCATCATTCCATAACCAGTACCTAGCATCATATTACCACCAAAACTAAAAAAGAGAAATATTGCTAATAAAACTAAAACAATTAACAAGGTATTGTTTTCTTTATTTTTGATTTTTACCATTTTTTAATATTCCCTTTTAATAGTTTTATAATAACAAGAGCAACAATGATAATCAAACCCAAAAGTAAAAAAAAGTAAAGTACGCCAAAGACATTCCATGAATATCCGTAAGCGCCATAGTTATAATTATTCATCATTCCTTGATATGGCATATTATAACCATTCATCATGCCACCACTCATCATTCCATATCCGATATAAATTTTATCATTACAATACACTCTTTTTGCCATGTTTATATGCACTTGTCTTAAAGATTCAGAACCTTCTCCGCCCATCATATTATCCATTATTTCGTGGGCTTCTCCCGGGTGCATTTGTTCCATATAATATTCTCCTATGGCTTCAAGTTGTTCTTCTGTTAAATCATTGCAATCAATACTACTCTGCACTAGATTTTTTCCTTCTTCAATTTTATTTTCATGATTATCTTGAGCAAAAACAGAGAAGAAACTAAGCAAGATTACAACTAAAATGGTAAATAATATTTTTCTCATTTTACAATTTTATACCCGTTTTCCTCTATTGCTTTATAAACTTTTTCTAAGTCTATTTTTTTAGGATCAAAGTTATCTATTATTACTTCATTTTTTTTATGATCTGCTGTTGCTTTAATTCCTAGATCATTTAACGAGTCTTTTATTAAAAATTCGCAGCTTGAGCAGTGCATTCCTGTAACTTTTATTACTTTTTTCATATTAACCTCCCACATTATCATATTAATATATTTTTGGTTGTGAACGATGACTGAAAAATAACCTAAAATCATCAAATTCTAAGGCTATATCGTTCATAGAGCTTATTTAAACATTATGTTTAACAGCAATTCGTTTTTCTTCCCTGAGTTTCATTTGGATTTATGATTTCAATATTTTCAAATATATCCTTTGCTTTATTAGCCTTCTCGGTTACTAAAGAAGTTTCCATTTCATTAAACCTTTTAGATTTTTTTATTTCTGTCATTTCTTTTTCTTTTAACCCAGATATATCTAAATCAACATTTTTTATCCTGTCCTCGAAAATTTTTAATTTGGTTTGAGAAGGTTTATTATTTCTTATTTTCATTTTTTCAATCTTTTCTTTTAAATCGAAAATTTCTTTTTTTATGTTTGTATAACTGGCTTTTTCAACCAATTTTACAATTTCAAGATTTTCATCACTTTCTAATGCTTCCATAAAATTTTCCCTATAACTTTTTAGCAATTCATTATATTTGTTGTCATTATGATAACACTTCAATAAAAGTTTTATATCAATTTTCTCTTTAATCTCCTTAATTTTATTATTAAGATTGCTTAATTCCTCCTTAAATTTTTGCTCTTGCAATAAATCCTCTTTAAATTCTTCACTCTGCTTAAATTTGTGATAATCTTCCTCAAAAAAAGACTTCTGTTTTTCCAGCTTTATTCTTGACTCTCTGAAAATATTTGTTTGCTTATCTATCTCTTCTCTAATCTTTCCCAAATCTTTAATTTTGTTATTCAATTCTTTAAACTCCTTTATAGAATTCATTTTAATGAAAACAACCTCATTTTCTTGTAGTATTTTAACAAAATCCTTATTAAAGTTTTTAATAATATCTTTTATCTGCTTGATTTCTTCTCCAATTAAGATTGTTGCTTTCTCATAGCTTTTAAAGGATCTTTTATAAAAATTATCTAAAATAAGTTGAATCTCAGAGATATACTCTTTTACCTCCAAATTCTCAATTTTCTCAAACTCCCCTATGAATTTTTCAAGATGATCTATATAGAACTTGAGATTTTCCAGAACTATTTTTTTTAATCTTTCATCTTCCCTTCTTTCTTCTAAGGTTATGGATTTTAATACATTAATCTGGGTTCTTATATCATTAATCATTAAAATTAGATTCTTATTTATCTCTTCTTTAATTATTTTAGTTTTATCTTTTAATTCATTAAATAGCTTCTCGATATCGTAAGTAATTTCTTCTAGAGAAACTTTTCTAATTAGTTTACTTTTTTCTTTATTCCTCTGAAAATATTTAAATATTCCCATAATTATAGATTGATGATTTCTTCTTTTTAATTTTTCTATTTTTTGTTTGAATCATAATTAAATATTAGTATTTTTAAGTATAAACATCAGTCAACTTAAAAAACAAAACAATGCAGTTTTTATTATTTAATCAACAGCAATTTTCAAGTTTTTCCTGTAATTTTCTCATTAGTCTGTGTTTTTTGTTTTTTCTTAAACTTAATAATGTAACTATGATTATTAACAGTATTATTAAAAAAATAATTAACAATATCATTTTAAAGTTCCCATAAATATTTTATTAAGGAATATACTACTAGGAAGCCAATAAGTAATAAAACAATCCTAAATAGCAATAATTTTTTGTTATGTTTTTTAACATAATCTTCAAACTTATACATTATTCCAACAACACTACCGCCCATCAATATTCCAACAATTAATGGATCAATGTTATAGTTTAAAATTTTTAATAACAGCAAAATAATCCAGGTTAAACTAACTGAGGAGCAAATTGAGCAGAATCTTCCTGTAAGTTTCACTATGTAAGGCTTTAAAATAATAAATATGAAAAATAATACTAAAATTAAAAATAAAACTAATTCTATCATCTTTAATGGCAACATCCTGGTTTTTTGTTAATTATTTTGCTTCTTGCTTTTTCATATTTTTCTGAACATGAATTAGAGCAAAACCAATTTCCATTATTTTCTATTCCTTTTCCTTTTTCTTCTTTCATTCCGCAAATTGGATCCTTTCTTTTAAATAAACCGAACATTTTAACCTCCCAAACAATCTTTATATCTATCCGGGTGATGGCCCATATGTTCTCTCCATTCTTGGTCTGTATAGCCTTCTGGAGTTGCACATATATCTTCTTTATTCTCAACATTCAATGCATTTTGGTAACTAGTTCCTCTATATGTGGTTGTATACCAAACACCATAGATCAACAAGACTACAGCTATAATCAAGAGGAATATATAAAAGAGGTTTTCATTGTTCATGCTCTCACCTTTATCATGATTGTAAATGATAATATTATTAACGAGACTAATAAACTTGTTTTAAATAAGAAATCTAAGTTGAAACTAAGAATTTTTTTCATAAAGTTGTTTTTAATCTGCTTAAAGTGATGTTTTTTTATAATATTTAACATATAGATTATTCCAAGTGCACTTGAGAATACACCTAATAAAACAAAAAATAACTGGTATTTATTTAAAAATATAGCAAGCCCTGTTAATCCTAAAAAAGGCAAAATATCTGATAAATGGTGAGCACAGCAAGCAACCATAGATGTTCCTGATACAGCGCTTGAACCAGCCGTACTTGCCATAGATGTTGTGTTAGCTATACTTAACTCTTTCATATAAAAATAGAGACCTATTTGTGTTCCAAATCCTAAAGACAATAATAAAACCCAATACCACATTTCTTTGAATTGTTCAATAGCATGAGAATATGAATTAAAAATGCTTAAAATTAAAAAGTAAAAACTAATCAAAATTAAAAATCCTAAAGTTCCAAATATATAATATTTTTTCATGTTGAAATCAAGTATATCGCTATGGCCAAGATTATCATTAAAAATCCTGCAACTAATTTAATATAATCTTTTTTGGCTAGTTCTAATTTTTCTATTTTCTCTACAACTTTTTTATTGGCTGCTAAAATCAAGATTACTATTAATGGCAATATGAACATTAAGTTGTAAAGGAATAAATAAAATAATCCTTGCAAGTAATTGGCTTTTACAAATAACATACTCATTATTGATAAATAAATCCCTGCTGTGCATCCAAAAGAGCATATACCAACAAATAATCCGACAATGAAAGCTGCTGGCACAGAGGCTCTCTGGATTAAATCTACAATATATTGTTTACTAGATGAAGGTATTCCTAGTGAAACATTCTTTTTCTTTGTAAAAAAAGCTATTATGTTAAATAAACCTAGCAATAAAACTAACAGTGCTCCTATTTTTGCTGCAAAATGCGGGTTATTACTAAATGAAACCGCTTTAAAAATTCCTATACCTATTCCAAAATATGCAAGGAATATACCTAAGATATAACTTAATCCAACTTTAAAAATTCCTGCTCTCGATCTTCTTAGTGTAAACAAGAAAGCTATAAAGAACAATAAAACACTTATTGTACATGGGTGAATACCTGCAAACAAACCATTAAATATAACTAAAAAAGGCAAGGATTTTTGTATCAAACCATCTTTAACAACATTGCCTGTAATCTTATTATTTGTTTTAATATTTTTACAATTTTCTAAACTATCAACATTACATTCTTTTATATCGCCATTTTCATCTAATAAGGTATATGTTTTAACATTTTCATCCATTGAATCCTGGAATAAAACTAGATTTGGAAAGTTTTTATCGGGGTATTTTTCAAAAATTTCTTCTAAAACCTGTATAGGAACATGGCCTTCTATTATTAAGTTATTAATAACAACAACCATATGGCCTTGTAATTCATATGGAATATTTTTTTCTTGAGTAAATTTATCTAACTCTACCAGTGCTTTTTGATCTTCTAATATATTTTTCTCGACAACATTTTCAATATTATTTCTGGTTAAGAAATCATTAAGTTCTTTAAGATAAACGTTACAATGACCGCAAGCAGAATTTTTATATATGATTGCTTGATCAGCAGCATAACTAACCGGAATTAAAAATAAAATAAAAAATAAAATAAAAAAAAGTTTATTCATTAACAACCACCAACCATTTGAGGAGAACTTGTTGGTGTATACCTAGTAGTTTGCTGGGTTTGACTAGGATAACTGTCTTCGCTATTACTAGACTTAACTATACTACCACCAGATCCGCTTTTTATGGTATTAATTTGAAATGCCTGTACTGCGCTTAATACCAGTAAGGCGATAATTAAAATTGTCATAAGTAGATTAGTTTTCATTTTAACATCCTCCGACCATTGTCGGGCTTGCTGCATTTTGTTTTACGCTTCCCTGTAATCTTGCTGGCAAGATACCATGGTGTTCATAATTCATTTTCTCAGTTTCTGTCCATCCGCTTGTATCAATAGCTCCACCAACAGCGTTTCCGGTTATTATACCTGAAGGTTTAAGCGATCCTATCTGAAATGCCTGCACAATCGAAACTACGGCTAATAGGGTGACCATAGAAATAATAAAATAATCTTTCTTTTCCATACTAACAACCTCCTACCATTCCACCGCTGGAACTTTGACCTTTCTCTATGCCTCTGTATTTGTTGCTCCCCAAGTTAACGTAATTAAATTCTATACCATTTTGCTTTAGTGCATCTGCTTTAGATTGCATTACGCCCGGGAAGAACAAAGTTTTCCATTTGGCCATCTCGCTTAAAATCTCATCATCAGAAACTTCTTTACCGTGTTTTGTAATCATATACTTGGCTAATCCTCTCATTGCATAACTGTGAGCACATCCACATGCTGGCTGTCCTGTACTAAATATTATTGATTTAGCACCACAACAATATTCGCAACTAATTTGTGAGGCGATTCTAATATATCTCTGTAAATCATCTCCTGTTAACGTTATTGTTTTATCCAGATTACCCAAAACAGCAATTTTTTGATTTGCTAATTGAGGATCATTTGGGCTTATGTCATCATATTTAACATTCAGTTCTTTGCCATATATTTTTGGCACACCACCAGGAATAACACTGGCGGACACTAAAGATACGCCCGTAGGCAAATTACCAACACTACTTAGTGGATTATTAATGCCAATACTGCCATCAGATTTCATAGAAAAAAGCTGTATTTGGTTAAAAACCCCTATAACCAGTGTTATTACTAGCAAACTAACTAAAAACTTTTCATTTTTTTCCATTATTTAACCTCCTATGTTTAAATAATTCTAAAATCATATGCTTCTTCTAGAAAGAGAGTTGATTTATAATTAACCTGTGAAACAGAAAGGGCCTTATCGTTTATAACCCTCAAGAAATGGTACTAGACCGTTTATAAATGAGTTTTAGCTAATAATTTTAGTAAAACTAAAAATAATAATTACTATATGATAGTTAAAAATAGAAAGATTTATAAATAATCATCTATGGTGGATCTTTATGTTAAACGTTAGAAACTATACGCAATATTCAGGAGTCCCACTTGATGAGCAAAGAATGAAATATAAACGGTGTTTTAGGTTATGGGGGCCAGAAAAATTCCCAGGAGAATTTGCAATAAATCCCGAATATAGACTTGAGATTACTCAGAAGCAAATGGAAAAGATGACTAAGGCCCAAGATTTGGGAGATTTAGTTAAAATATTTATAATATCCAATTTAAATGATTTCAAAGTTTTTCAAGATTGGAAAGATCCAAACAATCCTTCAGAAGAGGAGTTTAGAGATTTGTTAGCAGACCATACTAAATGGGTCAGAGGGTCTTTTCCCTATATACAAAACAGAAAAAAAGAGATTGTTAGATCGCAACTTAATCTATTGAGTGCGGCTAAATCAAAATACAAAGAATTATCTTCTAAACAGCGACCTTAGTTAGGAATAGATATTTTAAAGTGAGATCTTTTAATTGACAAATAATTTTTTTAGATAATAGGTTCTTTTTATTATTTTTATAAATTAAACTTTGTATTTTTTATTTATAAACCTGTTTTGATGTAAACTTTATTGGTTTTTCCTTCTGGTACTTTTTTAATGAGGTTCTTTTTTTCTAATTCAGTTAAAACAAGACTTAATTTGGATTTAGACATGTCTGTTCTTAATCTTAAAGTATTTTGTTTTATTCCATCCTGTTCTTTAACTGCGGTTATTACTTTTTTTTCATCTTCATTTAAGCCTTTTAGTAATATATCAAATTTCTCATTTTTACTTCTTTCTTTTTTAGTCTCTTCTAATCTTTTTACTATGTTTTCATGCGTTTCTTGTAATACTTTCTGGCCGCTTTCAAAAAATAGGAGGTATAAACCCAATGATAGAGTGAGAACTATGATAATTATACCTATATAGATTGGTAAATTGCTTTGCTGATGTTCGCAAATACCATTTCTAATGCAAGTTCCGCCGCTTAATTCCATCGTAGTTGCAACTAAATCATTAACTTGGATTTTAAAAATAATTAACGGTATTGTGAAAATTAAAGCTATTGCAATTAAAATTAATCCTAAAGTTTTGTTATTCATTTTATTAAATTACACTGAAGAAAGCATTATAAACATTTCTAATGCTAAAATCATAAACCAAAGGCTTTTTCAAATTCTTTCATTTCCCTGAATTTTTGTACAAAACGCAAACCTTTATCTGTAATTATGAGATACCCATAACCTGATTTATCTATCTTTTTTATAAAATTCTTTCTTACAAGCTCCTCAAGATATAAAGTCATTTGGGAATGAGAAAGATTAGACCTATACATCAGGTGTGTTGGCTTTATTTGCATGCCTTTATCAATTATAGAACTCAGCATATCATGTATGATGTCTGTTTTTGTTCTTTTTCCTGCCATACTTAATCACTATGATGAATGTAATTAATAACAAAATATATCCCACCAATTGTATAAGTTTTCCTGCCACGTAGAAATGATTGTCAAGGCCAGCAACCATAAAAAATATTTGGCTTATTGCTATAATCATAAAACTGTATGTTAATAATCCTGTTGAGGAATACTGCCTATTTAAATGTTTCCAATAATAACTGATTATTATTGTTAATAATAAAACAAAAGCCGTTGTGTGAAAAACATAATATATTTCTTTACTAAAATAAGTTGACACTAAAATTAAATAGCTTATCAAGAAGATAGTAGCCTTTGATTGTTTTTGATAAATAGAATATAATATATAAAAACCAAACAAAGTTAGTAATCTGTATAATAAAACACCAAAAAAGAGCAGATCTTCTAATATTTCTGTTGTCTTGAATGTTAGAGTTATAATCTTGGCTCCGCCTAATTCAATAAATTTATAATAAATAAAAAAATTGATCAAGTTTTTGAAGATAAAAGAACTGGCTAATAAAGAAAAAGATATTGCTAGGTATAGATAATTTCTGTTTTCATTAATTCTGTAATATTTTGCACTGAAGAAAGCAATCAATGACAAAACAAAGATGCTAACCAAGTCGATGATTATGTCTGCACCATTAAACCATCCCGGACCATGGACTAGCTCTATTACCATATTTAATTTGTTTTAACGCTCTGTTTAAAAGACTTATGAAAGATACCTCTAGTAGAGTTTTCTATACTTGTTTTTCATAGGGTATTTAATAATTAATTACCTCTTGTTTTCTAAAATAAACATCGGAGGTGCAAAATGTAAAAACAAACTTAAAAAACTCAATCACTAGAACCCTGGCATTTTTGTCAGGGTTATTTTATTTATAAAAACATATGGGAGGTTAAAATGAAAAGACATCATTTGAAGGCAAAATTTAATTTAGAAGATGATAGTTATATTGATGAGACAGATATATATGACCAGAGGTATACTGAAGAATTATTAGAAAATGATGAGATTTCTGGTGAGGAAGAAGCCTTTATGAATGGATATAATGAATGATGCTTTTTCTTGGAAAAATCTAAGAAAATGATTAATAAAACCGCTTAAATAATATTATATAACTCTATTTCTTAATTTTACAAACATTATCCCTGGTTAATAAAACCATACCTATAACTAAAAATATAACAGAGCCAACTAATATTTCAATACCAAAAAACGGCAAACTACTTAATGTCGCTGTAATTCCAAACAAACCTAAAAAGGCAGGAAATAATCCAACAAAACAGCTAGGACAAGCACCACCTAAAACACCACCAAAAATACCAATAAATGTTAATCCACTTTCCTTTTTTACTTTTCTTAAATCTTTAAACTTTTTAACAGTAAGATTAATATTCAAAGCCACTAAAAAAGCAATAAAGATGGTAAATATTAAATATGGGATAATAATCTTAAGGTTATTTGTTAGCAATGTTGGTGCTGTTATATAAACCTTATTTACAATAATATTTATGATTAAATAAACAAGAAATATTAAAATAAAATAATAAACATAAGGTCTTGTTAAAGTCACTTCCTTTATTCTTCCTAAACGTTCTTCAAATTTTCCCACATTAAAAAAATTAAAAAATTAAAGCTGCGTGTCTATTGCAGCTTTGAAATTTGCAAATGGCTGTGCACCACTAACTGGCTTATTTCCTACTAAGAAATAAGGTGTTCCTGAACCACCAGAAGCTTGAGCATCTTGTGTATCCTTGTTAACTTCGCTGGCCATTTTTCCTGAATCTAAGCAGTCATTAAATTTCTTGGTATCTAAACTTAAATCAGAAGCATATTTCTTTAAGTTATCTACAGTTAAAGCTCCTTGGTTTTCAAATAACTTGTCATGATATTCCCAGAATTTGCCTTGCTCGTCTGCGCATTCAGAAGCTTCAGAAGCTTTTTGAGCATATGGATGTATGCTGTTTAATGGGAAATCTCTGAAAACAAATTTAACTTTACCAGTATCAATATATTCTTTTTTAATCTGATCAAAAGTTTGGCTTCTAAATCTACCACAGAAAGGACATTGGAAATCTGAAAACTCTACGATAGTTAACTTTGCGTTTTTATCCCCTAAACTTGGATCATCATCAACCCATTTTTTAGCATCAACTAAGCCTATACCCGAAGGCGAAGGACTTGGTGAAGGGCTAGGAGAGGGACTTGGACTAGGAACATCTACAGTTTTTCCTGTAATACTATTTCCTCTAATCCCAAAACCAGCGGTAAATACAGAGATTATTAACAATACCGCTAAAACCCCAGAAATACTCATCCAAACAGTTGATTTTTTTAACGTAACAGTTTCTTCTTTCTTCTCTTCCATCATTAAACCCCCTATTTATCTTTTATATGGAATTTTTTATTATAAAGTAGTTTATATATTTTTGGTTGTGAACTATTGCTTGAAAATACTTAAAAATATCAATATTTTAAGGTTATATCGTTCATAGAAGCATTTAGATATTGCCTCTTAAATAAACAGAAAAAGTCTTGCCTTTTTTAATTCTTTTTATCAGTCCTTTATCCTCAAGATCATTAACAACATAGCTAGTTTTTGCTTTTGATAGATCTGCCTTTATTCTTAACGTATTTTGAGTAATTCCATCCTGTTCTTTAATAACCTTTAAAATTCTTTGCTCAAATGGATCTAATGCTTTTAATAATATGCTAAACCTATCTTCCTTATTTCTAGTTTGTTTTTCTTCATTAAGGCTTTTAAGTAAGGCTTCTTCACTTTTAGAAAAAAATAGTAAGTAAAAACCCAAAGAAATAACAAAACCCATTACACCAAAAGCTAGATGTGATATTGAAAGTGAAGATTCAATTTTTTTACAGTCTTCAGAAGGAAAACAACCTTCGTCTATTATGGCTTGATTATATTTTCCTATTAAATTGACTAATAATATTAATGTGATAACTCCAATTGACAAAATAACTATTCCGAGCTTCTTATTATTCATTAATAATAAATAAACTAAATATATTTAAATACCTTTTCTTTAAGGTTTTTATCATGGTTTCAGAAGAAAATAAAAGATTTTTACTTAATCTAGCGAGAAAAGCATTAGAAGAACATCTGGAAGGAAAAGAATCTGATATTGAAGATATTCCAGATGAACTTAAAAACAGAGGAGCAAGTTTCATTACTATAAAAATTAATGATGAAAACTTAGGTTCTATTGGCACTTTATTTGAGCATCAAGAATTGTTCTTAGATGTAATTGAAAATGCCAAAATTGCTGCCTTTGAAGATAAAAGATTTGCGCCTTTAAATATTGATGATTTGAAAATAGCTAAAATAGAGATATCTATTATTAAAAATATCAAAAAATTATCTTATGAATCTGAAGTTGAGCTATTAGATCAAATAAATAAAGGGATTAATGGTGTTATAGTAAGACATAGTGTTAGAATAGGCACTTTATTGCCTGGTGAATGGGAAAAAGCTGATAATAAAATTGAGTTTTTACAATTAATATGCGAAAAAGCGGGTTTGGATAAAGATGCTTGGAAAAATCCCAATTCTGAAATATATGTTTATGAAACTGAGACTTTTACTGATAATTAAGCAACATCTAGAAAAGCCGCATCTTGTGAGTAACCTAATCTTAAAAAAACATCGTGTGGGCTTTCCATTCCAGGAGTAATTGCCCTAACATCTTCTAGCGACATTCTTTGTTTTATTCTATCTATTTGTTCTTGATCTGTTGAGAAAGTTAGTTTACCATCTGAAAATCTGTTTATTGCACCATTATCTCTACACATAGTGTATACTTGTGTTCCTTTAAGATATTTTGAAGATTCTACTCCATTTTTATGTGAATTACCATTAAGTCCTGGGATATTTATTGTTGGAGCAACATAAACAATTTTTCCGTCTTTATCTAAAATAAGTGGAAGTCCTTTTAAATCGAAACCCAAATCAAGTCTATCATCTAGCCTTAGACTACTAAATCTTTCTCCAACTAGAGGCGTATCTACTTTTGGTGTAACCCATCTTTCATGATCCTGGCTTTGTGAATTATAGCCCAGAACTATGAAGTACGGGGAGAAATTTGAAAAATCGGCTCTTTCATATCCAAATAATCTGCCTAAGGCAGAAACTAATCTAACAGGATTATTATTTTTTCTTCTAATCTGTTCATCTCTTACTTCTTGAAGAGCCGAAAAAACATTACTTGATGACCAAATGTTAACTTCTGTCTGCCCTAATCTTAAATCGCGATCTAGTATTGTGTAATCGTGAAGATTTCTTTCCTCTTGTCCTTTGTATCTTGTCATAATACTTTTTTATTTTACTTATATTATAACATTACTAACAAAAAATTTGTAAAATCGGAAAGATATTTAAATAAGATTACTTTAATACAAATTAATGAAAAACAAGATTAAGGATTTAAAACTTCTTTCAATGCTAGATTTAGATGCTAGACTGGCTCTCTCTCAAATTGGTAAGAATATTAGAATGAGCCAGCAATTAGTAAGTCATAAGATTAAAAGTTATACTGATGACGGACTTGTGTTGGGCTTTTATTCTTTAATAGATTATGCTAAGTTTGGTTTTCTTAATTTCAGAGTTTTATTCAAAATAAACTACCAAAGCAAAGAAAAATTTATTGAGTTAATTAAAAACATATCTAAAACCGGAAATGTAACTGAAATAACAGAATGCGGTGGGAGCTATGACTTATTGACTGTTTTTTCTAATAGAAATCCTTCACAATTTAACAAACAGTTCAAAGCACTAATAGGACAGAATCCACAATTAAAAAATTATGATATAACCACTAGTGTAGTATCACATCATTACCCGAGAGCTTATTTATTGGGGGATGTTAAAGAAGAAGATATAATTATTGGTGGGGACAGGGAAATATTAACAATAGATGAATTAGATAAAAATATTTTGTTTTATCTAAATGAAAATTCCAAAATGAGTTCTGTTTCAATTGCAAGAGATCTGGAAGTTAATCCCAAAACAGTAATATTAAGGATAAAAAATATGAAGAAGGCAGACATAATAAAAGGATTTAAGCCTTTGTTGAATGTACAGAAAATTGATTTCTCTGTTAACAAGATATTATTAAAATATCACCATTTATCTGTTGAAAGAGAGCAGGAATTACAGACTTTTTGCAAATTAAACCAGAATATAATTGAATTAAATAAATTAATAGGAGACTGGGATTTAGAATTAACTGTTGAAACCAAAACGAAAGAAGAATTTAGGAATATTTACATTTCTATAAGAGAAAGATTTGAAGATATAATAGAAGATTCTGAAAGCCTTCAGGTGTTCAAAACTTATAAAAAAAAGTTTTTGCCTGAAGACTACTTCATAAAAAATATTTAAAAATCATAGGTATTGAACCTAAGATTTTTTAGAAACATATTCTCCTTGTTTTTGATTATTCCTCGTCTGAGTCGTCTTCGTCTTCATCATCGGTATCATCATCAGAATCATCATCTGTGTCATCATCTGAGTCGTCTTCATCATCTAATCTATAGATTTTTTCAAGTTCTTCTATCATGGAAATTCCTCCCTTAATTAGCGAAATGCTAATTTTAATTAAACGGCTCAACTATTTACCCCTATTTAAAGTTATCGATATTAAAGAATATAAGTTTTTAATAAAAATAATCAAATTTAAATATTTGTTCAGATATATAACAAGTATGGTGGATAGAAATACAACAATCGCTTGTTTCAGATGCAAGAAACAAACCAATATGGGCGATTTGAGAGCGGATGTTGACGGAAAAAACTGGATTTGCAAGGAATGTTATAATTCTCTTTTTCAAAAGAAGAAACAATTGAGCTATTATGCTACTAAAGATTTGTTAGAACATATTGGAAAGAAGAAATAGGTTTAATCTATGGATGTAACTTCAATCCCAGAACCAATTTTGATTAAACAACTTTTATATTTTTTATTAACAAATTCATGATAATGTAATATATTATGTGAAATGATATTATCAGCCACAACTATTGCGCTTTTATTTAATTTTAATAATTTAAAATAATCCAAATATTCTTTTTTTGTAGCATCTATGAAAACAAAATCAAATTTTTCTTTTATGTTTTTTAGAATATCCAAAGCAAAACCTTGCAAAATTTTAATATTTTTTAAGTTTGCTTTTTTTAAGTTTTCTTTTGCCAGGATTATTTTTTTAGGATCTGCCTCTATTGAAATAACTGGAAAACCTGGTTCTGCCAACCAAATTGTACTATATCCGTTACTCATCCCTATTTCTAAAATTTTTTTTGGTTTTTTTATTTTAACTAATAAATTTAATAATTCTCCTGTTTCTCTTGGAACATTAAACATAAAATTCAGTTTACCAAACTCTTCTAATTCTATTAATAGATTTAATATTTTTTTGTTCATTTTAATTTATAGGACATAATTTTTATTTAAGCAATAGGTTTATATAAGGTTTTTCTTTAACGAAATTAATTATGGAAATTAAAATAAAATCAATTGGTATTGCAAAAAATCAAGAAAAAAAGCATTTTGGTAATTGGCGTAACGTTATTACAAAATTAGTTATTAATAAAGAATACAAAGATGCCTTAGATGGTTTAAATGAATATTCACATCTCGTTGTTATTTATTGGATGCATGAAGTTAAAAAATGTGATATTAAGCACGTACCGCAAGGAAAAACTAAAGAAGTTCCTGAAGTTGGTATTTTTGCATGCCGTTGTGCTGAAAGACCAAATCCAATAGGAATATCGACTGCAAAAATAGTTTCAATTGACAATAATATCATAACTGTGAAAGGTTTAGATATAATAGATAATACCCCCATCTTAGATATAAAACCCTATACGCCACAATATGATGTTGCTAAAGATGTAAAAGTTCCTGCTTGGACAAATAAGTTAGAGTATTAAAAATAAAAAAGTTTTATAAATAATCAATTGTGATAGTTATATATGAAAAAAGAGGTAATAGATAGTAAAGTATTAAGTCTTCTTCTATCCGCACAAAAAAGTGAATTAACCGAGTATAATATTTATGATAAACTAGCAAAAACAGAAAAAAACAAAGGAAATAAGAAAATCCTAGAAAAGATTTCAAAAGATGAAATAAAACATCACGATATATGGAAAAAATATACAAATAAAGATGTAAGGCCTAATAAAATTAAAATATGGTTTTATTACATCTTTTCTAAATTACTAGGATTAACTTTTGGCGTAAAATTAATGGAAAGAGGAGAAGAATTTTCTCAGAAATCATATAAAAAAATAGCCAAATACATACCAAATGCAAGGAAAATAGAAAAAGATGAACACAAGCATGAAAAACAATTACTTTCCATGATTAATGAAAAAAAACTTAGTTACATAGGTTCAATTGTTCTTGGTTTAAATGATGCTTTAGTAGAATTAACTGCGGCATTAACAGGATTAACTCTTGCCTTACAGAACACAAGACTAATTGCCATAACTGGTTTGATTACTGGAATAGCTGCTTCTTTCTCAATGGCGGCTTCAGAATATTTATCAACAAAATCAGAACCTGGCAATGAAAAACATCCTGTAAGAGCAGCAGTATATACTGGAATAACTTACATAGTAACTGTTTTTATATTAGTTCTGCCTTATTTTATGGTTTCTAACATCTTTTTAGCTTTAACCTTGACAGTATCAAGTGCAATATTAATAATATTTTTATTTACTTTTTATTCATCTATTGCAAAAGACATACCATTTAAGAAAAGATTTTTTGAGATGGTTTTTCTTAGTTTAGGAATAGCTTTATTAACTTTTTTGATAGGTTTATTAGTAAGAAAGTTTTTTAGCATTAATGTTTAATATGGATAAAAAACAGAGAGCGTTGATTATATTAAAAATTCTAAAAAGAGAGTATAATAAATACCAAAAACCAGTTTCAACTTCAATACAGGAGAAAACAAAAGATCCATTTAAAGTTTTGATAGCAACAATATTGAGCGCTAGAGCAAGAGATACACAAACAAAAAAAGTTTCTAATGATTTATTTAAATATGCTGATAATCCTAATAAATTAGCTAAACTTTCCTTAAATGACCTGCAAAAAATAATAAGATCCATTGGATTCTACAGAGAAAAATCGAAGAGAATAAAAAAAGCAGCACAATACTTATTAGATAATCATAAGGGGGAAGTTCCTAAAAAGTTTGATGAGTTAATTAAAATACCTGGTGTTGGAAGAAAAACAGCTAATGTTTTTTTAGCTGAAGTTCATAATTTAGATGTTATAGGTATTGATACTCATTGCATGACGGTTAGCAATAGACTAGAATTTGTAAAGGGAAGAAATCCATTAAAAGTAGAAAGAACACTTGAAGAATTATTTCCTAAAAACGAATGGAAAAATGTTAACAGGGCCTTTGTATCTCACGGCCAAAATATATGCAAACCAATAAAACCCTTGTGTTTTAAATGTCCTATTGAGAAGTATTGCAATTTTAATAATAAAAATCTACTTTCTCTTTAATATTTTTTTCTTGGTGAAAGAAACAGTTTTCTCTATAATGTGACTAGTTAAAGCCCATGATCCAAGATAAACGCCAAGTACAACAAAACGATTATTCATGTTAGTATCTCTAACTAGGTTTTCAATAGAATCAGCTACGAATTCTGATGGCGTTTTGAATAAATAATAAACAGCGTTATCTTGAAAACTTTCATGTGGTAAATACTTATCATAAAGATCTTTACAACCGGAGATATAAGCTAAAACAGTTGCAGGCCAGATTAAGCTATATCCCAAACCAACCACGGCTCCTTTATATTTTAAAGGGTTATACCATTTTCTTTTTGGTTTTTCTGATTTAGCATAATCCAAAACAATTGGGTCTTCTTTGACAGCTATGACTTCTAAGGCTGTATGGTTCATATATAACATAACTAAATGATTATTAATAAATCTTGTTCAACATATGATAAAATAATCTATCCAAATTCACTACCTGCTGTGGTGAGAAAGGTTAATTAATTTTATAGAATTGTTAAATAATATGGTAAGAAGGCCTTTTCTTAATCTAATGTATAAATCTACGAGTGATGGAGTTGATGAGGCATTAGAATATGTGGAAAAGCATAGGCGCATCCTCTCTAGTGGATATTCAGTAAACACTTTTGATAGTACAGAGTGGATTCATAACCCAAATGGATTAGAGCTTGATGTTGAATCAATTTCAAGTCCACCCTCTAATTTGTCAACTAGAGAAAGATTTAGTTCTAAAGATGAGATAATGAGAAAATTAGAAGAATTAGTTGGGTCTTTAAGAAGAAGTAAGAAAGAGAATAATTTATCTTCTGAAAAACAGTAATACATTAAACAACAAGTTTATATATTTCTATTCTCTAAGATTTATTATGGGAATAGAATCGATTCCTACATCAGAAGAGTTAACTAAGGAAGAACCAGAAGAGTGGAAAGAGGCATTTCCCAAACCAGAGGGATTAACTGGCGGGGCTTTAGATTTCTATGTATTATCTCTGCGTTTACATCTAGATCTTTACGGTTCAAGAGATGTGGTGCCTTTCAATGGTTGTACAAAAGATCTTAACTATAATGAAAGATTTTTACTCATAAATAGATTGAACATTTATGAAAGGGCATTAAAATTTCAAAGAAATCCGGCAGTTGTTGTAGTATAACTAATTTCTTAAAATAGAAACAATAAGTTTAAGAAGCTAATTTCATTATTACACCCGTCTTTTAAAAATGTCTCTAACCTTTATAAAAAACCAAAATAGTGATGAAGAAATATTTGAAATTTTAAATCCTATAGTTAGAACTTGGTTTAAAAACAAATTTAAAACTTTTTCAGAACCACAAAAATATGCTATAATTCCTATACATAAAAAAGAAAATATCTTGGTTTCCGCGCCAACTGGCTCTGGTAAGACATTAACTGCTTTTACTTCAATCATTAATGAATTAATTAATTTGTCGGAAGAAAATAAATTGGAAAACCGGGTTTATGTAGTTTACATTTCACCGTTAAAGGCCTTATCCAATGATATTGAAATTAATTTAATAAAACCTTTACAAGAAATGGCTTCTCAGTCAAATAAATCCTTTGGCATTAGAATCGGTGTTAGAACTGGGGACACTAAAGCCGCAGATAAACAAAAGATGTTAAGAGCAACCCCACACATAATAATAACCACCCCTGAATCCTTGGCTTTAATGCTGTCATCAATAAAGTTTTCAGAGTTATTGAAAGATGTTCAATACTGTATAGTTGATGAAATACATTCATTGGCTGAGAATAAAAGAGGAACGCACTTATCACTTTCGTTAGAAAGATTGGGAAAAATGTCTGAAGATATGATAAGAATTGGGTTATCGGCAACAGTGGCTCCTTTAGAGGAAATTGCTCAATTTTTAGTTGGTTCTAAAAGAAACTGTAAAATAGCTGATGTTCAACATTTAAAAAAATATGATTTAAAAGTAATTTCCCCGGTTTCTGATTTAATAAATATTACACAATATCAATTACATCATAAACTTTATTCTTTGCTTGATGAATTACTAGAGCAACATAAAACAACGTTAATATTTACAAATACTAGAGCAGGAACGGAAAGAGTAGTTCATCATTTAAAAGAGAAATTCCCCAAGAAATATATTGAGAATATCGCAGCACATCACGGGTCTTTATCAAAAAAACACAGGCTAGATGTTGAGCAGAAATTAAGAGAAGGAAAATTAAAAGCTGTTGTTTGCTCCACAAGCTTAGAATTGGGAATAGATATTGGTTTTATAGACTTGGTTATTTGCTTGGGTTCACCAAAGTCAGTTGCCCGTTTTGTCCAACGAGTGGGTCGCAGTGGACATGCATTACATGATACTGTTAAAGGAAGATTAATAGTTTTAGACAGAGATGACTTAGTTGAATGCTCCGTTTTATTAAAATCGGCAATAGAAAAAAAGATAGACAAGATACACATACCTAAAAATTGCCTGGATGTTTTAGCACAGCAAATATTTGGTATGGCTATTCAAAGAATATGGAATGTTGATAATTTATTCAAATTAATAAAACAAGCTTATCCTTATAGGGATTTACAAAGAAAAGATTTTGATGAGATTATAAAATATTTAGCCGGAGAATATTCCTCTTTAGAAAATCGTTATATTTATGCTAAAATATGGTATGATCAAAAAACCAAGAACATAGGAAAAAGGGGTAAATTAGCAAGAGTTCTTTACATGACCAACATAGGAACAATACCTGATGAAACCTCTGTTAAAGTCAAAATAGGAGAGCAAGTTATTGGATCTATAGATGAAGTGTTTTTAGAGAGGTTAAAAAGAGGAGATATATTTGTTTTGGGGGGGAGCACTTACCAATTTCTGTTTTCCAGAGGAACAGTAGCGCAAGTTAAGGCTGTTCCTGAAAAAAACCCTACGGTTCCTAGTTGGTTTTCTGAAATGCTTCCTTTAAGCTTTGATTTAGCAAATGATATTCAGAAATTTAGAAGATATGTTGAAGATTTATTTGTTAATAAAAAAACAAAGGAAGAGATAATCAAGTTTATCAATGAATACTTATATTTAGATAATAACTCGGCAAATGCAATTTATGAATATTTTAATGAGCAATATTTATACTCTGAAATTCCGGATGATAGAAAATTATTAATAGAATTTTATCATGACGAAAAAAATAAAAAATATGTTGTTTTCCATTCTCTATACGGAAGAAGGGTTAATGATGTCTTATCAAGAGCAGTAGCTTATGCGATAGCTAAAATACAAAAGAGAGATGTTGAAATTGGAATAAATGACAACGGTTTTTATTTAAGTTCTTATCAAAATATGCAGGTTTTGAGGGCTTTCGAATTATTAACTGGCGAGAATTTAGAAGAAGTAATGAAGAGGGCGATTGAGAAAACAGAAGTATTGAAAAGAAGATTTAGGCATTGTGCTATGAGGGCTTTAATGATATTGAGATCTTATAAAGGAAGAGTTAAAAAAGTTGGCAGACAAACTGTTTCTTCAATGATATTACTAAAGGCCGTGAAAGCAATAGATAATGACTTTTCAATATTGAAAGAAGCTAGAAGAGAAGTTTTGCAGGATTTAATGGATATTGAAAATGCAAAAAAAGTTTTAGCTGAGATAAAATCTGGAAAAGTTGAAGTAAAACAAATCCATACTACATTACCAACACCATTTGCTTTTAATTTAGTTTTACAGGGGTACACAGACGTAATGAAGATGGAAGATAAAATAGAATTTATAAGAAGGATGCACGATATGGTCTTAGCTAAGATTTATCAAAAATAAGCTTTAAAATATTTTTTATGATTAAACAAAGGATATAAAAAAAGAAAAAGCTTGTTAAAATATATGAAATTCGTTGTTAACAAGATTCTTATTCTGTTTTTAATGATTTGCTTATTAGTGCCTTTTATAACAGCAAGAGAAAACTCTAAATATGATTTTATGATAGGTACCGGGTTTCTGAGAGACTTTGGTAATGTAATATCAACAGCTAAAAACGGGGATACTATTGAACTTGTTGGTGAAGGAAGCTTTAATACAAAACCAAAAAATATTACTGGATCTGGTACTGTTATACATAAAAATTCAAATGGGGAAATTATTGGAACCGGCAAGTGGATTGTTACTAAGTTAATAACTTTCCAATCATATGGCAACGGTGGTTCACAAGGTTTACCAGATAATTTTGAAGGTGGTAGAGCCCTTATTAAAGTCATAATTGATCCTGATAATGTTGGACAAAGCTTTGAAAGTACATTAATGGTCACATGTTTGCTCGGTGATAAGATACCACCTAAAGCAAGCGAAGGCATAAGACTTGCGATTAGAGATATTCCAATAAACTTTAATCAAGAAAAAAGCGGGGCTACGTTATTTATACGAAAAGACTAAACTTGCTTATTTAATTTTTTAAAAATTTATCAAAAATGAGCTTAATTTTACTACCACTTGCTAAAAAATTTGATATATAAATTAATCACAATAATATTTAAAAATAATAAGGGCCTTTTTTAACAAAAGGAGGTAAGGTTTATGAAAAGAAAAGCTATATTGTATATTCTTTTTTCTATGATAATACTCTCAGCAATTGCAGTTTATGCTGTAAACCCCCACACCGATTTTGATTCCCAAGGTCATGGAAGATTCATACGTGATTGCTATAGTGAATGCAGAGAAGAGAAATTAACAGATAGAAGCGACTGTGTACAAACGTATAAAGATGATACTTCTGATTGCAGAGAAACTTATAAATCCTGTACAGAAGAAGCAAACAATAACTATGAGGAATGTAAATCTTCAGGTGAAAGCAGAAATGTATGCAGGGTAAATTATTTGAGTCAAAAGATGGATTGTATTGGAGACTATAGGGAATGTAGAAAATCAGCAAGGGAAGAGAAGAAATCTTGTGAAGAAGAAGTTAGAGATGCTGATTTACAATGCAAAGAAATTTGCAGAAATGAGGCCGGTACAACAACTTCTAGTACCTCAACAAGTTCAACTTCATCTACAACATCCAGCACTACTGAAGAAACGACAAGCACTTCGTCAAGTAGCACTTCTACAACAGAGTTAACTAGTACAACAACTGGAGAAACAAGCACAACAACAGAAATAACAACTTCAACCACGGAGTTTACTACAAGCACTAGCGCAGAGACAAGTACTTCTTCATCTACATCAACTTCAACTCAGCCATTGGGTAATTTAACAACAGGTCAAACAAGGCGTTTGTTTAGAAGAGGTTAGAAACCTTTTTATTTTTTCTTATTTCTCTTTTATTAATGAAAATACTAGATAATATAGAAATAGTTGATTTAGCTTTAAAATATAAAGATTACTTAATATTTGGTGACTTGCATCTGGGTTTTGAAGAGTCTTTAGTAAATCAAGGTATTTTAGTTCCGTATTCTCAGATAGATCAAGTCATAAAAAGCGTTAATAAAATAATAGAAAAAGCAAAACCAAAAATAATAATCATAAATGGTGACTTGAAAGATGAATTCGGCAGAATAAGCCAACAGGAATGGAGGGATTCATTAAAATTTATAGATTCTTTAAAAGAAAAATATAAATTAATTTTTATTAAGGGAAATCATGATACTATTTTAGAGCCCATTGCAAGAAAGAGGGATATAGAAATAAAAGAAAAGCTAGATATAGATAGTATTTCTATAATACACGGGGATGCTATAGTAAAAAACCTAAAAAAAACAGTAATAATAAGCCACGAACATCCTGCAATTTCATTCAAGGAAAGACCAGATGAAAGATTTAAGTGTTTTTTGAAAGGAAAGTATAAATCGCATAATTTAATAGTAATGCCTTCATTTAATCCTTTAATAGAAGGATCTGATATAACAAAAGAAAAGTTTTTATCTCCTTATTTGAAAGATTTAAGAAATTTTGAAATATTTATTGTGGAGGATAAAGTTTATAACTTTGGAAAATTAAAAGAGATTAAATAAAGGGTGATAAATTATGCCAATTCAATATGTGGGTTTAGATAATTTAAATGAAAAAGACATGGAGAAATTAACTGAAATTTCTGAAAAAGCATATCCAAAATTAGAAAGATATTATCCTGATGAAACTTTGGTTCTGGTGATAAAGACACATTCAAAAAGCCAAGGAACGAGAGCAAAAATTTCTATTAATGGAAAAATAGAGGCTCCGAAAATAAAAATAATTGCGCAGGCAGATGACTGGGATATTGCTAAGGTAACGCACAAGATATTTGATAAACTTGAGGAAGAAGCAAAGAGAAAATTAAAACGCTAATATACCTTCCATAATATGATTACTCCTAGAAATAGGACAATAATAATTAAGGCTGCAATTATGATGCTTCCAATACCTATGTTTTCACTTGTTACAACTTCATCTTCTCCTGTTTCAACTAGGTTATCTATTATTTCGTTGCTGGCTTGACCATCTTCGATCTGGTTAATTTCTGGAATTATTTCATTACTTTCTTTAAGACAGGGATTATTGTTGCAATCATCTGTACAAACACAGGAGCCTTTGCAGGAATAATCAAAATCAAAATTTGCAATACTATCCCTAGTATTTCTTAATTCTATATTAACACCATTTACTTTTTTTATGACGTTTTCTGTTACTATTGTTTTGAATCCATTCACGCAAACCAAGGCCTTATCTTCATATACTCTTAATAGGGTAATATTCTTATCTTCAATTTGATAATTTGAGCTAGTTATTAAATCAATAGACCTTGAACTAACGAAAGCACTAAATAATACAAGAAATAACAAAAATAAACCCCTTTTCATGCATTTATGTAGTATCTAATATTATATAAAAGTTACTTCAAAAGTTTTTTAAACGACAAAGTAATAAAAATTTTATGAAACAAGTAATTCTCTGTAGACTGGACTTGAGAATGGATAAGGGAAAGCTAGCAGCACAATGTAGCCATGCTTCTGTTGAAGCAGTTTTAAAATCCTCTGAAATGATAGTTAGAGAATGGCGAGAACAGGGGATGAAAAAAGTGATTCTTAAAGTAAAGGATGAAAAAGAATTATTAGATTTTCAAAAAAAGGCCAAAGCACTAAAATTAGTAACTTCTTTGATAACTGATGCCGGAAAAACTTTTTTTAAAGAACCAACCAAAACTTGTTTGGCCATTGGGCCTGATAAAGAGGATAAAATTGATAAGATAACCGGAAAGTTAAAAATGTATTAAATCATTTCTTTGATGGATGTGAATCTCTATATCTTTGCAATTCATCATACAAATTTAATGCGAAATTTCTTTTATTTTCTAACAATGCTTCTGCAACGCCCTCTGCTCTTTCTATTCTTCCAATTTTCATGAAGATCTTTCCAGCTTCATATAAATCATCAGCATTACCTCTACGGGCTAAGCTTTCAGCATCTTTAGCTAAAATCTCAACATATTTAGGATAAGTTATCTGGTAACCATAATTAGCACTAGAAAAACTACTACAACCAGAAACTAATAATCCTGCTAAGCCTATTGAAGTTAATGCTATACTTCTCATAGATATAATTTAGTTGTGGGGTATTTAAGCATTATTACACTAGAAAAAATAAAATAAAAAATAGAAATTAAGGAACTAAGTTTACATTGAAATTGTTGTCTTGTTGAGCATATGTGTAGATTGTATTTATGTACTCATTGTATCCTGCTTTTGAAACTCTAATTCCATGAGTTCCTGGTGAAACATTTCTTATTGTAATTGGTGTTACTCCTTTGTAAACATCGTCTATGAATACATTTGACATTGGCGGAGTTGACATTACTGTTACAGAACCATATTGTGTGCTGTCCCAATAATTCGGATCAACCATTAAATTTGTATTGACTCTTACTATTTCTCCTGAAGCAACGTTAACTGTAGTGCTATAATCTAAGTAGCCTGTTTTGCTTATAACAACGTTATGTGTTCCTACTGAAACTGGAACTGTTCTTGCTGTAAATCCTTGATTTACTCCATTAACTAAAATATTTGCTCCGTCTGGATTTGAATCAGCCAGTATGCTTCCTTGTCCTCCAACTACTTGGCCTGTTTTAAAGTTACCATTTATTATTAATATTGAGGTAAGAACCAAAGACAATACTAACACAGCTGAAAGATCATGTTTATTTGATTTTGCTTTCATAAGTATAGCACCCCTTGTTTATTTTAGTAAAAAGAAGACTAATAGGCTATATATATCTTATTTACTACTATGGGGTAAATAAAAATAGAAAAATTTATAAACTTTAAATGTATAAATAAAAATATGGCAAAAAGGAAAGAAATAATGGGGCAATTGGAGCTTCTGGATTTTAATGGTTTAGACAGAACTGTAGAAGAACAAGCGCAAAGGCAAGAAGTTAAAATGCCAAGATGGGAAGTTGGCCCTTCTACTGTCGGTGGATATAGACAATGGGTAAAAGAATATTGCAGAATGAATAAGGTTGGTTTGCCTAACGGTTTTTACAATATGAGGACCAGGGAATTGCTTGGTGTTATGAGTAAAATAAGAAGAGGAGAATTCTTATGATATCTGAAAGAATAAGAAATATTGGGTTGGTTACTTTATTGGGTGTTTTAACTGTTGGTACTTATTGTAAATTAATGAGTAAAAATGAAGAACAAATACAGCCAGAAGTTAAACTAGTTTACGGGGCGCGCTCTGGTATGGTATACACCCAGGATCCAGAGACTACTGAATTAAGGCCTACATGGTTCATTGATCATAATTATCTTGGTGGTACAATAGGCAAAGCTGTTGAAAATAGGGATAGAAAATTTTATAAACCTCTTGCTAAACTTAAAAAATAGGGCGACCATAGCTACGGTTCTACCCAAACCCATTTCGAACTTGGCAGTCAAGACCGTACACGTTCCAAGCTGTACTGCGCTTCGCGTGGGAACCTTGGTTAGTTGCCCACATTTTACAAATAGGCACCGTAACTTATTATTGTTGGTTATAGATTAATCTTTTTAAATAGTTTGAAATTTCGGAAATAATATGGAAGTTAGGGAATTCTATGACAAGATTGCTGAGGAATATAGCGATGCTGTTAACCATCCAACTACTGCCGCAGTAAGAAAGTTAGAAGAAGAATTAACTGGAGAGATAATTAGTGGAAGCATATATGATACAGTGATCGATATAGGTTGTGCTGATGGTTCATTTTTAAGAAAGATTAGGGCTCAGGATAAGATAGGAGTAGACGTTTCTATTGAAATGATAAAACTTAATTCACGACAGGTTCCAAAAGCCATGTACATATTAGGACAGTTTCCAGAAGTCCATCTGGAAACTAGAATAAGTGATCTTGTACATACATCATTTGTTCTAGATCACGTACAAGATTTACAAGCCTTTTTGGGTGGAATTTCAAAGGTTCTAAAAACTAATGGAAAATTAATTTTGGCGAATTTTAACGCTGAAAGTATGATACAATTTAGAGGAGGGGAAGAAAATTTAAGATATAGGTCTTTAACAGGAGAAGTTTATGAAGTTAAAAGTGATTTTCATAACTTGCGAAAATTAGATTCTAAACTAGAGAAATATTTTCACTTAGAAAGAAAACAAACTGTTGATGTAGGAATTGCGAAAATTAAATTGGATCATTATTTAATGAGAAAAAGATGAGCTTTGTAATAGGATTGGTGGGTTATTCAAATTCAGGAAAAGGAACTTATTCACATTTTGTAAAGAGAGATCTCAAAATACCTTCGTTATCTACTGGAGATATTGTGAGGGCTGAAGTAAAACGTAGAGATTTAGAACTAACTGTAGAAAACATAGCAAGAGTCAGCGATAAAATTAGGGAAGAAACAAATAACCATTTTATGGACATTGCAAAGCCATATATTGAAAAACTATTGGTAGACAATCAAGTCATAGTTGTTGATTCTTTAAGGGAGTTGGCAGATAAACAATCTATCAAAAGTTGTGCTTCTGGATTGATAACTATTGGAATTTATGCTGATAGGGATATTAGATACAATAGAACAGTATTACGTGGTAGAGAGGGAGACCCTCTAACTTTAGAAGCTTTCTTAGAATTAGAAGATAGGGAAAGAGCCTTAGGGACAGATGAATTATTGATCACTGTTGATGCAAGAATAAGTAACAACGGAAACCTAAGGGATTTTTACAGAGAATCAATTGCAACGACTAAAAAAATACTAGGAGATAGGGGAATAAATGTCTAAAAGAAAAACTTCAAGAATATTCATTTCTTCTAAAATTGGAGATTACAAACAACAAAGGCTTAATCTGGATTTGTTCAAATTATGTAATGATCTGGGTTTTGACACCTACTTGCCTCAAATTGAGGTACCTATTGACACAAGATTGAGTCCTATTGAGATATTAGAAGCAAACGAAAGAGCAGTAGATACTTCAGATTTAATGCTAATAGTATTTGACCAGGCTAGTGCTGGAGTTGCGATGGAATATCAAAGAATTTATATAGCTCAAAAACCTATAATTGGATACAGGTCAAAGTCCAGCATTGACTCTGAGAACTTGGGTATGATGCTAGAAGGTGCATGGCACAGAATTTCTGGCAATAATAAGAGTTCGAGTATTGATGGAATAAAAAATATACTGAAAAGATTTGTATAGAGAGAGTGTATATCTAATGGAAAATAAAAATATAAAGGAGCTACAAGACCACATTGATAATTTTGTAAAGGAAAGAGATTGGCAAACGCCTCCTAGCGATATTCTAACTCATATGATCGAAGAATTAGGTGAGGTAGCAAGAAATGTTTTACACATGAAAAATTATGGTGGACAACACACCTCAGAAAAAGACATTAATATGAATGAAGAGTTAGCAGACTTACTTTATCTCTTGCTTAAAATGTCTAATGAATGTAATATTAATTTGGGGGAAGCTTTCGCACGCAAAATGGAGAAGAATGCACAGAGGTTTCCACCAAAAAAATAAATGGAGCTTCCCAAATAGGTTCTTTGGTTAGTTGCCCACCTTTATTAAAAATTTAGAAAGCTTTATTATTTCTTTATTGTTTTATAATTATAATGATACCAAAATCAAAACAAAAACAAATTGCTAAAGAAAGGATTGAAACCTTATTTAATGAAGCTAAGAAAAGTTCTAAGAATAATTTAGAATTGGCAAATAGGTATGTAACTTTAGCAAGAAAAATTTCTATGAAATACAAGGTAAAAATACCTTTAGGATATAAAAGATTTATCTGTAAATATTGTTATTCTTATTTAATACCGGGGAGAACATTAAGGGCCAGAGTAAAAAATAAAAAATTAATTTATTATTGTACAAATTGTAAAAAAATAAAGAGATATCCTTTTTCTAAGAGATAAGCCCTGAGCAGGATTTGAACCTGCGACCAACTGCTTTTTCTTTTTTAATACGAAGCAGCTACTCCGCCAAACTGAGCTATCAGGGCGATTTTATTGATATGGTGATATGGGTTTAAATGAATTTATTATTTACTTTTAAGTAGTTAAAATAGAAAGATTTAAATATTGTAAATGGAATATTAATTGATCTAAGATGAACAGAAGAGATTTATTGGAAATGGGATTGACGTTTTTAGTTGGATCTGGACTTATGATATTAGCTCAGAAAAAAATTGAAGGTGAGTTTAGAAATGGTATTTGTAGTGGGTATACTGCTATTATGGACATAATGAAACCTATAGCTGAGAGTCTTGGAACTTTAGAACAAAGGCCAGCCCAGGATATAGAACAACCTGGAGTTTATCTTGTTGATTCTAGAAAATATTAATTATTTTTTTCTTCAATAACTGCTTGTGCAGCTGACAAGATTGCAATTGGAACTCTATATGGAGAACATGAAACGTTGCTTAATCCTATCTTGTGACAGAATTTAACAGAAGATGGATCTCCGCCATGTTCACCGCAAATCCCAAAATCAATTTCTGAATTAACTGAACGAGCTTTTTCAACTGCAAGTTTCATTATTTTACCAACACCTTCCTGATCTATTGTCTGGAATGGGTCTTTTTCAAAAACATTTTTGCTTAAATAATGCGGAATGAATCTTCCAGCATCATCTCTTGAAAATCCCAATGTTGTTTGAGTTAAATCATTAGTTCCAAAACTCATAAATTCTGCTTCTTGAGCTAACTCATCTGCATTTAATGCTGCTCTTGGAAATTCTATCATTGTTCCTATTTTGTAATTAATTAAGGATAAATATTCTAGAAGTCCCTTGCTTCTAGAATTAAAAAAAGTGGATAGGGTGAAAAAAGATCTGCAATTTTCAATACCACCCAGAACTAGTTTTAGCAAAAGATTAGAGTTTATTTTAAAATTACCTAAACCATTTCAAGGAGGGGATTATGATATCAAATTAATTGCCTGGATAGATGGTTTAGAGATAAGGGAGACATTACTTCAATTTAAGTCTCATTTAAATATAACCAAAGGCCTTACATTATTTAAATATTGGGAAAAACAATATGAATCAGAATTGAAAATTAATACTCTTACTAGATGTTTAAGTTATTTTAATGATAAACTATCACCAATGATTATTAAAAGTTTTACAAAAAAAGTTATCTATTTTTTTCTAAGATTATTTAATAGAAGATAATAGAACTTAATATTAATTTAAAATTCCTTCTCATATTTCTTAACTAACCAAAACTGATTTTGTCTTCCAACTTTTTTATATTTAATCTTTCCTTGATTAATTAATTTTAATAAATGAACTTGCGCAGTATTCCAACTTATTTTAAGCTCTTTAGCTACTTCTTCTGTCGTTACAGGCCATTCTTGTTTTTCTAAAAATTCAACTATCTTTTTTTGAATTTCTTCCATCTTAGTATATGATACTTCTTTATGATATATCATAAGGACAATCATAAAATATATAAAGCTTTTGTTTTGTGTTTTTAGAGAGGTTATAACTATGAAAATAAAACCAATATTATTGATGGGATTAATATTAATTTTAAGTTCTTTTTATGTTTTAGCTGATACAATAGCTTATTGGAAGTTTGACGAAGGTAGTGGTAATAACGTATTTGATGAAACAACAAACGGAAATCATGGAATGATATATGGTGAAGCGATATGGACAACAGATAGTATATCTGGTTATGCATTAGAGTTCGATGGAGTAGATGATAAAATTTCAATTATAAAAACTTCCTCTGTTGACCTTACCGATAATGTAGTATTAGAAGCTTACGTAAAAAGAAAATCTAATACCGATGGTAGTATTATTGCAAAGAACGGTCCTTATTATTTAGCTATTAGAGATAATGTAATCGCTGGTGGAGTTTATGCCAATGATGGAAATTGTCCTACTAGCTGTATTACTTCAAATACATGGACTGCTGTTAATGGAAATACCATCCTAGAGCAGGAGGTATGGTATAAACTAAAAATGGAGTATAATGGTACTAGCATTAATGTATATGTAAATGATATTTTAGATGGAAGTGTACCAAAGATTGGACAAATGCCACAAGTATCACAACAGATTTTTATTTCGTGGGGGGAACCTGGTCTTAATCAGTTTTTTAATGGGATTATTGATGAAGTGAAAATATTAACTATTAATGGGATAACTCCCGAACCTGAACCAGATATAGAGGAAAGATTAGAAGAATTAGAAAATAGAGTGGACGAATTAGAAGAAAGAATTAATGAACAAGAATCTTTAATTCAAAAGATAATTGATTTTATTAAAAAATTACCAAAGGGATTAAGTAAAAAATGGGTTGATTAGGATGAAAAAGTAGATATCTTTTATTTTTTTATCATTTTCTATTTATTTAATTAATATAATCCTTGCTATACTAACCAAGATATCTATGAAATATTTCTTTCTTCAAAAACAACGCAAGCATTAATCTGTTTTTCTTTTCATAAATTGTTTCAAACATTATTTTATATGAAATTCAACTATATCATTATCTTTTAAAACATGATTAAAGCCAAGTGCTTGCCCGGGGAATTTAGAAGAGCCCCAGATACGAGCAAACTTGAAATTTTTTACAAAATCTTTATGTATTTTTTCCGCCAGGGTCTTTACTGTTGATCCTTTTTTTAATGAAACCAGGGGGTAGTCTGGTTTTTTGCCTGGTTGCTTAGTCTGAACTTTTATAATGGGCAGTCTTTTCCAGATCTCGTCACCTATATTTTTTTGATTATTGTAAATTAATATTGGTAAATTTATCTCTGCTTTTTCCAATTCGTGGTCTAACAAACTCTTTTCTTTCGGTGTGTTAAAAAATAATAAAACCAGATCGGCTGTTCTTATTATTGCTGATAAGGAAGGGCCCAGGTCTGTTTGATCAAAATTTTCTTTTATAGAAGGGATTTCAATTATTTGCAGTTTTATTCCGTGATAATCATAAATTCCCACTTGCGGCTTGTATAACCCGGTAATTGTTTTAGCTCCTGTTAGTTTATTTAACAAATAAGATTTTCCAGTGTGTTCTGTACCTACCAAAACTATAGTAGAAGATCCTTCTTTTTTTATTGAAATCTGGGAGGTTTTTTTAGTTGATTTTTTTTGTTTTATTAATTTTTCTTTTAATTTTGATATCCTGTTTTTAATGTCTGCTCTTAAAGTTTGGCTTGATTTATGATTTGGTGCTGCTGAAAGCATTTTTTTAAGACATTGAAGTCTTTCTTCATCTGTTTGGGCTTTTTCATACTCTTTCATAGCATTTGAGTATTCATAATCTGCGTTTATTGGCATTTTAGTAAAATAACGTCTTGTTTGTTTTAAATATTTTTTGTAGAAAAATTTATAATTGTAACTTTACGAATAATGGTTATGAAGTCGTATAAATTCGTAATTTTCGCCCTATTGTTACTTGTGTTAATCGGATGTTCCAGTAGCAATTATGTTGAGATTAAAGGCAAAAAAATCAATGTTGAAATTGCTGATACAAGAGAAGAACAATTAAAAGGATTGATGTATAGGGAGAAATTGGATGAAAATACGGGTATGTTATTTGTATATAATGATTCCAGAGTAAGAAATTTCTGGATGGCAAATATGCAATTTCCTTTAGATATGTTATTTATAAACGAAAGTAAAAGTATAATTAAAATAGAATATGCCGGTTTATGTGAAAATAAAGTTTGTAATATTCATAGTTCTGATATTCCTGCTATGTATGTTTTAGAAGTAAATGCCAATTTTAGCGAGGAAAATAACATAAAAACAGGTGATTTGGTTTCAATAAATATTTAAATTATTAAAATATTGAAACAATATGGTTTTTGGAAAGATTTTGTGCAAATTGGGATTTCATAAGTGGAGCAAAGAAAAATTTTGGACATCTGCAACTTCTAACATAAGGGACTATCAAAAATATTGTTTACGATGTAAGAAAATAGAGAAAAGAACTGAAATAAAAGAATAGATGAATAAACTATTTGAAATAAAGGACAAAACCGGCAGGATTATTTATTTGACAAAGGAAAGATGGAAACATATAGTTTCTGAGCATCCTAAATTATCTAATAATATAGAAATTATTAAAGAAGCGATTATTACTCCATTAATCGTAAAACAAAGTAAGAATGACGAAAAAGTTAATTTTTATTATAAACATTTTAAAAAAGTAAGGAAATATTTGTTAGTTGCAGTAAAATATATAAATGGTAATGGATTTGTTATAACTAGTTTTTACGTAAGTAATATAAAAAATGAAAGATAATTTAAATGTGCATTATGATGAAGAAGGGGATTTTCTGGAGATAAGGATAGGTAAACCCACCGAGGCCTATTTTGAAGACTTGGGAGATGATTTATTTAAGCGAATAGATGAAAAAACAAGAGAGATAAGGGGTTTTGCTATTTTTAATTTTAAAAAAAGAACCGAGAAATTAAAGGATATAAGCGTAAATTTACCAGTTAAGATTCAATTAACTTCTTAATGAAAAACTGGAAAAAAAAGAATAAAAAAGAAAAATTACTTTTTAGTTGCATAATATATTAGATAAATACCTGATAAACCCACTAATACGTATACTATTGTTGCTATTATTGAAGTACCTAAAATTGATTCAACTATGTTCAAATCAAATAATCCAACTAAACCCCAGTTTATTGAACCAATAATTGCTAGTATTATCGCTATCCAATCTAACGCTGATTTGTTGCTCATTAAAGCACCCCCTTTCTATTTTAATCTATATTTTATATTATATAAATGTTCCTGTGCTCTTTCTATAGATAATCTTAAAAAGAGATATTTTTACAATTTTAGTATGGAAAAAGAAAGACCAAGCTGGGTAAAAGATAAGGTATTAGATAAAGATTTTGAAGTAATTGAATGTCCTACTTGGGATCCTTATAAAGATTTTAAAACTGATTTGGGATGTTACGTTTTGATTAAAGTTATGTTTGATAAGATGCAGATAAGTGTTGCTGTTTGTAATTATAAACATGAGATATTAAAAGAATTTAGAGGAAAAAGGGCGCAAGACATTTGGACTTCTATTTTTAATTATGAAGAAAAAAATAACCTAAAATGGTTTAACAGGAAGGATCATGCTGCATATTTAGGCAAAGAATTAAAAAAAGCCGAAATTGCCTTGACTTTAGGAACTGAGTATTATCAGGAATAGTTATTTTAAGATAATAATCTTTATTAATTCGTTTTTGTTTTGATTTAGCTATGACATTAAGAGATATTCAAAAACAGGTTGATGAATGGGCCAGTCAATTTAAACTACCGTATTGGCAGCCGTTAGAGATTCTTGCTAGATTAGTTGAAGAAACAGGTGAATTAGCCAGAGAACTAAATCATCGATTTGGTGCAAAAAAGAAAAAGGAAACTGAACCTAAAGGCGATTTGGGAGATGAGATAACTGATGTAATGTTTACGTTATGTTGTCTAGCTAATAGAGAAGGCATTGATTTACAGGCTGAATGGGATAAGATGATGGGGAAAAAACTTTATGGTAGGGATAATCAAAGATTTGAAAGAAAATAGTTTTTAATATGAAACCAAAAAAAGAAAAAAATAAGAAACTTAGTCCTGAACAATGCCATATTCTAATGGAGAAAGGCACGGAACCTCCTTTTACTGGAAAATATTTGTATAATAAAGAAAAAGGAATTTATTTGTGTGCTAATTGCGGAAATGAATTATTTAGCTCTAATGAGAAGTATGATTCCGGCAGTGGTTGGCCTAGTTTTTGGAATCCTATTTCTAAGAAAAATGTTAAAACAAAAGGAGATAATGCTTTTCTAATGAACAGAACAGAGATTATTTGCAGTAAATGCGGCAGTCATTTAGGTCATGTATTTGATGATGGTCCCAAACCAACAAGATTAAGATATTGCGTAAATTCTCTTGCTTTAAATTTTAAAAAAGAAAAGAAAAAATAATTATTTTTTTAGTATCATAGTAAAGGAAATTAAAGATAAAATTGCTGAAAAAATAAAAATTGAATTTCTTGAATAATCCCATAATAGGCCTGTTATTAAACCAGAAATTATTGCTGTTATTCCTATTATAGCATGGAATAACCCTATTGTTGTGCCTTTTGATTTCTTATCTGCCAATTCTGAAACATAAGCAAATTGATTTCCTTGAATTACTGCAAAAACCAAACCGTATAGAATAAATAAGAAAATATAATGATAAACAGAGGTTAAAAACAAGAAACCTAAGTTAACTAGGAAAAAGAAAAAATAACCTAAAGAAAGAACTTTTGTTTTACCTATTTTGTCTGCAATTTTACCAAATGGAAAAGCAAAAGAAGAATAAACAATATTAAAAATAATGTAAAGTATAATTGGGATTATTATTTCGTATTTTCCTGAAAAGCTTGCTTTTGACTTTAAAATAAAAAACATGTAACTAAAATTTGCCAATGCGAAAATTGATGAAACTATAAAGAATTTTTTTATTTTTCTTGATAAATAAACGTTTTTTATGCTAAAATTTAATTTATTTTTTGTTTTAATGTCTTTTACAAAAATTAATGGCAATAGAGATAATAATGAGATTAAACCTGCTATAAAAATTATCTTTTTGAAACTTAAGTTTAGATACCAAATTAACAATAAGACTGAAAAAGATCCCAGAACTGCACCTAATGTATCTAATGATCTTTGAATTCCAAAACCTTCTCCTCTGTGCTTCTTCATTGATTCTGAAATAATAACATCTCTTGGAGAATCACGCATTCCTTTTCCTATTCTGTCTAAAGAAGTAAAAATGAGTATATGGGTCCAAAACGTTGATAAGGATAATAAAATCTTTGAGATTGAAGAAGTAAAATATCCAGAAATTACAAAAACTTTTCTCTTGTTTTTTTTATCTGATAAATAACCAAAAAGCAATTTTAAAACGCTTGCTATTCCATCTCTTAAACCGCCGATTAATCCAATAACAAGGCCTGTTTCACCCATAGAAGCAAGTAATATTGGGAGTATTGGAAATATCATTTCACTGCCGAAATCATTGAATAAACTTACTAAGCCTAAAAGAAACACATTCCTCTTGCTTTTTTTCATAAAATAAATAAGAGTAAATTATTTATAAAGCTTGTTTTTACATTAAGTTTATGAGATTAGATAAAAAGTTTTTTTCAAGAGATGCTGAAACTGTTGCTAAAGAATTACTTGGAAAAATATTGATAAGAAAATTAAACGGGAAGGAAATGAAAGCTAAGATAGTTGAAACTGAAGCTTATTATGATGAAAAAGATCCTGCTTCAAGAGCTTGTAAAAACGGAGATTTAAGAGAGACAATGAAGATGGGAGGGGGAGCTGTTTTAGTATATGGAATTCACAACAACTGGATGTTTAATTTTGTTACTGGTGAAAATGGAAAAGCTGAAGCTGTTTTATTAAGAGCTTTAGAGCCTTTAAATTTTAATTTGAGATGTTGTGGACCTGGATTATTAACTAAGGCTTTACAAATTGATAAAAAACTCCATAAAAAAAATATTTTTTCTAATGAAGTTTATGTTGAAGATAATAAGGAAAGCTTTGAGATTATTTCTAACAAGAGAATTGGTGTAAAAAATGATTTGTATAAGAATTTAAGATTTTTTATTAAAAATAATAAATTTGTTAGTAAATAGCTATTCGTATCTTAACGCATCAACTGGTTTTAATTTAGAAGCACGATACGAAGGCAGTGAGCCAGAAATTGTTCCAATTAAAAAGCCAAATAACAAACAACCTATAATTAAGTAAGAAGGAAATGAAAATTGCAATAATGTTGTATCTAAATATTCTACAGCATAATATTCTATAGATTTGCCTATCAACATTCCAAGTAAAATACCTACAACGCTGCCTAAAAGGCCTATAAGACCTGACTCAATCAGAAAGATTATTAATATATTAGAGTTTTTAGCGCCGATTGCCTTCATAACTCCTATTTCCTTTGTTCTTTCTAATACTGAAGTATACATTGTGTTTGCAATTCCTGTTGCTCCGACTAACAATGAAATACCTGCAATTCCTGCTAAGAACGCAGTTATTATAATAAGAACTGAACCAAAACTTTCTAGAAGCTCTTCTGGAGTTAGTATTATAAAATCCGTATTATCTTTATCTAAAGATCTTGAATTAATTAATTTTTTCTCTATTGAACTACTGATTTCATTTATATCTTTTCCAGACTCTATCTGGGCTATAATAGTATCAACTCTTTCTGGTATATCAAATAAAGGACGAAAATCTTCAAGGGGCATGTAAATTAAAGAATCATCTGTTGGGTTTCCTATCGGTTTTAATATGCCTTTAACTTTAAATGGAGCAGCATTTATAAAAATCGTATCTCCTATTTTAATTGGTCTTCCGAGAAAATCATTTTTGTATCTAGAACCGATCATAATATTTTTAAAATCTCCTTTTTTCAAAAGCCTGCCTTCTTGCGCCTCATAAGCTCCTGTTTCAGTAAACAAATCACTTGTATCAAGGTCAATGCCTATAATAGGAACGAATTTTATTTTTTTGTTGTGTTCTATTTTAGCATTTCCCGCTGTCCAAAAAGTTACTTTTTTTATTCCTTGGATTTTTTCAATTACGTCAACATCTTTTTTTGTTAAAGAAACTGAACTTGCTGTTCCTGGACCACCTGCTTGTCCTTTTGGCTGAATGAAAATTTTATCAGTTCCTAATAAACGAAATTGCTCTTGAACTGCTTTTTCCAAGCCTAAGGATAAACTTATTAAAACAAAGATTGTAGCTATGGAAATTATAATTCCAATTATAGTTAACCAACTTCTTAATCTGCGCTTTCTTAGATTTTTTAATGCTAGCTTAAAATAGTCAGATATCATTTTGATCCATCATCTGGATAAATAGGATGATAAAATGAGATTGTCGTGTTATCGGGAGCTGATTGAATATGAACTGGGGCCCTTAATACTTTAGCAGCAAGTCCTGTGAAATATAATCCAAAACCATGATGTCCTAGGGGTGGGCAGATTGTTAACCTTTCAATTAAAGAAGGATTTTCTGGAAAAGCTCTTCCTGAACTATGAAGAGCAAAAATGGTAAAATCTTTGTGGTCTCTTGCTCCTTCTGGAATATATAATGCGTTTTCTGGGAAAGGAGATTGAGAAACTTCTAAAGAAATAGGATTATCTCTACTTGCGTTTCTTGCGTTTTTATAAAGATTGAATATCACGGTTTCTAATAAAGGAAAATACGAAACAAGCTGCTTTGATATATCTACATCTGGAATCTGTAATTTGTTATCAGACAGTATTTTAAACTTATCTAGGACTTTTTTGATATTTTCTTTATCTGTGCATATATCACGCGGGTAAGTAATCCATGAAACTACCCTTGTTACACTTTTTGTAAAGTTTGCTAGAGCTAGAGCTTTTTCACGCGAACAATATGATTCAAAACCTTCAGGATTTTTGAGATGGATTATAATGTCCGTCTGAGCACTTAAGATATCATGATCTATTAATCTAGGAATTTGAATTCTTTCTTCTGTGGTTAATGGATTTGTTAATTTCATTGTCTTAATGCATCTACTGGTTTTAGTTTTGATGCTTGATATGAAGGAATTAATCCAGCAATAATTCCTATTATAATAGCAAATAAAATTGAGGCAACCAGCAGTGGAACTGAAGGCGATACTTTGAATAGATCTGTGTTTAAAGCGGAATTTGCTGAAAATGAGGTTAAATAAGCTAATGAAAGACCTATTAAAGCTCCGCCTATGCCACCAACTAGGCCCAATAATCCAGATTCTATAACAAAAATTTTAAGCACATCTTTATTTTTTGCTCCTACTGCTTTCATAATACCAATTTCCTTTCTCCTTTCCAGGACAGAAGTAAACATTGTGTTTGCTATGCCTATTCCTCCTATTAATAAAGAAATTGCAGCTATTCCTGTAACAATTAGATTAATTATGTTAAGAATAGTGTTAATTGCTGAAAGGGCTTGAACTGGTGTTTGAACTGAAAAATCTTCTTCTCCTTCTTTTTGATTTCTGTCCTGCCTTAGTTTTCTTTTTATTTCTTCTGCCATGTCTTCTATTCTGTCTTTATCACTAACTTGGACAGCAATTATATCAATTTCATCTTTTATATTGAGGATGTCTTTCATATCTTCTTCATTCATTAAAATAACTTGATTAACCTGAAAAGATCCAGATTTTTTTAGAATTCCAATAACTTCAAAGTCTTTATCCTGAATTTTTATTTGCTTTCCAACTTCTATTTTTTTATCAAATGTATTTGAAGAAGCAATATCACTTCCTAAAATGACTTTTCCTTTAACTCCTGCTTCTAGCTTTTTTCCTTTTTCGACTTTTAAATTAAATGCTTCATATACTGCTTCAGCACCTTCTTTGTTATTTGGTATGCTTGCCGTAAAAATAAAATTTAACTCATTATTGTATTCTGCTTTCACTACTCTTAGCAATCTTGAAATTATTTTTTCTATTCCTTGAACCTCTTTTATTACATCTAAATCGCGCTCTGTAAGTTTTTTAACTGCTGTTGATCCAGGAGGTCCGAAACCTGTTTCTGCACTTGTAATAACTAACCTGTCTGCTGATAAAGTTGAAAATTGACCGGTGATTGCTTCTTTTAATCCTTGACCCAGGGAAATTAAAGCAACTACTGCAGCTATGCCTATAAAAATTCCCAAGATAGTTAACCAGGATCTTAAACCTCGGTGCTTTAGATTATTAAAAGCAAGAAGGAAATAGTCTTTCATCTTTTAATTTATTTATTCAGCCTTCTTCTTTTTTTAATTTTCCTATAAATAAACCATAAAACTAAAACAGCTAAAACTATTATAACATATATCCAAATGTAACTTTTCTTTATTAATCCCAATTCCAATGCTTTTTCTCTTGTGTAAACATTTAGAGGAATATCAACAACTTCAGATTTTACATTGTTATTAAAATCTCTGTAGTTTACTATTGAACTTAATTTTGAATTATCCCCTGTAAAAATAACATCAAAATTTGCTGTTTCAAAATCATCTGAATTTACTGTTCCAATATAAACTTCATCAGGTGATGTAAGTGTAAAACCTACTGGAACAAGCTTAACTGAAACAAATCTTAAATCAGCTAATCCATTATTTACTATTTTTAAAGAAACTTTTCCTTTTTCACCTACAATATTATTTTCTACTTCGCCTGAAAAGCTTAATTCTGTTTTAGCATCCACTGTTATTCCGAAAGTTCCTTGTTTTTGCTCTGATTGGTCATTTAGATTATATAATATTGAATATGGTATATTATAATTCCCCGGCTTAATATCGTTTGGAGCTTTAATTTGAAATTCAAAATTTCTTTGCCTGTTTTCCTTTAATTCATCTATACTTTTTTCCGAGCTTCCTATTGTGATGAATGGAGTTTTATCTAAAACTAAAGAAATTGAGAGTTTTTCAACTGTATCATCTAAGTTATTTTCTAAAGTTATAGATACATAGGTTGATTCTCCTGGAAATATTGTGCTTGCTTGAATATTACTAACTGATACTGCTGAAGCTAGATTAATGCTTAATATTAAAAATACTAAAAAACTGATAAGTTTATGGTTCATATTGATTTTTCATTATTTAAGCTAGTTTAGATACAGTTTATTTATAAAGCTTTTGTTACTATAAAGTTACTACTAATTTCTACAATTTTTTCCAGCTTTTGCCAGTTCTTTTATAAACGCCCTCTAGAGAACCATCTTTTAATGAGTAAATTGTTTTTGCGTGCTCTTTTGCTAGATCTTGATCATGGGTAACCATAATAATAGTAGTTCCTTTTTCATTTAGTTTATTTAGAAATTCTAATACTTTTTCTCCTGTTTTTGTATCTAAATTTCCTGTTGGTTCGTCTGCAAGAATAACTTCCGGGTTATTTGCTAATGCTCTCGCTATAGCTACTCTTTGTTGCTGACCTCCTGAGAGTTGATTTGGATAGTGCTCCATCCTGTCTTGTAGTTCTACTAGATTTAACAGTTCTTCTGCTCTTGATTCTCGCTCTTCTTTATCAATTCCTTGAAATAATAAAGGAAGCATAACATTTTCTTTTGCTGTTAAGTTTGGGATTAGATTAAACTGCTGAAAAATAAAACCTATTTTTTGACCTCTTATCTGGGCTAATTCTGACTCTGTTAAATGTGAAATGTCTTGGCTGTCAAGATATATATTTCCGAGAGTTGGAAGATCTAGGCTACCTACGAGATTTAAGCCTGTTGATTTACCTGATCCAGATGGACCCATTATTGCTACAAAATCTCCTTTTTCTATATCTATTGATACATTATATAAAGCTTTAACTTCTGTTTCCCCCATTTGGTAAATTTTACAAACATCTTTTAATTTTATTATTTGTTCTGACATTTTATTCTTCGTGCTAAATCCATAAGTGCTTGCTTATTTGCAAATCCTTCTGGGTTTGGAGCATAAACTTCTCCTTGTTTAACATATAATTGTGAAAAATCAATGCCTTTTCCTGCTTCAATATAAGTTCTATCATTAAACCTATATTCATTTTCCCTAGATACGCCCCTTGTCGGTTCGACTATTCTCCACTGATCTGCAAAGAGTATTTGAGCAAAAACATGACCTTGTATTGGAAATCTTAATTCTTGCAACCAATATTTTTCAAATGCCTCAATATATGCGGATGGTATTCCGTTTTCTCTTGCCAATGCCAGAAATACTATGACTTTATCTGTGCTACCCGTAGTACACCCTGATAATATTATTTGAGAAGCAGTTCTTTTTCTAAATAAATTAGGTCTTACTTCTTGAGCAATTCTAAATAGATATTTAGATATTTCGTGAAGTATTTTTGGTTCTTCACCTTGTGCAATATCCGCTAATTCTCTTGCTTTCTTTTTTACTACTTCATCTCTTTGAGTAAATTTGCCTTCTTCTAAAAAGGTTAATTCTTCTAGCATTTGTCCCCCCAATAACTATTTTCTATTACTTGCTTTTTTGCATTGTAAGATTTATAAAGGTTTTCTTACTTATTTATGGTTGATAAGGAATAATTCCTTATATGCGGGGATGCCGGAGTGGTCAAAGAGCTTTCTTAGGAAGAAACCTCGGAAAGAATCGACTTGACGGGATACGCTCAAGACGTATTGGCTTAGTGCCTACGCAGGAACCCTTTTAGGAAAAGCGTTCACGGAAAAGGGTTGCGAATTCGAATCCTGTTCCCCGCAAATATTCATAAGAAATGATTAGGAGCAAAATGTCTGATAAAAAAGTACCCCCACTTGAACTTAGTTTAGGAGATGCAGATAAATATGGACTTGTAAGGGTTGGTCAAGAGTTTAATGGTAATCCAATTTATGCATGGTATGGAACCCATAATATAGATTTATACAGATTAATTATCAAAAAAAATGGATTTCCTGATAAAAAAATGTTGGTTTATTTTTTTACTGAAAGAAGATAATATGAAAGTAATCATAGATTCTAAAGGAAATAAACACTATTGGGATGGTGGAGATTTGCATACTTCTTTTGGTGTTATTAAAGAAAAATATATTCGAAATGGAGTTGTAAAAAGTCATTTAGGAAAAGAGTTTATTGTTTTTGATGGCGGTTTTGTTGATAAAATAAATAAAATAAAAAGAGGACCTGCCATAATGCTTCCTAAAGATATTGGTTTAATTTTATCTTATACTGGAATTAATTCAAAAAGCAAAGTTGTTGATGCTGGATCTGGTTGCGGGGTTTTGGCTGGATTTTTAGGTAATATAAGCAAAAAGGTTACAAGTTATGAAAAAAATAAAGACTTTTTTAATCTAGCTAAAAAAAATTTAGAATTTTTAGGTATAAAAGTTAAATTAAAGAACAAAGATATTTATGAAGGAATTGATGAAAATGATTTAGACTTAATAACCTTGGATTTAAATGAACCTTGGAAAGTTTTAAAACACGCTAAAAAAAGCTTGAAATCTGGTGGTTTTTTAGTTTGCTATTTACCTAATATAAACCAAGTTGATCTTTTAGTTAAGGAAGCTATGGGTTTTTATGTTGAAAAAGTTTTGGAAAATATTGAAAGAGAATGGATTGTTGATGATATAAGATTAAGGCCAAAGAATTTAATTCTTGGACATACCGGGTTTTTAGTTTTTTTGAGAAATATTTGATTTTTTAAATAACCTAATTAATATTTTTATTATTGTTATGATTAAGCCTAAAAAAACCAGCAGCAATAAAACTATACCAACTGCTTTTTCATTAAGATTGAAAAATACTACAAGATACCTGCTAAAATGAAAACTCAATATTATTATAATTGGGGTCATAATTAAAAGAGCAAACAGATTGTACATGAAGAATATTTTCCATTTTATTTCAGATGTTCCTGCCGCGAACGGGACTACAGATCTTAAGACTGGAACAAATCTTGCTATGAATACTTTTCTTGGTCTTAAAACATAAGATTCGTTTTGTTGGGCTATTTTCTTAATAAATTCTGATCTATTTGATAATCTATCCAAGATTGATTTTCCTTTGTATCTCCCAAGAAAAAAATAGATATTGTCTAATAGTAAACCCAGAAAAATAATTTCAAAACCGGCAATATAAGGATTTATTAGTTTTAAATAAGATAAATACCCTACTGAAATCATGATTAAGTCGTCTGGAAATGGAAAACCTATTGATGATAGTAACATAAGAACAGCTATTGATAAATAAGAATAATTTGCGAGATATAGTAAAAATAAATCTAAGTTCATAAAAAGAGTTGCTTTTTTTAGATTTAAATATCTTATGAATCTATTCTCTTTATAATAAACATAACATTTTTGCCAAAAGCGAACTCTTTAATTTTTTTGAACTTGCTGCTTTTTTCATTATACAAATCGTTAACTAAAGAGTGATTTAAAATCGGAAATGAAGTTAAATCTTTATAGTTTGATAAATCCAGCCAAGTTGTGTATTTTCTTGGATAATAAGAATCATAAGAATAATTCGGTAAGAGTAATATAAAGTAAGTAATATTATTTTCAGACATATAATCATAAAGATTATCAAAGGTTTGATTTTCTGCTTTTTCCCATATTGTTGGATCAAAATTATTAAAATTTAGATTATTCTTTATGATATAAAAATTATATGAAGATGGTGTCATTGTTTTTAGGAATTTTTCATTAGGCAATTCTTGTTTGATGTATGAAAATAACTGGTCTGCAGGAAGATAACGATCTTGATAATTGTGATATGCTAAAAAAAGAGTAAAAACTATTACGAAAACAGATAATATTAGAGTAAAAATATTTAGAAAATTAGCCAAGTTTGGTTTTTTAAGAATTATTATTTTTATAAAATATATATAAAATATTGGAAAAATAAAAAGCATAGGGACTGTATATCTGGGCGAACCATTATAGATTAAAGAAGTGAAGAATATGTAATAGCCCAGAAATATTGAAATTAGGAGCAATAATTGGTGGTTTTTTCTTATTAAAATTTGAGGTATAACAATAAATAACGAAAATATGGATAATATAAGCATAGGTATTGTTATCTGATTTGGCAAGTTAGATAATACTCTTGTTGACTGAAATAGACTTAGCCAGTTGCTTAGATTCAAGAATTTACTTTCTTGATTATCAAGATATGGGTTTAATTCGTTTAATGATGTCTGATAAAACTGTTCGCTTCGTATTAGGTTTTGTGGTATTGTTAAGATAGATATAAATAATAATGAATAAAGAATAATTTTATTTTGCTGTAAAAATTCTCTTATTCTAAATTTATTAATTATGATTAATTTTAAGATGTAAAAAATTAATAATCCCAAGATAAAGGCATTTGCTTTCTTATCAAAAAAGACCATAAGAACTGATAATAGGATGAAATAAAATAAAGAATTCTGATCTTTATGCTGTTCGTATCTTACTAAGAAATATGAAATTGATACTGTGAAAAATATCAGTTCTGTTGTTCCAAATGCTAAGTTTGCAAAATACGAGAAAGAAGGGATAAAAAAGAAAATCAATAAAGTATAGAAAATATTTCTTCTTATATTTAATAATTGCAGTAACTTTATGAAGAAATAACCAGCAGCTATAAATATCAAAAGAGAAGTTATTCTAAATGAAAATTCACTTAGATTTAGGAATAATGTTGGTAATGTGTAATATATTATTTGAATCCCTGCGACTAACCACGATAACTTATAATCCAAAGATTTTGATGTGAATGCCTTGGATAGGAAAACTTCTAAATATGAATTGATTAAAATGAAAATTATTACTGATATAACTATGAAGGTTATTAAAGTATATAAAATAAAATTTTTTTTCTCAAAATATTTTTTAAAATTAATTTTTCTGAATATAATAAATAAAAGCAATAATAATGCTAATACTAGATAAGATAAAACTATTATAGAAAAACCAAATAATGAATGACTTAAATTATTTAAAATTGTAAATGAATACATTCCTTCGCTAACATAGGCAATTTCGTCTGTAAACGTTATTGGCTGGAATATAAGGAATATCTGGGATAAAAATGCAAATAATGAAACTAATAAAAATTTCAATTTAAAATTCTTTTCTGGCTTTTCAAATGTTTTAATTTGTGTTTTATTTAATAAATATCTTAAAAATACAGCAGAAAATGGGAGAAATAATATTAGAATAATGAAGTATAATATCCTAAATTTTGTATCTCTAATCAATAACCAAGCAGGTATAAGTACATAATTTAAGAATATCAATAATATGAAATAAAATACCTTTTTATTGATCTTTTCCATAACCTTCTTTGCTTTACAAATTTATTTAATAATGTTTTGTAGAAAGATTTAAAAAGGAATATTTGTTAATGCTAGATTAGTTAAGGTGCTTATTCTTAATAATCTAGCCTATATATAATTAAATAAAAGTAGTTTAAAAAGCTTTCGCAAATAAGAAACTGCGTTTCTTATCAACTTCCTTTAATGGGCAGAAAGCTAATGGAGAAAAAATGATGAAATATGTTGTAGATACGTCTGCTGTAATAGAGAAGGCAGTTACTAGATTATCTAGTGAGAAAAAAATAGAGGGAACTGTGTTAATTCCCAATGCTGTAATAGCTGAATTAGAAAATCAGGCAAATAAAGGATTAGAAATTGGTTTTTTGGGTTTAGAAGAGATTCAGGAAATAAGAAAACTAAAGAAAATCAAACTAGAGTTTATTGGTGCAAGACCGAATGAGCAACAGATTAAGTTTGCTAAATCAGGAGAGATTGATGCTTTTATAAGGGAAATTGCCTACAAAGAAAAAGCAAAGTTAATTACTGGTGATAAAGTCCAAGCTGAATCTGCCAAAGCTTTTGGATTGGATGTTATTTACCTAGAGAAAAAGGAAATTAAAGAAAAATTAGAGTTTGAAAAATTCTTTGATGATAAAACCATGAGCATCCACTTAAAAGAGGATAGTTTTTGCTATGCCAAAAAAGGAAAGCCTGGTGAATGGGAACTAACTAAAGTTAATGATACAAGATTGACTTCTAAAGAAATAGAAGGAATGTCCAAAGAGATAATTGAAAAATCTAGAATAGATCCCAAGACTTTTATTGAAATTTCCAGGAGAGGCAGCACCATAGTACAATGTAACAACTATAGAATTGTTATTGTAAGACCGCCTGTTTCAGATGGTTGGGAAATAACTGTTGTTAAACCATTAAAGAAATTAAGATTAGAAGAATATCATCTGAAGGAAAAATTATTTGAAAGAATAAAGGAAAAATCCAGAGGAATAATTGTTGCTGGAGAGCCCGGCAGTGGTAAATCAACTTTCGTACAGGCTTTAGCTGAGTTTTATTTGAAGCAAGGCAAGATTATAAAAACCGTTGAAAGTCCTAGAGATCTACAAGTACCGGATGAGATAACACAATATAGCAAGAATTTTACATCTAGTGAAGAAATTCATGATATTTTATTTTTAAGCAGACCAGATAACATCATTTTTGATGAAATGAGAGACACTCCTGATTTTGAGTTGTATAGCGATTTAAGACTTGCAGGAGCTGAGTGTATTGGGGTAGTTCACTCAAGTAGTCCGATAGATGCTGTTCAGAGATTTATTTCAAGATTAGAAGTTGGAATGATACCTAGTGTTGTTGATACTATCTTGTTTGTTGAGAAGGGTAGCATAGGAAAGGTTTTAGGATTAAAGATGGTTGTTAAAGTTCCTACTGGAATGACTGAGAGTGATTTAGCCAGACCTGTTGTTGAAGTAAGGGATTTTGAAAATGAAAAACTTGAATATGAGATCTACAGTTATGGAGAGCAAACAGTTGTTATTCCTGTTGGAGAAACTGTTTCTAAAGATAGCGTTAAAAATTTAGCTAGAGTTGCTATTGAAAGGGAATTTAAAAAATATTGCAAGGAATGTAATGTAGATATTGTTAGTAACAACCGAGTTGTAGTTCAAGTTCCTGAAAGAGATATTGCAAGAATAATCGGAAAAGACGGCAAAGTAATATCTCAAATTGAGAAAGATTTAGGAATTAGCATAGAGATTAAAGAGTTGAAAGAAGAGAAAAGGGAGATTAATTTTAAGATAGGTGAAGATAAAAAAGTTATTAGGTTTTTTATAGAACCTGGGAGAGAAGTACAGGTACTAATATCTGGTAAACTATTATTGACTGCTTATTCAAGCAGGAAAGGAGAAATTAAGATACATAAAGAAAGCCAGGTTGGAAGAAAGATATTGGACGCATTACATTCTGGAAAGAAAATTGAGTTGATGAGTTAATCTGTAATTTTGATTGTTATATTAAGAATATAATTTTTGCAAACATAAGAAACTACGTTTCCTATCATCTTCCTAATGAACCTTCTTAGATAACAATAATAAAACTAGGGGCTATGGATTTAGAGATCTGTTGTGATCCCAAGATCTTTCAAATTTTCTTTCAAACTTTTGATTAAAAAAGATAATATTTCTTTGTACTCTTCATTGTTTGCTTTTCTTACTGCTTTAAGATACTCTGCCCTCTGCTTATTATAAATATTAATCCATGGATATCTCCTCTTTTTTAAGATAAAGTTCATAACCAACCTTGAAATCCTTCCATTACCATCTACAAATGGATGTATTGAAACAAGTTTCATAGAGAATATTGCCGCCATTTCAAATGGATGATATCTCTTTTTATTTTTGTTATACCAATAGACTAAATTCTTGACTAGTTGGGGAACAACTGCCGAATCAGGAAATTTAACATCACTTCCAAAAATCCTTACGGTAGTTTCCCTATATCTTCCAGCAAATCTTTCAGAAATATCCCTTAGAACAATGGCATGAAGTTTTAGTATAAATTCTTCGCTTAACTCCCCGCTATATTCCTTAATGAAATCTAACGCTTTTCTGTGGTTTTTTGCTTCATATATCTCTCTTAATGTTTTTCCTTCCGGCACGAGATTTTCATTAATCACTAATGATGTTTCTTGCAAAGATAAAGAACTGCCTTCAATTGCATTGCTGTTATAAGTTAATTCTGTAAAAAAAGAGGTTTCAAATTGTTCAAATTCCTCTTTAGTTAAAGAACTTATTTTTTTGTTATACTCTTGTTTTAGCTTTTCTATTTCTAAAACCTGCTCTTTACTAAGATAATCAAATTGGTAGCTTGCTATTGTTTTAATTTCAAATTCTTCTTTTAATCTTTTTATTTCTTGTTGCGGTATGTTGCCTGTTCCAATAAATCTACTCTTCTTGAGCCATTTTCCATTTTTTCTTCTATTATAAACTAAGTAATTTTGCTTCTTTCCTTTTACAACCCTAATTTCGTGATATACCATAATTATTAGTATGGGCACATATTTATAAATATATCTATTTGTGCCCATATAGTTGTGTTATTAAGAAGCTGATATTATGTGGGCACAAGTTTTATAAAATTTATTATGTGCCCATATTCATATTGAAAAGTAATAACGTTGATATTTGAGTTACGCATATGATTAATTAACTCTAAGTATCAATGTATGGGATTTTGAGTATTATTAGGTGAAAGGTTAAGCTGCAATTTTAATTATTATATTAAGAATATAACTTTTGCAAACATAAATCTATTTAAACAATGATAGTAAAGTTTGGTCTAATATGTCTTTGGATAATAAAATGGGTTTTTGTTTGCCATCGCAAGATATTAGAGATCGGATTATTAATAAAAGAATAGTTACTCCTAGAGTCGATGAATCTAGAATTCAACCTTCTTCATTTGATCCTGTTGTTAGTGATGAGTTATATATTCTAACCGAAACTAATTGGTTATTTAGGCCACAAATAAATGAAACCGTTCGTAGAACTCTTCTACAACTTCCTGGCGGACAAAGACCCAAAGTTAAAATTAGTGGTGGTTTTGAGATAAAAAGAGGTTATTCTTATTTAGTTCCTTTAGAAGAGAGAGTTGTTCTTAGTGCTAGTGAGTATATAAAATCTTCACCAAAAAGCAGTTTGGGTAGATTATTCTTAAATACGAGACTGCTTGCCGATTATAATCCTTCTTTTGATGAGATAAATTCTCAGTATAAATCTGATTCTGAATTAATGCTTTGGTTACTATTGCAACCTTTAGCGTTTAATCTTATATTATATCCTGGTATTTCATTAAATCAATTGAGATTTCATATTGGTTCTTGTTCACAATTAACTTCAGCTGAGATAGTTGAAGAATTTAAGATAAACCCCTTCTTATTTGTAGAAGAAAAGGATGAATTGGTACCGGTTGAACCTATTATAACTGATACGGTTTTAGTTCATGTTGACTTGCAGGGAAAACATACCTGGGGTATTACCGGACTTAGAGCTAGGCATAACCCAACACCAATTGACTTAAGTAAGGAAGGAGAGTACAAGGCGGAAGATTTTTTTGAACCTTTGAAAGGTAGTAAAATTATGATTAACAGATCAGAACACTATTTGCTTTCATCTAGGGAAGTTATAAAAGTACCAGATCATCTTAATATGGAACTAAAAAGCCATTCTCATGTGGGTTTTACCGGGCCATTACACCTCTCGGGCTATGTGGATAATCGTTTTTTTGGTGCTCTCGTCTATGAAGTGAGATCAGACGAGTTGTCTAATATTGAAATACAAGATGGTATGCCTATTAGTAAATTAGATATTTTTAGAACTGGAATGCCAGATAAGTTTTATGGGGTAGATATAGGTTCTCATTACCAGGACCAGGTTGGTTCAAGACCTTCAAAACATTTTAGGCGATTTGATTTTGCTTTTGCTGCTAAAAATTATAAAAAACTTGATAGAATGGTATTAGTGCAGGATGCCAGAATTTTAATGGAGCATAGAAGAACTAAAGAAGGTCTTGAGTTTATAACAGAAGAAGAGGCTAAGAGATTAAATAAAGATATAGAAGATGGATTTTTTCAATCTAGATATGATTGTGAATTTGATACTGAAGTATTGCAACCAATCCCTTATATTGTAATATTTGATTCTAATGGAAATGTATTTTCGTATGTTAGATCAAAAGATATCAAGGATTATGGTGATGAAAGGTTATTTGGAAAACATTCTGTAGGTCCTGGTGGTCATATCATCAAAGCTGATGGTCCAAGATATGTTGAAAGATGTTTAGAAAGAGAAGTTATGGAGGAAGAGGTTGAAATGCTGGGTGAGATTACTAGATCAAAATTAGTTGGAACTCTTATGGCTTATGATAAAGAAGTTGATACAGTTCATTTTGGATTGGTTTTTACTATGCATACTAATGGGACTGTAAGGCCAAAAGAGGCCTCAATTGTTTCTGGGAAAATGATTGCTATTCCTGACTTGGTTGGCGATCCAGATTATACTAAAAAATATGAAACTTGGAGCAGATTTCTAATTCCTTATTTACAAAAGCTCCGCAACCTATAGTTTTATATATAAAAATAAAAAGATATACTTTATGGGCCTGTAGCTCAACTTGGAAATAAGGATTGCATCCTTATCAACCTGCAAACTTATTAAGTAAATAGAGCACAAGCGTCCTAATCCTAGGATTTAGCTTGGGGTTGTCGGTTCAAAAATAAGGATTGCATCCTTATCAACCTGCAAGACTTAATGAAAGTCCGATCAGGCCCGTTTTTTAATTTTAATAGAATCTGCGCCGACTGAGATTTGAAATCCTGAACAGTATACTGTTTCTCAGGTCATCGGCTTGGAAGGCCGAGATTCTAACCACTAAACTATCGGCGCATTAAGAATAATCCTTAGAAAATTAGTTTATAAACTTTTATTTTTTTGATTTGGCCAATTGCTTGAAGAAACACAGAGGGTGCAATCTTTTTCTGGTATTATCTTAAATGGTTTATAGCTAGTTCCTTGTTCCTCATTTATTTTTTTATGAGAATCATCACAATAGGGTATTTTCTTACTATGCCCACAAGTACAAAAACTACATTTTCTTCCTGCTTTTAATTCTATTTTAATTGCTCCTTCTAGTATATCAATTTTTTCTTCTGCCATCATAAGCACCTACGGTTCTTATCAATTCCCTTTAATCTTTTTAAGTTCTTCTGTTACTTTATCCGCTCTTGTTTTTCTTTCCTGAGATTTTAGAAAAGAAGGATGTATTTTAAAAACTTGTTGTCCTTGTTGCTTTTTTGTTTTATTTTGTCTTTTGATTAAAAAGTATAATAATAAACCTATTCCTGGAATAAATATAAAAAATACTACTATTATTGGAAAAACTGGTATTGAACTACAATCTTGCGGACAGGTATCTGGATCTTCCCTGAAATTTGTATTGCATTGCTTATTTGGACAAAGAGGCATTGTATCCTGCAAGTCATCAAGACCGTCATTATCTGTATCCATTAAACTTGGATCTGTTCCTATTGATAATTCGCGAGCGTCTGTTACACCATCACCATCAGAATCCTTTAACTCATCACAACTTTTTGAACAAGAGCCACCACAATCTACACCTAGCTCATCTTGATTTTTTATGTTATCATTACAAGTTGGACAAGCAGGACAATTTGAACCTCCGCAATCTGATTTTTTGCCTGTTGCATCTATTACAACATTAACTTTTGTTTCCCCCTGATTTAATTTTCCATCTGTACATGAATAACAAGGAGAACAAGAACCACCACAGTCAATGCCGGTTTCATCAAAATCTGTTTTATTATTATTACATAGATTAATAACTGGTGGCTGTTTACAATCTGGGTCTAGTATATCTATTAGACCATCACAATCATCATCTAATAGGTTTGAGCAGGATTCATTTAATGGCTGGATTGTGTTTTGGCATTGAGACCAGGTTCCATTTGCACATATTTGTGTTCCTTGGTTACAAATTCCAATTCCTGGACCGCAGGACTTAGTTGAACCTTCCTTACATATGCAATTTTCATCCACTATACCATCACAGTTATTGTCTAGTTTATCAAAACAGGTTTCTTTTCTTGGGCCTATTGAACAATCTGACCAATAATTGTTAATACATGTTTGTGAACCTAAAGAACATATGCCAGGCAAGGGACAACTTCTTATTTCTCCTTTAGAACATATTACTGCTGATGTTGATGAGGTAGAGGAAGATGTAGTTGTTGATGTGTCTGAAGCAAGGTTTGATTCTGAGTATTTGTAAATTAAATATCTTTGTCTTTTGTCGATTTCAACTCTTTCTCTTTTTTCAATTTGATTTTGAAGTAAAATATCTTCATAAGTAAAATCCCCTGCCAATCCTGAAGGAACGATCCATTGATTTAAATTTGTTAAACCTTTTAGATATCTTTCATGCTCTATCTTTGCATCTTCTTTTGTTGTTAATACTGTAGTTCTGTCTCTTATATCAAATCCTGGCAAAAAATAGGTATAATATCTTTGTTGAAAATCAGTTGGTAAAATCCATTCATTTTCTGGATCTGAAATCTGGAAATTTCCAGCTATTAATCTTTTTTCATCTGCATTTGAGATTGTTACTAATAAAAAATAAACTTCTTTATAGTTTGAAGTTGATTTAACTAAACTAAGATCGAAATTTGAACAGTTTCCATTTATATCTGGTCCTTCATGATAAATTGCTGGCTTTATTGTATCGTATGGCTCTTTAAGTATTGTTTCCCATAATTGTTTGTAATAGGATTCGCTGCACGGTTTAAAAGGAACTGTTAAAAGAGCACTAACGCTTGCTATATTAATTATTAATAAAAATAATATTAAAATTTTTAGTCTCATTTTTTCAATGCTTCTTTGAATGCTTCTTCTATCTGCTCTCTAGTCCATCCTTTTGAAAACAAAATATTTACAATTTCTGTTTTTGATTTATGTTTTGCTGCTCTTTTGATGTAATTAATTAAATTAGCTTTATCTGATTCTACATGAAATAATCTTTCTTTTACCTGAGTAAGGAATTTTTGAATGTTTCCCGGGCCTTTGTAAAAGTTAATATAAAAAACGCCCAAAACAAAAACAGCTAACGCTATTATAATTAAAGTCCAGTTTCTTTTTGGCTTGCAGTCTTCTGGGCATACTTTTTCATCTTCCAACGGAACATCACAAATATTATTGCCACATTCGACATTTGTGTATGAAGCAGATCTTGTTGGAGTTCCTGAAGGAGCATTGGCTAAACTAACAACCAGGGTGTTAATATCTGTTATTTGGTCTATTATATTCCCTTTCGCCATGTAAGAAAAGGTTCCAGAACCTGAAGATAATTGTTTTTTTATTATTGGATCAGATTCTAAAATTTCTATAGACTGATCTAGGACTAAATCTACAGAAGATTGTGCTATTGCTTTCGGAATAAAATCAACTATAAAAGCATCACTTGGAGCTCCAGCAACTACTCTTGTGATCATTGTGTAATCATGAGATTGATTTCCAAATGTTTTTAATGAAAAGGCCTTGGCATTTGATGAAACTGATATTGACCTTTGTAAACTTAAGATGTATTCCTTTATATTATCTGAAGCTTGATTTCCTAATATAGAAGAACTTATATCTGTCTGAGATGGGGGTATTGAAGGCAAGTTGAATGCTTTATCACCTAAATAAAAATAGCGAGGAACTGATTTTTTTAAATTTTCAACTTCACTTAATATGGTTAGTTTTTCCCTGTCTTTTTCTACCTGGGTTTTTGTGCTGTTTGATTCTATTGTGTTTAATCTTGTTCTTATTGCTAAAAATTGTGTTTTTAATGAATCTATATTTATATTAACTTTATTTAGCAAATCTTTTGTCTCTGTATTTGAATATGAATCTAGTAAATCTAAAGTTTCTGAGATAGTTGTATTAACCTCTTTTTTTCCTGTTAATAATGACGGAGAAATTTCTATTAGTTCTACTGCCCTGGAGGAACCGTAACGGACTTCTAAAGGAATGGTTTGTAAAGTTGTAACTTGTGGTGTTGTGAAATTATAAAAGCTCCTTATTGGAATGGAAACTTTTACTTCGTTATTTGATAGGCTTTTTGAATCTATCTTTGTTATTGTGTCAGACAAGCTTCTTAATTTTTGCATTAAAGCTTCTTCTGCTATGCCTTGCCGCCTTATTTTTATTGAGAATCCATTGAAAAATAACCTTCCTGGTGTTTGTGAACCAACTTCAATTGGAACTATGCATCTTGTGTCATCATCCTGGCAAGCTGAAGAGGAAAGATAATTTTTTATACTTTTATTCAGGTTTGCTTCTGTAATTCCTTCGCTAAACGGAATACTGCTGCTATCTAAAGAACCATTATAAATAGGTAATGACACTTTGATTATGTGATTATAATTATTATTTGTATTGCATTCTGAATAACCTTCTGGTTTGTGGGTGCAAATATAAGATTTTTGTGTTTGCCTATTGTCTTTTGCTATTTTAAAAAAAGTAATTGTAGTTGGAGTCGTGGTTGTAGTTGTAGGCTCACTAACTTCTGGGAATATACAAACTAAATAATCTCCCTGCCTAACTTTAGGAATTTCATCAAATGTAATAACACAATTTCCATAAGGGTTTGTTTGATAGCTATCTTTTTTTAACTCACAATCTGAAGATCCAAAAGATTTTTTTGAATTGTCTGGCATTGTTAATAACCTGGCTTTAACTTTTGCTCCTGATGAAACCTCTTTAAAATTTGCTGTAATATTAACTGCTTTTACTTTTGAAGTTAAAGTGATCTTTTGGCATACTAAAACATCTTTATTTTGTATATCGACAAAACCTGCTTCGCTTCCTAGGTCATTTGAATTTATAATGTTTGACCAACCTAATAAATCACCTAAGTAAGACCACTCAATCAAACCATCTCCGGCAACATCTAAATAAGGAAATTTGGGAACTGAACCTAAGGATTCCCAGCCACCAATGTTTCCAACTGCTGTAATGTCTTCTGCATTTTTTGGAACTGAAATTCCAAGTTCTTGAACTAAAGGAGGAAATGTTATGGAATCATCTGGTTGCTGCAATGGAACTAATTCTTTTTTACCTGGTGTTGTTTCATAATTTTCGCCCAAGATGGTAAGAATCTGGGATAAAGGGGTTATATCTGAATTTTGCCCAAATCTTATTTCTAATTCTTTATCTTCCACTTCATCTGTGAAAGTTAATACTATATCTCCTATTAATTTGTCTTTTTGGACATATTCGGTTTTTGTTAAACTAATATTTACTATTGGGTCTTTTGTGGCCAGGACTAATAATGAATTAAATATAACTATTAGGAATATTATCAAAAATAGTTTAAGCGATTTAGACATGAATACACCTCTTAATTATTAAGAAAAGACTATTTTAGATATATAAATTTTTGTGTTTAGAATAAGGTCTAGAGCAAGATATATAAAGGGGATGTTAGAAAAAAACAATCAAGAATGAGTAAAATTGAAGAGTTTTATGAAAAAAGATATAAGATTTTACTAGTTATCCCAATAATAATGTTTATTCTTGGCATTTTATTCATGATTAATTTTTATTCTGAAAATGGGGATATAATGTACAAGGATGTTTCTTTAAAGGGAGGAATTAGTGCTACTGTTTATTTAGATAAAGAAGTAAACATTAATGAAATTGCTGAAAGTTTGAAAAACGAACTTTCTATAAATGAGGTTTTGGTTAGATCTATAGAAGGAATAGAAAATGAGCAATCTGGGTTTGTAGTTGAAGTTGGAAGTGATAAAGTTGATGACGTCATATTACAAAATAAACTTGAAAAAATATTAAATATAAAACTAAATGATGAAAACTATTTTGTTCAAGTTACTGGAAGTAGCTTAGGCGGTGGTTTTTATTCACAAATGATAAAGGCAATGATATTTGCATTTATTTTTATGGCAGTAGTTGTTTTTATAACTTTCAGAAGTTTTTTGCCCTCTCTTTATGTTGTATTATCTGCTTTTTTTGATATTTTTATGACTTTAGTTGTTTTAAATATATTAGGAATAGAGGTATCAACTGCTGGAATAACTGGTTTGTTATTATTAATAGGATATTCTGTTGACACTGACATATTATTAACTACAAGGGTTTTGAAAAGACAGGAAGGAACTATATGGAATAGGATGACTAGCTCTCTAAAAACCGGTTTGACAATGACTACTACAGCCGTTGTTGCAGTGACTGTTGGCTATTTCTTAGCAAAATCTGGAGTATTAAAAGAAGTTTTTTTAGTTATAATAATAGGATTATTAATAGATTTAATTGCAACTTATTTGATGAATGCTTCTCTATTGAAATGGTATGTTAACAAGAAGGAGATAAAAAATGGCTAAAAAAATTTTTACTGTTAGAGTAATCATACTTTTAATAACTCTCCTGTTAATGTTAATCGCAATTAGCCCGAATCCTTTTGCTTCTGGGATACAGGTAAAAAGCGCTAGAGGAGAAGTTGCTGAAAATGGATTAAGAATAAATGATTTTATAGAGTCCATTAATGGAAAGAAAGTTAGCAATATTGATGATTTTAATTCCCTAATTGAAGAAGAATATAAAGAAAATTCTACTTTTGTGATTAAAACTAGTGGCGGAGAAGTTGCATATATTGCTTTAGAAAAACCAGAAATTATAGTTAAAGAAGCTAAAAAAACCAATATTGAAGTTGGATTAGATTTAAGTGGCGGAACAAGAGTTGTATTGGAACCAAGTACAACTAAACAAGTAACTAGTAAGCAGATTAATGATGTAATTGATGTTTTAAACAACAGATTAAATGTTTATGGATTAAGTGATTTGCAAATAAGGGCTGCTGAAGGTAAAGATGGAAAGAAACTTATTGTTATTGAAATTGCTGGAGCAACAAGGCAGGAAGTTAGGGAATTAATAGAACAGCAAGGAGAATTTGAAGCGAAAATTGGGAATGAAACTGTGTTCATTGGAAGCAAAAACGACATTCCTTTCGTATGTAAAGATGATGGAACTTGTTCTGGAATAAGAAGCTGCGATCCTTCTAATGGCGGATATACTTGCAGGTTTGAGTTTTCTATTAATCTAAGTCCTGTGGCTGCAAAGAAACATGCACAAATAACTAAAGATCTTGCAGTAAACCAAAGTAATATTGATGCGGGAAAAAGATATTTGAGTAAACCTTTAAGTTTATATCTGGATGATAAGCTTGTTGATGAATTATTAATTGGTGAGGATCTTAAGGGAAAAGAAAGTACAGCCATTGCCATTTCTGGTCCTGGAAGCGGAATAACACAAGAAGAAGCATATAATGATGCCTTAAAAAATATGAATAAATTGCAAACAGTATTAATAACTGGAAGTTTGCCTTTTAAATTAGATATTGTTAAAATAGACAGTATTTCTCCCACCTTGGGTTCAAATTTTATTTACAATACCTTATGGGTTAGCATTTTAGCAATGATTTTGGTATCTTTAGTTATATACTTAAGATACAGAAAATTGAGAATAACTATTCCAATAATAATAACCATGGTTAGTGAAATTTTAATAATATTAGGAATTGCTGCATTAATAAGATGGAGACTTGATTTGGTTTCTATTGCTGGCATTATAGCTACTGTTGGTACCGGAGTAAATGATCAGATTGTTATAACTGATGAACTTTTAAAAGGAAGCAAAGAATTTGTTTATAATTGGAAAGAAAAAACCAAAAGGGCGTTTTTCATAATATTTTCTGCATATGCCACTCTTGTTGCAGCTATGATTCCGTTATGGTTTGCCGGGGCAGGATTATTAAGAGGTTTTGCTGTAACAACAATTATAGGCATAACTGCCGGAGTATTTATTACTAGACCGGCTTATGCTAGTATAATAGAAAGATTACTAAGAGAGTAGATTACCTATTATTAATATTACAAAGATTCCAATAGTGTTTAATAGGTAGGAAATAAACAAGAATTTTCTGGTTGAAATTAGTTTGGATATTGCTAGCAATGATATACCTATTTCATCTGGCAAGATTAATAGAAAAAATTTAGGGTATTTTATTTTGATTTTACTCATATATTATGGTTAATGATCATGATTTAAATAAATTTCTTTTTGTAAGTGATAAAAAAGTATTAAAAGGATAAAATTCTTTGTTTTTTGTATAAAAGGAGGTTGATTTAATGAAAAACCAGGTTAATAGAAATCAACTTGGATTAACAGTTGGAACTTTTTTTGCATTGTGCCATGCTATTTGGGTGGTTTTTGTTGGGGTCGGTTTTGCCAAACCACTTATAGATTGGATACTTCCATTACACTTCATAGATATGGCTTACTCTGTTACTGTTTTTAGCTTAGGCAGGGCAGTTACTCTTGTGATATTAACTTTTTTAGGTGGATACATAACTGGATGGGTTCTGGCTGCTATTTGGAACTGGGCTAGCAAAAAAGTAAGATAAACTATTTCTATTTTCTTTTTTTATGAAGTTTTTACGCTAGAGCTAGGACTCGAACCTAGAAGTCCTTGCGGACGGCAGTTATCTCTTTTCAATTCGAGACTGCTCCCTTACCATTAGGGTTACTCTAGCATATATTAAAGGAAACTTTTTTAAATGACTATTTTGTTTGAAATTGGATGTTTCCTATAACACATTTTTTGTTTTCAATAATACCAATAATGCTACTTTTTCCTATTTATAAATATTTGAGTTTGGCTTTTTTAATTGGATCTTATTTAATTGATTTTGACCATTATTTATGGTATATAATTTGTAAAAAAGACTTTAATCCAAAAAAAGCGTATTGGTGGTGTAGGGAATCTAGGCAGAAAGACCAGATGCATATATTTCATACTATAGAATTTTGGGTTTTAATGTTCTTACTTAGCTTTGTTCATATATTCTTTAAATTGGTTTTTATTGGAATGATCTTTCATTTGATATTTGATTTCATTGATTATATCTATGAAGAAGAAAGCGGAAAAGGACACAAAGGCACCAGGGCATTTTCATTTATTATATGGTTGAGAAGACATTAAGATTTATATATCTGCTGTTTTGATGGAATAATATGAATAAAAATATTGAAAATATTCTTGCTTGCCCTAAATGTAAAAGTAAATTATCTTTACAAAAAGACAATATTCCTTGTTTGAAATGCAAATCTAATTATAAAATTATTAATAATACTCCTGTGTTCTTAGATAAATTATCATATGATGAAATTTCTGAAGAATCATTTAGAGATAAATTAAGAAAAAATACTAAACTCTTTAGAATATTTAAAAAGATACATAATGTTCTTGGGCCACCGGATTCAAACTATTCTAAACGGGCACGTGTTAAAAGTGGTAAAGTTGATTTTCCTGTTAAATACACCATTAGAGAAAATGATTTAATTTTGAATATAGGATCTAGTTCTAAGAAAATATATTCTAATGCTATAAATCTTGATATCGGTTTATTTGAAAATGTGGATGTTGTGGCTGATGGAAAGGAAATTCCTTTTAAAGATAACTCTTTTGATTTGGTTTTAATTGAAAGTGTTTTAGAACATGTGGATGAACCTGAAAGAGTAATTAAAGAGGCGTATAGGGTTTTAAAATCTAGAGGCAGAATATATATTTCAATACCTTTTGTTTTTGTTTTTCACGGCAGTCCTAATGATTTTAATAGATATACTTTGAACGGATTAAAAAAAAGACTGGAGATAACTGGATTTAAAATTAAAAGATTGGGTATTATATCTGGACCTAGCTCAACTATAAGCCAAATGTTAAGGTATTATTTGGCTACTTTGTTTTCTTTTAATAATGATTTTTTGTTTTCACTATTTTTAAATATTTTTGGATGGATAACCTTTCCCATTAAATATTTTGATATAGTATTGAACAAGTATAAAAAAGCACATTTAATGGCAAGCATTATATACGCTATTGGAGAGAAATAAACTAGCACAGAAGATTATACTAACTTAAGAATTTATAAGTATTTATAATTTACTTTTGTCGTAAACTAATTTTACCGCTTATTAGTTGTATTTTAAACCTTGATAAATAGTATTTTAATCTACTTTCGGAGATACTGTTAATAAAAAAACATTTATAAATACACACCTTACCCTAAAATTGGGGGTATGTAAAATTCAAAAAGTATTAATAACAGGATGTGGCGGAATGCTTGGTAAGGCAGTCTATGATGTATTCTCAAAAGAATTTGAAGTAAAAGCCACAGATATTGACCTAAATGAACTATGGCTATCATATCTCGATACAAGAGACCATAATCAAGTTAAAAAAACCATTGAGGAATTTAAACCAAATTATATTTTACATTTGGCTGCTTTAACAGACTTGGAATATTGTGAAAAAAATCCAGAGGAAGCATACAAAACAAACACACTAGGAACGGAAAATATAGCAATATTAGCAAAAGAGTTTGATATTCCAATGGTATATATTTCTACCGCAGGAATTTTTGATGGAAAAAAAGAATTTTATGATGATTATGACTTGCCAAATCCATTAAGCCATTATGGCAGGTCTAAATATATGGGTGAGTTATTTGTGCAAAATCATTTAACTAAATTTTTTGTTTGCAGAGCAGGTTGGATGATGGGTGGTGGAAAAAAGGATAAAAAATTTATTCCTAAAATAGTAAATCAAATAAAAGAAGGCAAAACAGAGCTACATGCAGTTGAAGACTTATATGGTACGCCAACATATACAAAAGACCTTGCAAAAAACATTTTAGATCTTATAAAAACAAAATATTACGGCATTTATAACATGGTGTGCAGTGGAGGCAGAGTCAGCAGATATGATGTTGCCTTGGAAATACTAAAGATTTTAAATTTAACAGATAAAGTAAAACTAAACAAAGTTTATACTAATTTTTTTAAAGAATCTTTTTTTGCTCCAAGGCCAGGTTCAGAAGCGTTGATCAATAGAAAATTAAATCTAAGAAACTTAAATAAAATGCGCGATTGGAAAGTTTGTTTAAGAGAATACCTAGAAAATGAATGGGCAAATGAAATATGATTACATAATTCTCGGAGCGGGTGTAGCTGGACTGGCTTTTGCATATAAAGTAGCTAAAGAAGGAAACTCGGTTTTAATCCTAGAAAAAGAAAAAACAATTGGCGGTTTATCAAGAACATTTGAATATAAGGGATTTAGATTTGATTTCTGTGCGCATAGATTCCACTCGGGAAATAAAGACTTACTAGAAGAGGTTAAATCATTAGTAGGTTCTTCATTTAAAAAACATATAAAAAAAAGCAGAATTTATATGTTTAACAGATATCTAAAATATCCATTTGAATTGCCTAATTTATTCAGAGCAATGGGTCCAATAAGTTCAATTCACGCCTCTATTTCATTTGGATATAATTCAATTTTAAGAAAGTTCAATAAAGATTATCTGGCTAGTAAAGAAATGGTAAGCTACAAAGACTGGTTTCTTTACTATTTTGGACATAAACTTTATACCATTATGTGCTACCCGTATGCAAGCAAAATTTGGAATTGCGATCCCTCAGAAATATCGGCAGATTGGGCAGACCAGAGATTTCAAGGTTTAAAAATAAAAGAGATGATTAAAAAAACTTTTAAAAAAATAATTAAGTTAGACTTTTCTTCATATTCATTGGAAGATGAGAGTTTAGCTCCTGATGGCGGAGAATTCTATTATGGTGAACTGGGCGCTCAAGAAATACCAAATGCTTTTGAGAGAGCATTAAAAAAATATAATTCAGAAATTTTAACAGAAACAAAAATAACAAAAATATATGAAAAACAATTGAGAATAGATTATAGTTACAATAATAAAAATTATTCGGCAGAAGCAAAAAAAGCCGTAATCACAACAATACCGTTACACGTCTATTATGAACTTATAGATAAAAAAGATAAAAATACAGAAAAAGTCCTGAAGGAATTAAAATATATGGATATAATCTTTATTTATCTTTTCTTAAATAAAGAAAAAATTAGTAACGACCATTGGTTGTACTTTCCAGATAGGGATATTGCTTTTAATCGGGCTGTTGAATTCAAAACCTGGTCTAAAAAAATGGCACCAGAGGGAAAAACAGCAACCTGTCTGGACATTACTTGTTTTGAAAATGACGATACGTGGAATAAAACAGATGAACAACTAGTTAAAGAATGCATTGATTCTGCTGAAAAAGCAAAACTCCTAAAAAAGGAAGAAGTTTTTGATTCAAAAGTAATAAGAGTTAGAGATGCTTATCCATTTTATGATTTGGATTATGAAAAAAAATTAAAAAAAATTGTGAACTTCATAGAAAATTCTAATAATATATTTTGTTTAGGAAGAACTGGGATTTTTAGGTATAATAATTCTGATAATTCTATAGAAATGGGTTTTGAATTGGCAAAAAGATTATTAAATAAAGATAACAGGTCTTTGCTTGATTATACAATAAAAAAAGTTAGTTACTAATTTAAAAAAACAAATAATTTTATAAAGCGGTATTTTTTATTATCTTGGGGGGTAATTTATGCAAGAAGGTGAAGTAGACAAGATAGAAGAGAGAAAAGCTAAAATAAAGAAGATTATTTATGAGAAAATTAATATACTGCAGTATCTGTTTCTTGCTGTAATAATCTGGCTAGGAATTTACATAAGAAAGCAACCTTTAAGCAAACTAATAGATTTTACAACTAATGAATATATTTCTTTGGAACTGGATTCTACATTATTTTTAAGATATGCTGAATATATAGCAGAACATGGGAGCTTGTTTAGTATAGATACTATGAGATATTATCCTTTCGGTGCTAGTCTGGGCGGGATAGGAACATTTACATCTTATTTTGTTGCTTACTTGTATAAATTTTTAAATTTAATTGGGTTTAACGTAAGCGTTGCTTATGTTGATGTCATTTACCCTATTGTGTCTATGGCTATATTATCCATCTTCTTCTTTTTACTGGTTAGAAGATTATTTGACTGGAGGGTTGCCTTATTATCAACTTTGATTATAAATGTAATCCCCACTTTTTTATTTAGAAGTTTAGGTGGTAGTTCTGATCATGATATCTTGGCTTTAATGTTGGTTGTTATGGCTTTTTATTTCTTTTTTACTGCCTTGCAAACAAAAGAATTAAAATATTCTATACCTCTTGCTTTTGTTTTAAGCATAATAACTATGTTGGCTGTTATAACTGCGGGTACTTCTAGTTTTATATCTTTAATATTTGGGTTGTTTATAATTATAGAAATATTACTGAATAAATTTGATAAGAAAGATTATTATGTTTATTTGACCTGGTTTTTGCCAATTGTTCTTTGGTTTATTTATAGAAGCGGATTTAAAGGAATAACAAGTTTGGCTAATTCAACTGCTGCTGGTTTTGCTCTTTTTGGATTAATATTTGCTACGGTATACTTTTTATTAAACGATACCACTTTATTTAAAAAATACACGGAAAAGATTAATTTGCCATCTGGGATTTTAAGTCTACTAGTTGCTGTAGTATTATCTTTGGTTTTAAGCTTAATTTTCTTGGGCCCAAGTTTTTTTACAAATAAAATAGATCAGTTTTATAATCAACTTTTTAAGACTTATGCCAATACAAGATGGACTTTAACAGTTGCTGAGAATCATAGACCTTATGTAACTGATTGGTTTGGGCAACTAGGAAAAGTATTTGTATTTTCTTTTATTTTAGGATCTATCTTATTATTTTATGATCTGGTAAAACCATTAAAGAAAAATTTGTGGTTGACAGGAGCTTATGCAATATTTATTTTTGGATATGTTTTTTCTAGATATTCCCCGAGCAGTGTTCTAAATGGTGCTAATACCATCCCATATGCTATATTTTATGGAAGCTTAATTGGCTTTGTTGGGCTAATAATTTATTTATATCTATGGAGCTACTATAAAAATAAAGAAGCTTTTAATAGCATAACAAAATTTGATAAAAAATACACTTTTGTCTTTGTCTGGTTTTTGATAATGATATTTGCAGCTACTGCCGCTGTCAGATTATTATTTGAATTTTCACCAGTAATATCAATAGTTGGTTCTTTTTTTATAATATCTTTAGTAGATTATTCGTTTAAGTTAAAAAATAAAATTTTTGGATTTGGTGCACTTATCATAATTGCAATATTATTAATAAATCCTTTTTCATACGCGCAGGGTTTTTTGATAACTTATTATAATTCTAGCAAAGGACAAGCCAGTGGTATAGGGCCTAGTTATGATTTTCAATGGCAAAATGCAGGAAAGTGGGTTAGAGAAAATACTCCTAAAGAATCTGTGTTTGCACACTGGTGGGACTATGGATACTGGGTTCAAAGTGGATTTCAAAGAGCAACTGTAACTGATGGTGGTAATTTCCATGGCTGGTGGAATTATTTAATGGGAAGGTTAGTTTTAACTGGACAAACTGAAGAAGAAGGATTAAGTTATTTGTATGCTCATAATGTTAGTCATTTACTTATGGTTTCTGATGAAATTGGAAAATACCCCGCTTATTCCTCTATTGGAAGTGATTTAAATTACGACAGGTTTTCATCCATTCCTGCTTTTACACTTGACATGGCTGATTCTAGGGAAACAAGAGATGGATTAGATGCAGTATATAAAGGTGGAGCAGGATTAGATCAGAATATTATTTACAATAATCAGTTATTGCCAGCAGGATCTACAGGAATTGCTGGATTTATTATTCCTATGAAAAACATTAATGGGAGTTTAGAAATTACAAGACCAAATGGAGTTTTTGTGTATCAAGGAAAACAAGTTAACATTCCAATTAATTGCGTTTATTTTAATGATGTAGTTATGAATTTTGGTAAAGATGGTTATGATGGCTGTTTGAGAATGATTCCTTCTATACAGAATAATCAAGTAAATGGTATTGGCGGATTATTATTGCTAAGCCCAAAAGTAAAGAATAGTTTATTTTCACAATTGTATCTAATGAATAAAAAAAGCAGATATTATGAATTAGTTTATGATGATAGTGATAAAGTTCCGCTGGCTTTTTTTGGTGGGAGGGTTATCGGGCCTATTAGAATATGGAAATTAAATTATCCTTCTGGCTTTAAAATAAATTCAAGTGATTATGAATATTATACCAGATATGATTACCCTGATGCTAGATTGATGAATCCTTAGATTAATTTATTTTCTTTTAAAACTTTAAATATTGTTTTTGCTATAAATTCATTTCCAAATTTACTGTAATGCCCACCATATTCTGAATCATCTGAATATAAGTTGTCTAAATCTTTTACCCTTAATAGCTCTTCTGCCAAATCAATTAACAAGAGATCATTTTTTAGTTGATCTTTTAAATGTTGGTAGAAATGATTGTGTTTTCTTATGTAATTTACATCGTCTTTTTGTGGAAGTAAAACAAATATCGGAGTAAATTTTTGTTTTTTTGAATAATTAATAAATTCTTTTACAATGGCAACTAGTAAATCAACTACTTCTTTTTCTTTGTATAATTTTAAACGCCACCATTTATTTATTCTCATTATTTTTTGCATTGCTAGCGCTTTGTATTTTTCTGGATCTTTGTTTAATTTTTCATAGATTAAAGAGAGCGCATTATAATATATTAAAGGAAAGTTTCTTTTTGTATTTTTTAAAATTGAAATTAAATATGGAAATTGAATTAATTCTTTTCTGAATTTATATTTATAGAAGAAATCTTCCTTAATTATTTCATCTATATATTTTTCATAATTGTAATATCTGTTTTCTGAATCTATTGGTGTTTTAATTAATTTTAGTTTGTTATTTTCTAACTTAAATCTTGGTTTAAATGCAAAGGCATTTCCATATTCATAAAAATGCTTCCACGTACTCATAATTCTGCTTACTGTATCTGGAACTACACCTAAAAGAACAATTTTTGTTTTATGCTTTGGGTATTCTCTTTTCAATCTTAATAATGATTGGTCTATGCCGTGGTTTCCAACACCCCAATTTAATACATTTGTTTTAGTTAATTTTGATAAATAATGGGGCCAAGTTTCATTATCATTTACCTGTCTTGAGAAGGCAAAAGAATCACCGTAACATGAAATTATTGGTTTTTTACCTTCACAGCCTGGATTTGATCTTGCACCTATTGAATTTATATGCCAAGTTGTTTTACCAAATTTACCTTTTTCATCGTGCTCTGTGTTTGGTTTTCTAACCCAACCTAATTCTGGATCAAAACCATGAGGAAAAAATTTATTTAATCCTTCTTTATCTAATTTAGGAAGAAAATCTTTCTTTTTTGTTATTAACCATTGAAATCTTTCTCTTAGCTTGTTTATTAGGAGTTCTGAGAGAATTTCTAGTACTATTAAAATTATTAAATAAATTATTAAACCTTGTAGGTTGAGTTTATAATAAATTAATAGAGCTAACGCTATTAAAAATAAATAAACTAAGGTAGATTTATAATTGTAAATCATTAAGAATTCATATCATAGAATCTATTTAAATTGTTTTCTTTTAGCCATTTTATGGCTTTTTCATAGTCTTCTACTGTATCAAATTCCATCCATCCTTTGCTTATTATTATTGGATCTACCTTATATCCAGAATTAATTAAAGATTGAAGAATATCTGTCATGTATGCTTTTTTAAATGATTTTGAGTTTAACCATGGTTGGTCTTTATGCCAATATTTATTTTTATTTTCATAGAAAACCTTTTTCAAGGCTTCTACTCCTTTTTTTGAAAATTTTATTAAACCTACATATCTAACTTTTGCCTTGTCTAGACTACATCTTGGAATTCCTAATTCTACTACTCTATTATTTTTAATAACAAAACTTTCAATATCTTCTTCTGGATTATCTAAACGTGCTTGCCAATAAGGCCAGTAAGAATCATCTGCTGTTACTCCTATGTCTGCTTTTGATTTTAATATTTTTTGAATAACTTTTTTTTCATATAAAATATCTGCATAACATACTAAAATATCGTCATTTAATTCTTGTTCAGCACAAAATAAAGAAGAAACCATGTTTGTATTTGCATAATCTTCATTATGATAAAATTTTACATCTTTGATGTTTATTTTATCTGGCATGTATCCAGTAACTATACTTATGTCAGTTATCCCACAAGATCTCAATGTTTCAACTTGCCTTTCAATTAAAGACTTGTCTGCAAAGTTTAGCATTCCTTTGGGTAGGTTTTCTGTATATTTTCCTAATCTTGTTCCCATTCCTGCCGCTAATATTATTGCTTTCATTTTAATTTATTTGCAGTTAATTCTGCTAATCTTTCAATTTCTATAAATCCTCTTTTAAATTTTTTAGGGTCTTGTTTTCTTATTTGATAATTAAATGGGTCTTCGAAATCTTTTTCTTCCTCTCCAATAAATTCATAAAAAGTTTTTATATTCTTATTTTTAGTATTTTTAATAATAAAATTTTTAATTTCTAGGGTTGCTGTTAAAATTAAATCTGCTTTTTTTAGCATTTCTCTTGTTTCATTTGACCAAGGTGTTCTTATTGGATAAACATTTATGCCTCTTTTTACTAACTCTTCTTTAACTTCGTTAAGCAAAATTTTTTCCTCTGGAAAAGCCACTTTGGGAAGGACACCGCAGGAAAATATTTCGAGATTTTTATCTTTTATTTTACTTCTTAAAAAATGTTCAAAAACTTGGCTTCTAAATATATTTCCTTTACAAACCAGGCCAATTTTCATTTTTTCCAAAATAATGTTCCTTCAACAAATACTTTAATTAATTTTTCATCTAATTCTTTATCTGAATTATCCCTTTCTGGGTGCCATAAAATTCCTGCTATCGGATAATCTGGATGGTAAATGCCTTCAATAACTCCGTCTTCTGCTATTGCAAATACTTTTAATTTTTTTGATAATTCTTTCTTAGTAAATCCTTGTTTATGAAAAGAATTTACTTTGGTCTCTGTTTTTCCTAAAAATGAAGAGACTTCTTTATATGTTATTTTAATTATGTGTGTTACTGCAATATGGTTTGTATTTAATTCTTCTTTTAAATTTTGTATTAAGCTGCCTCCAAAAAAAACATTTAAAAACTGAGAGCCACGACATTCACATAATACTGGTAGTTTTTTATGTATTGCTAATTCTAGTAATTTTTTCTCTATATTATCCCTATTTATTGAAAAATCTGAGGGATATTTTGCTTCTTGATTATATAATTTTGGATTTACATTGTTGCCACCAGATAAAATAATGCCATGAATTGGTAATTTGAAGTATTCTTCTATGTTCTTAGAATTATTTGAAACTGGAATAAGTGTTATTCCAAATTTTTCATAATAACTAACATAATCCTGCTCTAGAGCATCTCTATTCGCTCCTTTTTCTGCAGGTACATCTCTTTGTGAAATTAAGATGAACATATTATTTATATTGGTAGAAAAACTTATAATGCTTTTGAAAACTTATTAATTCTCTATCATCTTATGTATATCCTCAATTTTTTCTTGGTTTAAACTAACATGTAAGCCATAAGAGGTTGGTTTTGTTAAAATAAACCCTTTCTTTTATCAATTCTTTTACTGCTTCTTTTGCTTCTCCAATAATATGTTTAGGCAAGCCTTTTGTTAAATGTTCTATGGCTATATGTTTTCCTCCAATAATTCTATGCCTGTATAGTTTTCTTAGAATAATCTTCTTTAAATCAATAAATTTTAATAGATGGTCTTAATTTTTATAATTTTGTTCATTATGGTGAATGTTTAAGTATAGAAAAATATATAAATAAACGCTTGTAATAATATAACACAATGGAAGAAAAATCTTCTTTTAGGATGGTATTTGGGAATTCTCCTATTGTAAAAGTTATTGATTTTTTCTTGGAAAATAGGGAATTTGACTATAGTTTGACAGATATAGCTAAAAATGCCGATATTGGTTGGAGTACTTTACATGGATTTTGGAATAATATAATAAAATTAGGAATTGTAGTTAAAACGAGAAGAATTGGAAGAGCGGAATTATATAAATTAAACTTAGATAGCCCTCTTGTAAAAAAATTAATAGAATTAGATTTAGATATTTCTAAAAAACTGATAGAAAAAGAAATAAATAAAATAAAAATTAGTGCTTAAAATCTCAATTTTGAAGCCATTTCTTCTAATGTTTCTTTTGGTGTGTCTCCTAAAGCTCTAACCAATCTATTGTTCTCAGCTAGAATGAGATTACCTACTTTGCCTCCCTCTAAAAAGTCCCTTAGGTACAACAATTCTTTGAAATGACCACGACTTGGAGCTATTTGCTCATGTGCATGTGGTTGAGTACTCCATTTACCATTATTTTGTCCTACTAATGGTGGCATATCTGGATGAAGTTCCATTAATCTATCCACTATCTGATCTCGTAATTCAAAATAAGCACTTAATTCATTTGGTGGTAATTCGTGAAATCTTTGTACGTGTCTTTTTGGAACTACTATTATGTGTCCTAGGCATATTGGCGTAGTTGGAACTGCACCAAAAGCATAATCATTTCTATGAACTAATCTTATATCTTCATTATAAGCTAAACATAATCCGCATGGTTTTTCTGACATTTTTGTTTCCTCCTATGAAATAATAAGACCTTTATAATGCTCTATTAACCCTTTGTCTACTTTGGCTTTAAAATCTCTATCTGATCTTTCAAGATAAGAATGTACTATTCTGTCTTCTTCTGTAAATACTTTTAGTTGTAGTCCTTGACCAACTGGAAATAAGTCTCCACCTATTGCACTAACAAGTTCTTTTTCGTTTGTTCCTTGATAACCTACCAACTCTGCTGCAATTAGCTCTAAATTTGGTTGATGACTGGCTGCTAAACATACATCCCCGCTTAGTGTGTAGGGTATTACTGCTCTTAATCCTCTTTCTGAAGTTACTCTTGCTGGCTCCACTCTTGGATCATTTCCTTGTAACGCTAATTGAATCATTAATCTGTAACTAGGATGATCTGGATTTACTGTTTTATTATAAGCAATCGCTACTAATTCATTTCCATCATCTGGTTGGCCTTCTGAATTTGAATAACGAGTTTCATTTAAACCTTCGGTTGTTCTCATATCTAAAAATCTAAGTTCTGGATGTTGAGATAATAATCCTAGAAATATATAAGCGGCTGTATCTTCTGCTCTTCTTAATGGTGAATATAAAACCGATATGGTTTCTGCTTCTTTAGGAACATATAATTTTTTACCAATTTCGTAACCTTTTTGTGATTCTCCTGGATTTAGTCTAACTATCTTATCTGGAAAAACACCTTTACCTACTTCTGCTTTTTCACCTTTTGTACCTGGAACTTCAATTTCAACTCCGCGAAGTTCTGCTGGTCTTGCATTGAGATGCCTTCTTAAATGTAAAACATGTTCTTTTGCCATTCGCGCTTGCCCCCCAAAATCTAGTTTTTGTAAAGTTTTTTTCTTTATAAATCTAATTCATTTGTATTGGGAGTGAAAACAGTATAATAATACTATAAAGAATCTATCTTATTTCCTTCACAATCCAATAGTATTGAAGATGAATTTTTAAGTTTATCAAATAGAGAACCACAACCTATTGCTGCTGGCAAACCAAACTCTGCACATCTTATTGACATATGAGAAGCAACTCCGCCATATTTTGTGATTAAACCTACGATATTTTTTGTGAATATCCAGTCATAACCAGGATCACCACTTTCAAGCAAAATGATTTTTCCGCTTAGAGCTAAAAGATCTTCTTTTTTGCAATCACTAATATTTACTGTTTCAGCTTTAATTTTTTTCTGTGTTATAAAGTTTGGTTTTACCAGATAAGTTGAGATAACATCAAAATCTTTTTCTGAAAATATTATAGGCGACAATATTAATTGTTTATAAATTTCACGTTCTCTTTTTCTAAATTCAATTAGGTTTAACCAAGATTTTTGAATTTCTTCAATTGAACTTTCAGATTCGCAAATATGGAATATTTTGTCTATATCTAGATGAGACAGGTCTTCTCTGGAGAATCCAAGCTTTTCACCTGCTCTTGCTATTAATTCAAGCGCGTCACTTATATTCTTAGTGAATTCAAATTTCAGAAGTTCTCTCGATTCTAGTGCCGATTTTATAAAATCAAAAAATGATTCAGAATCAATTTTTAATTTATGTTCTTTTAGGACCTTAGAGATATCATTATGTTTTTCCTTTGATATTGAAAATAAAGTTTTCTTTTCAGAAAAATTATCTTTTTTTTCTAGGTTATTTAATAATTCTTGATTCAAATCATATCTTAGACTAGTTATATCATAAGTTCCTGGCCTTAAATGACCATATGTAACTAAAAATTTCTCTTTGCTTAGTTTACCCGACCTTAACAAATCAAAATCGTTACTTATTTTAGTTGCTACTGTATTTATAGACATTAAGAAAGCATCATAAAACGTTTGATCTATTATTTTTTGGCGTAACATACTTTTAAGAATTATTTTTCCAATAAAGGCTAACCTAGCTAACCTTGAAAACTGCAATGTTCCTTTTTTACAGCTTTCTAATAATTTTTTAGCTTGCTGTACTAATTCTATTGCATTTAAATTTGACTTGAGATCTATTGTTTTCACATTTTGTCTTACACCAAGCATATAATCTATTGATGAATACTCTTTTTCTATTAGCCCTTTATAATTCTCCAATAAATTGTTTGTAAGGCCTAAAAGGGCTTGTTTTAGTTCTTTTATTTCATCATAAGAGAAATTTGCTTTAATTAATTCTTTTGACTTTTCGTCAAAGGATAGATCATAGCAGGTATATACAATATCAAACTCAACTTTGTCCTGCAATTCTGGATTGTTTTTTAACTTATTTAAATAAAAATTAACAAGTTTTTCTGCCAATCCGTCTGATATCGTATTTGGAATAAAGGAATTAAAGGTATTTCTAACATCAACATATGGCTTGTTGCCGAATAAAATAACTAATTTTGCTGGAGATACATTCCTGTAGCCTTGTGATTTTCTGGCTTCATGCCAGATAGAATCTGTTATTAAATATGAATACAATGAATAATCTAAATATCTTGGGCTATCGCCAATTACTTCTGCCGGGTTCCAATCTGGCATATCGGCAAAATAGCTTTCATTACCAAAAATATGCTCTGGTCTCTTTGATAATTTAAAGAATTCTTGTTTTAATTTTTTTATTGAAAGTTTTATTTCTTCATCTAAATTATCTCCATAATTTACTATTACTGGCCTAACCTGGAAAATAAATACTTCTTGCTCTTTTGTAATTGCAAATTCTATATCTAAACTTAAATTTGGAATTATATCTTCTATTTCGCTAATTGCAGTCACAAGCTTATGGAATCTTTCATCATAATTTTTTGGGTCTGCAAATTTTGATATTTTAATTGTTTTGCTTTCTGTTCCTCTTGTTACTGTGTTGCTTAATCCGGTCTTATCATCATAATTTATTGCATAATATGGAGAATTATTTTCCAGGGATCTTGTAAAGACTACGCCACTTAAAATAATGCTTTCTGTTTGTTTTTGTATTAACACTTGATCTGATAAATTTTCTGATCCTTTATTTATGTATGACTTAACAACCTTATTAATTGCTTCAACTAGTTCTTCTTTGTTATTTGAATTAACATTGAGCGCACTATAAAAGTAGCCTGCCATTGATGATTTAAATGTGTCTTCACTTATTGCAGAACTTCTAACTACTACTTTAGAATTGAATTTGTTTTTTAGTTCAGATAAAATATCCTCTTTTTTTTCTTTCCAGTCTGAAACTGTAAAAATATAAAAATCCTCTATTTTTGAATGTTTTAATAAAGGTTTAAGAGCTTTTAGTGTGTTTGCTTTTGTTGAAATTAGGCTTGTTTCTGAAATTTCAAAAGGGTTTATTTTAAAATAATCAGCAAATTCACTTATATTTTTAAAGTCTCCTTTGTATTGCTCCAGAAGCGCCTTGAATATATTCTGGTCTGATAATCTTGCATAATTTGGATATGTTTCTATTCTTCCCTTAATTGATTTTAGATAATCTAGTTCTGGAAAATAGTTCCAGTCTTCATCCCTTACCAGAATAAGTTCTGCTTCTGGAAATTCTTCATGAATCTTTTTTAAAACTTCTGTAGAATCTTTTTTATCTTGTACCAGAATGCGATCTATGAATTTTAGATTTTCAATAACTTTTTTTCTTTCTTCTAGATTAGATATTACTCTCTTATTTTGTATAGCTTCCTCTGTAAGAACTCCACAGATTAAATAATCGCCTAATTGATTTGCAAATTTTAATGATCTCAAATGCCCGTAATGAAATAAATCTGCAATAATAGGAAAATATACTACTTTTTTGATAGTATCTTGGCTAACCATATATACCCCCTTTTTCCTGTATAAGCCCAATTTATAAATCTTTATATATAGTTATATTTTATAATCTTTCATGTCATCTGAAAAAATAAGCACAGAGCTAAAAATCGTGCTAGCGGGGGCAGGAATTGCTTTTTTTGGCTCAGTCATAAACAGATTATTAAATTATGTTTTAAGGATAATAATTGCTAGAGGTTTGAGTGTTGAAGAATATGGGTTGTTTAATATTGCGGTCATATTTATGAGGGCTTTTGTTGCCTTTGCTGCCTTGGGATTAAGTGAGGGTATTGTAAGATACGTTTCTTATTATAGGGGATTAAATGATGAGGAAAAAATTAAAGGAACTTTAGTTTCATCTTTTATTATCACTTTTTTATTTAGTTTGGTAATTGCCATAGTATTATTTTTTAGCTCTGATTTTATTGCCATAACCTGGTTTAAAAGTGAAGAATTAATTCCTTTGCTTAAAATATTTATATTGATGATACCTATTGGGGTGATTATATCTAATTTAACTAGTTTGAATTTAGCTTATGAAAAAATAAAATATAATTTTTGGCTAGTTGATGTAAGTTCACAGAGTTTAAGAGTTGTAACAATAGGACTAGCAATATTATTTGGATTTGGTATTCTGGGCGTTGGATATGCTTACTTAATCAGTTTTTTTATTATTTTTATTTTAATGTTTTTAATTTCTGAATATAAAGTTTATCCGTTATTGAGAAGTAAGATAAAATCAAAATTTGAAACAAAAGAATTATTTAGTTATTCTTGGCCATTGATGTTTGTTGGGATTTTAGGGTATGTAATGGGGTGGACTGATACTTTTATGATTGCAAATTTGATGAATATAAGAAGTGTTGGCCTTTATAATGCTGCTTTGCCGTTAGCAAATCTTCTAACTTTACTCCCTCTGATGTTTGTTCCTATATTCCTGCCTTTAATAACTAGAAATTTTGCTCAGAAAAAAACTTTTTTAGTTGATTCTTTAACTAAGAATGTCAGTAAATGGAGTTTTATGATTAATTTTCCTATTTTAATTCTAATGCTCTTGTTTCCTAGCTTTTTTATAAATCTTCTTTTTGGCGAACACTATTTAGAAGGGACTAGTGCTTTAGTATTTTTATCAGTCGGTTTTTTTATCTTTTCCTTATCTTATCCTTCAATGCAATTATTAAGGATGATTAAGGAAACAAAATGGTACCTTATTAATTTAATCATAACAATACCTACTAATGTAATTCTGAATTTGTCATTGATTCCAAAATATGGAATTACCGGGGCAGCAATAGCCACAACAATATCTTATTCTTTGCATAGTTTATTATTTATCGGAGAAGGGTACTATTATTTAAAATTAATGCCATTATCCCTAAAGTTTTGGAAATCTATTTTGGCTGGATTACTGGCTTTGGCGTTAATACTTGTTTTAAAAAACTTAATATTAACTAACTTTTATATTACCCTTTTATTTGGTGGTTTATTTTTCATAAGTTATTTAACCTTATTAATATTATTTAAAACGTTTGATGAACAGGATAAAATGCTATATCAATTTTTAAAAAGCAAGCTGAAAAAATAGAAAATTATTTAAACTGTGTTTTTGAGTTTAGTTATATATGGTTACTGTAAAAGAATTAAGAGAAACAACTTTACATGCTGATGAAGATCGAGCTTATTTGAGCTTTAAAATAATAAGATGGTTTGGTTTGTATATTGCTAAAATTTTAATACCTTTTCCCATAACACCAACGCAAGTTACACTAATTGGATTATTTGTTGGCTTAATTGGAATTCCTTTTTTGTTTTTTGGTAATTATTGGTATTCTTTAATAGGAATTGCTGCTTATCATTTTCATTGGATTATAGATGCAACAGATGGTGTTATTGCGAGGCACAAGAAACAAGGATCTATTTCTGGTGGATTTATTGATTCTATGGCCCACAGAATAATACAACCACTATTATTGGTTGGTTTAGGCATTGGCGGTTATTTTAAATACGATAATACGGTAGATGTTTTTGGCTTGTTTAGTTTTGATCATATCTGGTTTTTATATGCTGGAATTTCTGCTTCCATATTTTTCTTATTACATTATCTTGTTGATATGAAAAAATATGAAGTTATTTTAATGGAAACTAGATTCCCTGATAAAAAGACTTTAGATTTGTTACGGGGTGGATTACATGGATACGAGAATCCTTTTATGATTATATTTTTTGCGGCAATATTTGATTTTTTACACTGGTTAATTGCTTTTTATGCTATAGTTTATCCTTTGTTACTTATTAAAGCAGTTATTAATAAATATAATTACTTTAGAAGTATTTAGATTACATAAAGATTTATAAATTGGTTGTTTTTGAGTTTAGATTGATAACTATGAAGGTGAATTTTGTTGATATTGGAAGGCAGACTTCTTCTATTAGAGAAGAGATAAATGAAGCTATAGCAAAAGTAATAGACACCTCTGGTTTTATATTGGGAGAAGAAGTGGAATTATTTGAGAAAGAATTTGCCCGTTATTGTGGTGTAAAATATGCTGCCGGGGTTGATAGCGGTGTTTCTGCTTTAGAATTGAGTTTACGGTCTTTAGGCATTAAAGAAGGTGATGAGGTAATAACTCAGGCAAATACTTTTATTGCTACTGTGGGAAGTATTGCCGCTGTTGGAGCTAAACCGGTTTTAGTTGATATAAATCCTGAAAATTATAATTTAGATATTGAAAAGATTGAAGAACAAATTACTAAAAAAACAAAAGCAATTATTCCAGTTCATTTATATGGTAATCCAACTGATATGGATGATCTTAAAGAAATTGCTAATAAATACAATTTAAAAATTATTGAGGATAGTTGCCAGGGGCATGGCGCTAAATTTAAAGGAAAAAGAGCCGGAAGTTTTGGTGAATTTGGATGTTTTAGCTTTTATCCGGGAAAAAATTTAGGCGGTTTTGGAGATGGTGGGATTGTTGTTTCTGATAATGAAGAATTGATTAATAAAATTAAGATGATGAGAAATTACGGACAAAGTAAAAAATATTATCATGATTTTTTACCTTTTAATAAAAGATTGGATTCTATACAAGCAGCGGTATTAAGAGTAAAATTAAAATATTTAGATGAATGGAATGAAAAAAGAAGAAAAAATGCTAAAGTTTATGATTCTATTTTAAAAGATTTAGTAATAACTCCTAAAATATCTTCTGATAATGAATCTGTTTATCATTTATATGTTATTCAATCAGATAAAAGAGATGAATTGCTCAGTCATTTAAGCAATAATGGAATTAGTGCTGGAGTGCATTATCCAATACCAATACATTTACAAAAATCTTTTAGTCATTTAAATAAAAAAGAAGGAGAATTTCCGGTAACGGAAAGAATTGCTAAAAGAATTATATCTTTGCCTATGTTTCCTGAGTTAAAAAAAGAAGAGATTGAATATGTTTGTGAGAAAGTGAAAGAATTTTATAAAAATAGCTTATTTCTTTTCTAAAATAAATGTTACTTGGTGGCTTGCGTCTTTGAAGTTTGTAATTTTACTGCCTATTAACCTCGCTATTTCATTTATTTTTGCTTCAAATTTTGGTTCTTCAGGCTGGACTAATAAAGGATGTATAACTTTTGAGATAAATTGATACATTCCAAATCTTTCAATACTTAGAATGTTAAAATATTTTGATAAAAATGGTATAAACCTTTCCTCATCAATGTACAGATTATGCCAATGTACTTTAATATTTTCTAGTCCAAATAAATTCCTTAATTCATTAATCTTATCATGTCCTTTTTGTGTAACTTCTGATAATAACAACCTTCCATTTGGTTTTAAACATTTATGCATATTCAATACTGCTTTTTCCTGATCTTCATATGTGGGTAAATTAATTAATAATCTTTCACAAACAATTGTATCTGCTGAATTTTCTGAATGATTTAGATTTAATACATCATCAACTTTGAACTCTATTTTATTTTTTAAAGGATTATTTTCCTTTGCTAAGTTTGCAGCCTTTATCATATTTTCTGCATAGTCTATTCCAGTTATGTGCTTAACTTTTTCAGCGTAGTATAGGGTTTGAAAACCATTACCACAACCAATATCAAGAACAATATCTGCGGGATTTAGTAAATTTCTAATAAAATCAATTTCCAGCAATCTAAACTGATGATCTTTTATCGTGCTTCTTGGATCTGTTTTAAATTCTTCTGCTTGTTGCTCCCAATACTCTCTGACTATATTGATTCTTTCTTGTCTTTCTTTTTCATTCATTTTTTTAATCCTAATCTTAAATATATCAATGGTTTTGTTATTCTCCACCAGTCTTTAAAAGGTTTCATTTTTGTATATCCTTCGTTTTTATTCTTCGGGTATCTTTTCAATACCGGAATTTCAGTGACCTTATAGTTTTCTTTGATTACCTTGTAAAAAAAATAAGGTTCTAATTCGTACCTATTCAACCAATCTTGCCAGATATTTAGGTTCTTGTTTTTAAAAATATCTGTTCTGTAAGCTCTAAATCCGTTGGTTGCATCTGTGATTCTTCTACCTGTTATTATACTAAAAACTAGTGAGTAACTATAGGTTGTAATTATTCTAAATAGGGGATGGTTAATTCTTTTTCCACCTTTTAAATATCTTGAACCTTGGACAAAATCATATCCTTGTTTTATTTTTTTGATGAATTCTGGAACATAAGAGCCATCATCTTGGAAATCTGTAGCAAAGTGTATGCAGACATCATAATTATTTTTTTGTGCATATCTAATTGCTGTTTTAAATGCTGCACCAATCCCCAAGTTTTTTTTATGAGAGATAACTATAACTTTTTGTTTTTTTGCCTCTATTTCTGTATTATCTGTTGATCCATCATTTATTACTAAGACTTTATCCACATATGGTTTTATACTCATTATTGAGTTTCCCACTTTACCTTCTTCATTAAATGCTGGTAAAACTGCTAGTGTTTTCATAGAGTATTTTCCTTTTTAATTGTTAGGTAATAATATAATAATACTAAAGCTATAATGAATAAAATAAGCAACCCCTCTTTAAAGGTTGCTATTTTAGATTCAGATAAAGGCTGTAAAAGAGATTTATTTGAATTGCAATTAAAGTTTTTAGTGAATGTACTCTCTGCAATCCTATTAGCTATGAATTGATCTATCCGACATATCCTTTTTAAATTTTGTTTGTAATAAGAAACTAGATTGTTTATTATATAATCACATTCTCCTTCTGTATACTCTGTAAAAAATAATTTTTGGGCCAGCCTACAGTTTTGACATGGGTCCATTAATGATGGAAAATCAATAACGCATGATATATTAAGATATTTAGAGTATGGAAAATCCTCAATAGTTTTATTGAATTTGTATAAGCTATAATAACTAATGGTTTGACTAACAGGAGAACTAATACTCTGGTATCCGCCTGAAGGCCCAATGATTATTAAACTATAGTTTTTGTTGATTATGTTTTGACCAATATTTAAGATTTCATTTAACTGATCTTCAGTAAGAAAAATATTGTATCTCCAATCTTTCCATCTTAGATCTAGCAAGCCCAAGGTTTCTATTCTTATGCCGCCTAACCCATCTACGGCATATTTGTTCTGGATTATATCTACTTTATCTGGATCTATTTTTTTGTTAAATTTAAGAAGGTAAGCATTATCTGAAAGGATTTTTCTGTGTTGCTCTGGTATAAAACTAAAACCCTTGTCTATAATATTTCTTAATTCCCTGAACTCGAAAGAGGTTAAGTATGGGTCTGATAGCTTTATAGCTGACAAAGAAAGTATTAAGATTAGGAATATAAATAATAATTTTCGGTGATATAGTTTGATTTTATTTAATATAATTATTATTATAATTATTAAGAATGGGAATATTGGTACGTAATACCTTTGAAAATATCCATGATGGCCCCTTAATGTACCGTAGGTTATTAAAATTAAACCAAAAATGACAACAAAAGAAAAAATATCTTTCTTTTTATAAAACCAATATAATGGGATTAATAAAACAAGAATTAAAAAAGTTAATTGCGTTAATAAGGATATTCCTGAGAAAAATTCCTTAAGCTTCAATGTTAAAGAAAAATCTTCAACTATAAACTGTGTTAAAATTGAATAAGCAATAACATTCTGAAAAATTAACCTTAGTATCACAACAATAATAAATGGCGGGATAAACATTAGTGTTAGTGCCTTAATCAGATTTTGATAGTCAATTTTTAATTTTTTCTCTTTTATAAAAAAATCTTTAAAATGATATACTAGAATTAATGCTATGGGCATTAGAACATTTAGTCTTGTAAAGATTGATACTGTAAACAGGAAGCTAGAAAAGAGATATTTGTAATAATAATTTTTAGAAAAATATAATACATAAAAACCATAAAGCATAATTAAAGTGCTATAGATGCTGTCTCCTGAGTTATTATTTATTGGAGGAATATAGATCAATGTGAAAAATAAGATTGCTAATAATAGATAGTGGTGTTTTAGATTTAGTTTTTTAATTATTTTATAGATTAGAAAAAATATTAATAAACTTGATATCAATACAACTAACTCATAAACCTGTAAAAAACTGTTTGGGAATAGTTCCATTAATATATAACTTAAGAAAAAATTTATTGGACCATGATAACATTTAGGTTGTCCATGATATAAGACTCCTTCTTTTATGTAATCTACACAAGAAGCCCATTCACCTGTAAAGCCAGTTAGGTAATCAAATTTCCATAAGACAATTCCTGTTAGTATCAACGTAAATATTATTACATAAACTTCATATTTTTTAATAAATTCTATAATCTTGTTATACTGTAACATAGTTTAACTATTAGTAAAAAGATTTAAATAATCTACTCTTTTTTATGTTTGTATGCAAAGCAAAATATCAGAAAAGTCAATTGTAAATGAATTTGTTAAATTAGGTAAAAATGTAAAAATCGGGAATTTTTGTGTTATAGAAGGAAGTAAAGAAAAACCAATTATTATTGGAGATAATGTTGAAATTGGTAATTATTGTTGCATAAAACCCGGAGTCAAATTAAGTGATAATGTTGTTTTAGGTAATTATGTTAACTTGGGAAGTTTTATTGAAATTGGAAAAAACAGCAAGATATGGCATTATTGTAATATATTTGGAAAAGAAAAAGAACCAACAACTATTGGAGAGAATACACAGATTGGTGGATATTCTGAAATAAAATATGCTTGTAAAATTGGAAATAACTGTAGATTTCAGAGTTTTGTATTTGTTGCTGAATATGTTACCATGGAAGATTATGTTTTCGTAGGACCAGGAGTAAGTTTTGCAGTTGACAAACATCCTACTGCTGAAAAAGCCTTAGAAGGAAAATGGGAATTAGGAGAGATTTTAGTTAAAAAACACGCAGTAATTGGATCTGAGGCAGTAATAAACCCTGATGTTGTTATTGGTAAAGGAAGCATTATAGGAGCTGGTAGTGTTGTAACTAAAAATACAGAAGATTATGGAGTTTATGTTGGTGTTCCTGCAAAGAAAGTTGGAATGAGAAGTGACGATAAATATAAGAAAAATTTTGGAATGCCTAAATAATAAACTATTTTTGTTTTGCTTTATTTAAAACTATTAAAAAATTGAATAATCTTGGGTTTAGACACTAGCGGAAATTTTATAAATGTATGTTGTATGACTAAATTGGTGACCTAAATGGAAAGTTTTACAGCTGTTATTCATAAAGAAGAAGATATGTACGTTGCTGAATGTCCTGAAGTTGGAACTGTAAGCCAAGGTAAGGATATAGATGAAGCTATAGACAATTTGAAAGAAGCAACTGAATTATATTTAGAAGAATTCCCTATAAAAGAGAAGAGAAAGCCATTAATGACGACCTTTGAGGTAGGTTGATGGCCAAATTACGCAATGTTTCTGGTAAAGAATGCGTTAAAATTCTCTGTAATAAATTTGGTTTTCTAATTAGTGGAAGAAGCGGGAGTCATGTTAGATTATCTAAAGAAACTCCTGAAGGAAAAGTGGGTACAGTAGTTCCTATGCATGAAGAAATAAAAATAGGAACTTTGAAAGGGATTCTTAAATTGGGCAAAATTGAAGAAGAAGGGTTTTCTAAGTTTATTTAAATTGATGCTTAAATTTAATTCTAATTTAATAAAGAAGCTGCTTTTTTATCTATTATTACTGTAATATTTTTATGTTTTCTTAATGCTGTTGCTGGTAGTTTTTCTGTTATTGGTCCTTTCAAGAAGTTTTTAATTATTTCTGCTTTATTTTTTCCTGATGCTAGTAAAATTATTTTTTTAGATTTTAAAATTGTTGATATCCCAAGAGTTATTGCTTTTTTTAGAAATTCTTTTATATTTTTAAAAAATCTTGAATTTGATTTTATTGTTTCTTTAGATAAATTAATTATTCTTGTTTTTGAATTAAATTTTGAACCAGGTTCATTAAAACCAATATGGCCATTTACTCCTATACCCAAGATTATAATATCTATTGGGTGTTTTTTTAATTTTTTTTCGTAATCTATGCATAATTTTTTAGTATTCTTAGTTGAACCGTCAAGTAAATTTATATTTTGTTTTTTTATGTTTATATGGTTAAATAATTTTTTTTTAAGAAAATAATTATAGCTTTGTTTATTATTTTTAGATAAACCCAGGTATTCATCTAGATTAAATGCTATTATTTTTGAGAAATCAACTTTATTTTTTTTATTTATTAATTCTTTATATAAGCCTAAAACTGTGCTTCCTGTTGCGAAACATATAACTGAAGTAGGCTTTTTTTTAATTTGAGAAATTATTATTTTTGCTGCTTCTTTGCTTAATTCAGTATAATCCTCTTTTTCTATTATTTTCATTATTGTCTGTCTTTCATTAGAGCATCAACTATGCTTGGATCTGCTAAGGTAGTCACATTTCCTATGTCTCCTTCGCCTGTTGCAATCACTTTTAATATTCTTCTCATTATTTTACCTGATCTTGTTTTTGGTAGTGCGTCTGCAAATTGTACTTTTGCTGGTTTTGCTATAGGCCCTATTTCTTTTGCTACATGTTGAATTAATTCTTGCTTTAACTTTTCTGTTTTTTTAACTCCTTCTTTAAGTGTAACAAACGCGTAGATTGCCTGGCCTTTTATTTCATCAGGTATAGGAACAATAGCTGCCTCAGCCACATCTTTATGGCCTACCAAGGCGCTTTCTACTTCTGCGGTACCAATTCTATGTCCTGCTATACTTATAACATCATCTACCCTCCCCATTAGCCAAAAATCTCCATCAACATCTTTTCTTGCTGCATCACTTGTGAAATAAACTCCTTGGAATCTTGAATAGTATGTCTCGACAAATCTTTGATGATCTCCATATACTGTTCTCATCTGACCCGGCCAAGGTTTTTTAATTACAAGATAACCTCCTTCGTTAGGGGCTGCTTCAGTACCATCCTCTTTAAAAATTGCTGGCTCTATTCCTGGAAAAGGTTTATTTGCTGAACTTGGCTTTAAAGTAAATGCGCCTGGTAAGGGCGTTATTAAAATTCCTCCTGTTTCTGTTTGCCACCATGTATCAACTATTGGGCATTTTTCTTTTCCTATGTTTTTATAATACCACATCCAAGCTTCTGGATTAATTGGTTCTCCTACTGTTCCTAATAATCTTAGGCTTTTTATATTGTGTTTATTAACTGGTTCTTCTCCGAATTTTGCTAAGGCTCTTATTGCTGTTGGTGCTGTATAAAAAATAGTTACTTTAAATTTTTCAATAATATTCCAAAACCGGTCGTTATCTGGATATGTGGGACTGCCTTCATACATCAAAGTTGTGGCTCCATTTGCCAAGGGACCATAAATTACGTAACTGTGGCCAGTTACCCACCCAATATCTGCAGTACACCAATAAATATCTTCTTCATGATAATCAAATACCCATTTAAAAGTTTGGTAAACATATGTTAGATAACCACCTGTAGTATGCAAGACTCCTTTTGGTTTTGCTGTTGTTCCTGAAGTGTATAGTATAAATAATGGATCTTCTGCATCCATGTGTTCTGGTTTACATATGTTACTTACTAAGTTCATTTCTTCATCCCAATATGTATCTCTTCCTTTTTCCATTTTAATTTCTTGTTTTGTTCTTTTTGCAACGATAACTGATTCTATACAATCACATTGACTAATTGCTTCGTCTGCTATTGATTTTAAAGGAATTATTTTTCCATTTCTAAAACCACCATCTGCTGTAATCAATAATTTACATTGTGAGTCTAAAATTCTGTCTTTAAGAGAAGTAGCACTAAAACCACCAAAAACAATATTATGGATTGCTCCTATTCTTGTACATGCTAACATAGCTATTGCTAGCTCTGGTATCATTGGCATATAGATACAAACCCTATCTCCTTTTTTTATTCCTTTTTTCTTGAGAACATTTGAGAATTTGCAAACTTCATTATATAATTCTTTGTAAGTAATTTTTATGACATCGTTTTCTGGCTCGCCTTGCCATATCAATGCTATTTTATTTCCTATTTTTTTTAAATTTGCATCAAGACAATTGTAAGAAACATTTATTTTACCGCCTTTAAACCAAGTTGCCTTTATATTTTTAGGATCCCATGTAAAAATTGTGTCCCATTTTTTAAACCAGTGAAGTTGTTTTGCTTTTTCAGCCCAGAATTTTTCAGGAGTTTTTATTGATTCTTGATAAATCTTATTGTATTCTTCTTCACTTTTAATATGTGCTTTACTACTAAAATTTTCTTTTGGTGGTATTTTCCTTTGCTCGTTACTTACGGAAGTTATTAATTTGGGTTTTTTTTCTTCCATAGACAACTCCTAACTTTTTAATTTCTTAACAAATATATCTAGATTTATTTGAAAACCTTTATAAATATAACTTATTGGACTTTTGGTATGGGTATGGTCACTGATTTTAAGGTTAATATAAGTGGTAAAGAGATTAATGTAAAAGCACCTAAATTAGATTTAGATGGTAGCTTAAAAGAATTAGCTGAATATCTAGGAAAACCCTATAATGAATTTAAAGAATATTTAGAAAAAGTTTCTAGTAAATTTGGCGGCTTTGGAAAATATGTTAAAGTAACAGAAGATGAATGGAATTGCATGAAAATTGATCAAGAGGATATTAATGAAGTTATGGGATTTTATGCTCAAACTGAGAATTACATGCCTGAATTAACAATAGTTGCATCTAGTGAAGATAAACAGTGGTTAAGCAGATTTGTTATTGGATATTGCTTGAAGAATAATGTTAAAACTGTTGTTGATTATGGTTGCGGTGTGGGACCAGTTAGTATTGTTGGTGCTTTGAATGGATTAAATATGACTGCTGTCGATATAGAAGGGAAAACGTTTGAGTTCACTAAATGGAAATTTAAGAAATATGGTTTAAATGTTAAAACTATTGAAATAAAAAATGAAACTCCCTTAAAAGACAAATATGATGCTATAACTTGTTTTGAAGTTTTACAGCATGTTCCTGATATTGAAAAAACTTTGGAGCATTTCCATGAAAGCTTAAATAAAAATGGTTTATTGTTGATTACTAGAAGATTTATAGGAAATTATTCTCTAGCTTTGAAAAAAAATGAGAAATATGAGGAAATATTTGAAGATGTTGTTAAAAATAGAGGATTTCAAGTAGTTGAGAAAGTTCATATGTGGGGGCCTAAAGATAATTCTGGTAAGTGGTTAGAGATTTATAAGAAGAATTAAATTAATTCTGTGATTGGTTTATTTCTATCATATGATTCATCAATTTTCTGTTTTGCATATACTAAAAGTTCTTTAGGACTTTGAAATGAATTTAATCTTTTTTGTATTTCTTCGATTCTTTTAGGTCTTGTTGATAATTGAGAGTCTATTAATTCTACAAATGGTGACGGGGGAAATACTTTTTTTGAGATTAAATCCGCTATTGCTTCTCCAAATTCCCTAAGTCCTAATTGTAATTCTTGTATTTGCAATCTTCCAATACTTTCTGATCCTGGTCTTTTAAACAAATGAGAGGCATCTTCGGTTGGTGCTGGATATTTTCCGTGTACTTTTTTATCGTAAACTGGTTCTAATTCCAAGAAAGCTTTTCTTGCAGCAGCATAAAATCTTGTTCCTGCTAGATCCCAGTGAACTAATTCATGTGCAAAGATAAATGGAAATTTTAATGCTTTATAATGGTTTTCAAGTAAGTGTGGATTAGCGCGCGCTATAAGGTTTTGAGTGTTCATTGGAAAGAAAACTTCACAATTTAAAGCTTCACTTGGTGGTATGTATACAAAATCCATTGGTGGATTATGCCCGCCTCCTGCTCCCGTTCTATTAAATGCTTGTAAGGTTAGTTCTTGACAAATTCTTTGTAATTCCTTAAAATCTTCTAAACTAGAGATTACCCCGTTTGGTTGAATTGCTTTTCTATGGGCCTTATCTATTAAAGAATTTGCTTCTTGGTCTCCTTTAATACTTAGTTTTCCTTGGATGATTTCAATTTTTTCAATTTCTCCAACTATCACTTCTAAATCTGTATCTCTTGAGAGGTGTTTGCTAGAGACCTCATAAACTGCTATAATCGGTCTTTCTAATGTTTTTGGTCCTTGATAAAATAGAGCCATTTTTTATTTTAAAAAGAATATTTTAATTTATTTTAAATGCGGGATATCCAAAGCCCATACTTCTGGCTTTTTTACTTTGTAATTCTATTGCTACAATTTCTCTTAATGTTTTATCAACTATCCTTTTTTTGTTTTGTTCTGCTCTTGATTTATATTTATCATCAACTAAATCAACAACTTGCTCCCATGTTTCTTTTATAACTTCAGATTCCACCGATATATAGTCCTGTGGAAATGATTGCAATCTTTTTACTAAGTTATCTGCTAATTTTTTACTATCTCTTGCTTTAGAGGCATTGCCTTCTAAGAGATATATACCAGATAGGACGCCCGCCCTTAGAAGTTGTCCAGCAATTTCTAATCTTTGTGTTTGAGCAGATATGTTGTTGTAAGCTTTTTCTTTTAATTGCGCTATTTTTAATTTTACATCTTCTGAAACTGCCCCACTAATGCCTATTCCGGCGCAATTTGGACAAGGCATGGGATACAAACCAGCTTGAAAATCATCAAAGTAACCATCTCCTTGACACATTTCACAATCATGCGGTTTTTCCATTTTTATTCTCCACCATTTGTTAATCTTTTTGAAATTTTATCCGATAAGCCCATTCTTATTGCTGCTTGAACTGCATAGCCACCACTGTCTATTCCCCTACTAATGGTATATGATGGCGTTCCTGCTTTATCAGTATTAACTTTAACAAATACTGCATTTCGTAAATTTCTCTGTTTTGCTAGGGCTTCATGATAATGTGTAGACAATAGTGTTCGTCCTGGGAAATCATAAGATAAAGCCTCTACTAGGGCTGAATGTAGCTTTGCGCCGCCATTTTCACCAGATTCTGTTCCTCTAAATAACTCATCACAAATAAACAAGGTTCTTTCTTCTAATCTGTTCAATCTACCATTTAATTGAGTAATTTCTGCTTGGAATAATGATAGATCAGACATTAAATCCTCGCTTGCAGAAAAGTGAGTTAAAAATCTTCTATATATAGGTAAGTTTGCATAATCTGCTGGAACAAAACCGCCTGCTTGAGCTAAAATTGAAATTAGAGCTAATTCTTTTAAATATGTTGTTTTGCCTGCTGCATTTGGTCCTGTTACAATTAGCAAGTTATTTCCGCTGTTTAAACGAGTATCGTGTGTTACTGGTTCTCTTTTAACCTTTCTGTCTTCTGATTTTAATAGTGGATGATAACCATTTTTTATATCTACCGAATCATTATCATTAAATTGGGGTCTTGTAAACCCGCGTTCTCTGGCCCATAAAGCCAATGAGGATAAATACGTTACAAGATTAAGTGCTGTATTCAACAATAAATATGCCCTTCCTCTTTGAGAACTTTGTTCCATACAGTTTTGAACTAGTGCTGTTGTTGGGGTAAAAAATCTACTATTTGCTATTTCTGGTTTTATTTCATCATTCTCTGAAAACAATTCAAATCCTCGGCTATTTGCCCTTACTTTCGCAGATTTAGATGTGACTATTTTTAGATAATCTCCTATTGGGGATTCTGGCCAATGTTGAGATTGTAAAATGTCTCCTAAATCTCTTAGCAACCTAGTTCTTGCTCTATCTAATGGCTTACCTAAAATTGAAAAAGCCTCTAAGCCTTCTCTTTCAAACTCTAAAAAATCTATTTCGTGTTGATGATACAATTCTTTTAAATAATTAAGTCTATCTGATAGACCATTAAGTCCACTATCTATCTTATGCACTAATTGTGGTCTGATTTTTAACTCTTCTACTGAATCATGCATCTGAGCTATCCATTTTAAATCTACAAATGGAAACATAAATATGTCTCTGGCAAAAACACCACTGAAATATTCATGAATGCCTTTTAGTTCTCTTGATGCTTTTTGCAATTCCCAAGTTATATCAGAAAGATTAAGATCGCTTTTCCTACCTTCTTGTTCTTTTTTTAAGTCGTAGCCATTATCTCTTGTTTTTTGTCTAGTTGAAACTATGGCCAAGTCCAGATCGTCATCGAAATCTTCTTTATCATTAGTTTCTTGTCTGGCTGAACCAGTTTCTTCTATTCTTCCCCTTAATACTTGTGAATAATCGCCATTAAAAATAGATTGCCAATTTACTAAGGTTTCTTCTCTTATTGTTCTGTTATTTGCCATTTTATAGGGAAATATGTTTAAAAATGGTTTATAAAGTTTACTATTTTTACCACCAAGAGATAGTATTAATATTTTGAATGGAAAACAAAGCGCTTATTATGTTATTGGTTAATGAATTTACACATAATATGGAAAGAAAAATTCAGATTTTAAGTCATGGTATCAAAGGAAAAGATGATATTTCTGTTAGAAAAGTAGAAACAAGAATATTTGATGATAAAAAATTAGCTGAAGAATTTAGAGAATTTGCAAAGAGAAATAATGAATTAAATTTTCATTGGTATAGTTCTAGCATACCAACTTTGCATTCCCTTAATATAGTTGATGGAAAAGTAGTTTATGAAGTTGGGGATAGTAATTCAATAGAGGCACTGGCTTTTTTATCTCTAGTTAGAAATAGAGCTAACTCATTAAAGATTTTAAATGATGGTAAATTTACTGGCCTTAGAAAGGTGATAGAACAAAATAGAACATTATATTTGGCTAATTTTTATTTTGGGCTAACACAGAATATTTTAGGAGTAACTAAAGATGATGAAATTGTTTTATTGAGAAGATCCAGGCAATTAAGTGAGGGTCCTGGAAGATATAATGTTTTTTCTGGTTTTATTTCTAGTGTTAATGAGATTGATGGAAGAAAAGTTGAGATTACTGATTTTACTAAACAAGCAATTGCTGAATTAAGTGAAGAAAGCGGATTAAACCCTTCTGAGATTGATGTTAAAAGATTGCAACTTACTGGATTAGTTAGAGGTTTATATAATTCTTATCTGCCTAGTTTAACTTGGGTATATAGGTTTGGTGATTTAACGCGAGATGAATTATTAGCAACTATGAAAAGAGCTAAAAAATATGATCGTGTTCACTTAGAGCACGATTCTGTTTTCTTCTTACCTTTAGATAGAATCCATTTGTTATTTGATGGAAAACCACTTGTGGATAAAAGAGGAGTTAAGTTTGCTCCTCTGATAAGTGAAGATGATTACAGTAAAACTGGTCTTGTTGATGACACTATTGGGGGTATACTTTCCTACTTGAGAAATAATAATCACGGTATTTTTGAAGAAGCTAAAACTGCTTTAGAAAAAAGAGGTTTAGTTGTTGAAATGGTTGATATTACTGAAGGTAGTGAAAAATTTACTTTTAGACAGTAGAAACATTTAAAAATGGCTTTCTTATTGGTTTTGTCATGATAAAAACAGTTATTTTTGATTTAGGCAAAGTCTTGGTTGATTTTGACCTTAATAGGGCTTGGAATGGATTTGCTAGGTTTACTGATGTTCCTGCTTCTCAAATGGAAGGAATTGTTTATGAAACTTCTGATAAAGAAGTGTTAAAATACGGTACTTCTAAAAAAACGGATACATTAGCTAGGTATAATACTAATGTTATTAGTGATGAAGAATTTTATAAGTGGATGTGTGAAAGATTAAAATTAAAAAATATGAGTTTTGATGAATTTGCTAGGGCTTGGGGTGATATTTTTACTGAAAATAAACCGGTATGTGGTTTAGCACAACGATTAGATAGCAGGGGTTATCAGTTGGTTTCATTAAGTGATACTAACCCAATACAAATGAAGCAGATTATGAATATTATTCCTGCTACTATGAGATTATTTAAAGGTAGAATTGTTACATCATATAAAGTTGGCAGTATGAAACCAAATGAAAAAAATTATTTGGAAGCAATAGCAGTTGCAAATGCTCAATCTGATGAATGTGTTTATGTAGATGATAGACTAAAGTATGTTAAACCAGCCATAATATTAGGAATGCGTGGTGTACATTATGATTGGGATAATGAAGATAAAAGAGATGAATTATTGATAAATGATTTAAGAAAATTGGGAGTTAGATGTTAAAATGAGAAAGGCAGATTATGATAAGTTAGTGGCTCTTTGTAGTATGCAGATGGCAGATGAGCCTTATTTAGTTCATACCATGGTGCCTCCTGTGTTCACAGGATCAATAAGCCTCAGGTATGATCCCAAATCCAGAATAAATGAAGAAATTTCTAAAAAAGTTGAAGCTCAATGGAATCTTGATTTGGAAAAAGCAAAAGCAGAACTTGCAGAAAAAGGTATTAAAACAGAAATTAGACCTCATGATGGAAGTAGCCCATCTCTTGCATTGTACAATGTAGAGACTAGCAAACCGGTAAGATTCAGCAGACCTATGATGAAGTACGAAAGCCATAGTGTTAGTTTCATGGATTCTAGAAAATACCAAGCCATAATATATTTGGGACAAACAAATTTTGTAGAGCAGACTACAGTACACAAAATTAATCCGGTAACTGTTGTTTGGTCTTTTGGACCCTCTTCTTTTGTAATATTGACTGATGATGAATCAAAAAGGTATGTTTTATTGGGAGACAGAAGCAAGGGTATTCAGCATACAGACCAAGAGATTGAAAGAGAATTCTATCCTAAAGGATATTTTTATACAGAAGGTTTAAGTGAACTATCTGGTGATGATATGGCAAATAGATCACCTTTAGAAACCTTAATCAAAAAACAACTCGCAGAACAATCAAATTTGCCTGATGATATAATAGAAAGTGCAAAACTAGAATCACTTGGGGCGTTCTTTATATCAGCACCTCATTTTGGTGCCGGTGTTGGCCATACTATACACATTAAGTTGCCATGTAAAGTGGAAGATTTTGGACAGTTCCATAAGGGTAGCAAATACACAGGTTCAAGCACTGTTAGATTAGAAGATTTAGCAGGTTTTGTTGAAGTGCAAGGAAACAATTTAATGCCAATCTCAAGACACTTGTTGTGGTCTTATGCTATAAGGCATCCAGAATTAGTAGAATAAATAGAAGTTATTAAAGAAACTATGCCGCAAAGATATCAAAGTTAGAGTTAAATATAATGGCAATAGAAACAATTATGTTTGATCTTGGAGATGTTTGTTATTTTTTTAGTATGGATCCTGTTTATGAATGGTTTGCTAAGTTAAGTTCGAGAAGTAAAGAAGGAGTAGCAAAAATTTTTGATGACACACCAGAAAGTCTTGGACCAGACAGATTACATAATACTGGTAAGATAAGTTCTTTGGGGTATTATGAAAGAAGTTGTGAAGCTTTAGGCATAAGTCAAAATGCCTTGTCTTTTTTTGAATTTGCAAATTTATGGAATAGTTTAATATTAGGACCAAATAAACCAGTTTGTGATTTAATTAATAGTTTATATGGTAGGTATAAATTGCTGGCAGTATCGAATACAGATCCCTTAAACATGCAACAAGCATGGAGATTAATGCCAAAAACATTAAGTAAATTTGAACAAGGTGGAATTGTTACTTCCTATGGGGTCGGTGTAATGAAACCAAACCATTTGATCTACAGAGAAGCTTTGCGGAGATCTGGTTCTAAAGCTGGGAATTGTGCGTATATTGATGATAAGGCAAAATATGCTGCTGTTGCAAATGAATTAGGAATGCATGGTATTGTGTATGATACTAAAAATGATTTAGATGCTAATAAATTAAAACAAGACTTAATGAGTCTGGGAGTTAGATGTTAAAATGAGAACTGTTAACCTCATTATAAGAAATGAAGATGGATTATATTTAGTACAAAGAAGGGATGTTTTTGTACCGAAATTTGAGCCTGGAAAGTATCCTTTTTTATTTCCTGGTGCTTGTTCTTTAGTGGGTGGTGGAATTGAAGAAACCGATAAAACGCCTGTGGAAGGACTTGAAAGAGAAGTTGAGGAAGAGTTAGGACTTGAAAGAGAGGGTAGTGAAAAGTTGGATAGATTTACCTTACCTAGCAGACTAGACTATAGACTTTATGATTTCAGTAAACAGCTTGATGATGTTTTTGGAAGAATAAATGAAGCTTATCACGGAAATCTGCCTGCGTTTTTGGGTTTTAAGTTGGATGAATTAATTCCAGAAGAAGCAGCAGGTAAGTGGAGAGGTAAAAAACTTACATATAAGGATTGGTTAAGTGGTGAGGATGAGTATCATCTCTGGGTGGCCGATATTAGCTCAGATGTCTCAAAAAAAATTAGATTTGAAGAGGGTTCAAGAAGCCCTATATGGCTTCCTGCAGACAGCGGCAATTCTTTAGTAATGGTACCATCAGACAAGCTCGCATTATTGGATGAGTTTGTATATGCTGGTTATCCAAAACCAAAGGCAACTAAATAGCCGACTAATTTCTTTTTTTATTTTATTTCTATTTTTTTACAAACTCAACGTTTTCTAAATTTTCAAATTGTTTATCCCCTGTTAGAAATTTGATTCCTAGTTCTTTTGATTGGATATAAGAAATACAATCTGTCATAGATAGATTTTTGTCTTTATTATCTATTATAAATAACATTGCTCTTATAATAATTTTAGGAGTGGCATGGATAATTGCTGGTGAAACTTCTGCAATATATTCATTTACATTAACTCCTTCTCGAAACAATTTAAAACAAAGTTCGGCGAAGATAAAATCATTAATAACTAAACCTGTTTCTGTAAATTTTTCATAGTTTATATTCTTATTTAAAATCTCTATTAGGGCATAAGTATCATAAAGGAAAGTATCTTCATTCATTATATAATTCCTTATCAATCTCTCTCATCATTTGCTCTACTGGCTTTTTAAATTTATGAGCACCAAAAAATTTCCTTAGATTTGGTTTGTTTTTAATTATCATAACAACTACTTCTTCATTTTCTCGTATTCTGGTATCTTCTTTTAAAGCGCTTTGTGGTACTACTATACCAAATGAATTACCCCATCTTCTTAGTTTAGATTTTATTTCTATCATATGTATAAACAGTATAATTATACTATATAAACTTTTCTACTCTTTTGGACTCAAGTAATTTCTACTTTTTCTCCATTATTTTTTAATGATTTTTGAGCTGCTTCCAAAACTTTTAAAACATCTATAGCCTTTTCACCATTAGTTATTGGCTCTTTATTTGATTTTACACTTTCAATAAAATGCATTACCTGCTCTTTTAATGGCTCTGGAATTTTAATTTTTGGCAACAATATATCTCCGTCCATCAAGGTTATATGGTAATCTTTTAATTCTAAATTAGAATAATCCACTGTTTTGGCGGCTTCTGCTCCTTTTGAGAAAATTGTTATTTTATCTGGAGCTATGTCATCAAATACAACCATTTTTTTGCTTCCAACCAAAGTTAATTCACGAACTTTTTTTGGACTTAGCCAGGAAGCTTCTATTGTTGCTTTAATTCCATTTTCAAATTCTAAAAATAAATTAACAAAATCTTCTATGTCTTTTTCTTTTTGCAAAAATGAACCACCATTTGCAATCAGGTATTTTGGCAAGGAACCTACTAAATAAAGAAATATAGAAATATCGTGTGTTGCTAGATCATATAATGCGTTTACATCGGTCCTAATCGGGCCTAGATTATTTCTTTTTGCTGTTAAATAAAGCAATTCTCCTATATCTTTATTGTTAATGTATTCTTTTAATTTTCTGATTGCATGATTATAAATAAAAGTATGCCCAACCATCAATATTTTATCTTTTTCTTTTGCTAGTTTAACTAATTCTTCTGAAGTTTTTACAGAGTCTGTTAGTGGTTTTTCCATTAAAACATGCTTATCGTGAGCCAAGCATTCTTTTGCAATTGGGAAATGACTTTTTACGTCTGTTGCTATTATAACTGCCTGGACTTCATTATCTTCTAAAACCTCATTAAGTTTTGTTGTAGTCCTAACTTTAAAAACCCTTGAAACCTCTTTTAGTTTTGACTCATCTTTATCACAAACATAAAGCAGATTAGAATTTTCTAATTCATTTAAAACTCGAACATAATTTCTTCCCCAGCTTCCGCAACCTATAACTGCAAATTTCATACCATACCCCAGAAGTTTGGTAAATATAATATTAATAAAGATTTCTATTTGTTGTGATGGTAGATTTTATCTAGTGTTGGTTTTATTCCGAATGGCTTTCTAAACTGGTCTAAGAACCAACCATAAGGCCTTGCTAAGACGGTATTAAGGATGGCATAAGAAGGAAGCCCGATTGCAATCTCTCTTAATGAGGCACCAGAGACAGTTAGTATAGAAGCGTAGACTGGAGCATTAAAAACCAGACTAGCGGTTGTATCTACTAAAAATTTTCTTGTTTTGCTGCTGTTTTCATCTGCTTTAAATATGTGCTTTGCATAAAATTCTCTAAATCTTCCAAATGGTCTCCCTAATAAAAATCCTAATGGGATACTAATTGATCTTGCTTTTAAGGTTTCATAAGAACCCATTCCAGCAATAACTAACTCATTAAATGCTAATGTTGGTGTGTAAAAAAGATTTATAGCTACACTATCTACTAACCAACTTTTTATTTTTCTTTGGCCCGGTGTTTTAGTTAACCATCTATGCAATCTTCCTTTTTTAGTTTCTGTATTAACTATTTTCTCTCTATCTTGCATATTTTTTAAATATTAATTTTCTAAAATAACCTATTATATTACCGGTAATTTTTGTAATGAAAAATAAATTATAAGGCAAGAACAATTTTTGATCTTTAACTTTGATTGCTACTCTTAATGAATTAAGTAAAATTGCTAAGATTACTATTCCTAATAATATTAAAATGGAATTTGTGAAAGATATAGAACTTATCTTTGCTGTAGGGCCTATTACACTGCCTGTAACTTGTAGAAATGGATTAATGGTTAATGTAAAATATAAGAATGTGCCAGCTAAACCTAAAACTAATTTTTTCCACATGTTTTTTAATTTCATTGAGCTACCAATCCATCTTGCTTGAAAAAAAGTTTCTTTTAAAGAAGATGGATAATTATGGTGCAAGAAACAATCATAGACTATTTTAAATTTTACAAAATTTCTTTCTCCTATTGACTGGTCGTCAGCATATCCTCTTTTTGGATCCATGCCGCCACGTTTTAGGTATTCATCAATTAAAATCGCTTCAAAATTAGGAGTCCAACCTGATGGGGTGCCAGAAATAAATGAAACATATTTGCCATCACGTTTACCCCAACGAGCAGCCCAGCATCTTGCCCATATATTATCTGCATTTAATATATATTCCATATCGTGCAATGTGCCTTTTGCTTCTCCTTTTATAATTGGCCTTACTAACTTTTCAATATAGTCTTTAGGGGCTTGCATGTCTCCTGCAAATAAAACCATTATTTTGCCTGTTGCTAATTCAGCACCCATATTCCATGCTTTTCCGGTGCCACCGTGTTCTTTTTGTATTAGTCTTACAGAAGGGAATTGTTTTACTTTTTCTACTGTTTTGTCTGTTGAACCGTCATCTATTATTATAATTTCTATATCTTTGTAAGTTTGATTTAATAAAGATTGAATTGCATTGGAAACTAATTCTTCTTCATTATATACTGGAATAACTATTGTTACTCTTGGGTCTTTTTCCATTGCGAAATCATTTAATGATAAAGTTTATAAGTTTAACGCATGAGTTTATGATTTATGAAATTGCACCCAATAAAAAAACCAAAAAAATTGAAATTTGTAGAAGTTAGAGAATTTAAAAAACATGTAGTTATTGATAAAAAGTGTTTTCTTTTGATTAGACTAAGAAACAAAAAAATTGAAGTTGGTATTTGCAATTATAAATATGAACTGATTAAAGCATATAGAAGCAAAGATTCTGTTGCTCTAGCCAAAAGAATAATAGAAGATAAATGGATTACCAGATTGGATCATTCTGCATATTTAGGAAGAGAATTAGCTAATGCTAAGAACTGTTTAGAAACTGGAAAAAAATATATTCAAGAGGGGGCTTAATTTTATTTTATCTTTTGTTGTAGTCTCTGTAAATTTGCTTAACTCTTTGATCTAAGAAACCGTCTTTACTCTCATCAAATAATTTAATCATTAATTGATCCAACATTTTTCCCATGGGTTTTTTGCCTGTTGGAATTTTTCCTATATTTGGTATGGTTTTCCACAGTGCTGTTACAAATGCCTTATATTGGTCTGATATGGGGAATATCTCTCTTATAGCGGCTTTTTCTTCTTGGAGGGCTCTTTCTAGTCCTACTACTTTTGTCCTGTCTACTAATCTTCTTATTATCTCATCATTTGTTTTTCCTACTTCACTTAACTCTTCGCATATCCTTATTAGTTCTTTTTTTGTTTTAACTTCATGTTTATCATGTGGAATATATTCCCCACCTCCAATTGGGATCGGTTCGTCTCTTTTAAAGCGGTTTAACCTGGCAGATAACTCCTCAGATGAAATTAGTAGATTCATTGATTGTAATAATGCTCTTTGAATTAATTCCCTATAAAATCCTTGTTTGAGTTCATTTTCATATTCTGATAGAAATAAAAACTTTTTAATTGGCTTAATCTTTTTCTCGACCCTACTTAGATATGTTTCAGTAACGTAATCTGTGGCTTGTCTAATAGCTTGAGTTATCTTGGCTTGACATTCTTTATCTCCAATTATATATGCAAATAACTCATTAGCTATTTTGCAAGCAAGGGCTTCTCTTACTTGCTCTTCTAAATATGTCATTTTAAAAATATATATTATAAAGGTATTGTCTCAAAGTCGGGTCATTTTTTATTATTTCCCCTTTCTGTCCAATTCGGGTGATTTATTTACTACCACTAGTAAAACATCAATTATTTAAATAAGATAAATCTAGTCTTATATATGGTTTTGAGTCCATTTAGTAGAAGGGATAATCAAAGAACATTCTCTATATTCACTATAATTATAAGTCTATTAATAGTTATGGTATCAGCACCCTTTTCTGTAAAATTCGGTGGTTACACTATAGGTAGCACTATTCTCGGGGGGGTATTTTTTATTATCGCCCTAATTTATTTTATAGATGTATACTCATAAAATGGAATTAAAAACACTAGAAAAAAATATATATGACTTACAGCATCAAAAATTAATAAACTCCTCAAATATCCTGCATATAATTTTAGCCACTATCATAATTACATTTCTATTCACAGATTTATCTAATACCATAGATGCAGACTTAGTATTGCTTATAAAATTTGAAGCAGTAATGGTATTCATAATTTTAGTGTTTATAATGAAATTAGTTTTTGATTCCAAATTTAAAGAATTAGAAATAAAACTTAACAAACTAAAAGAATAAAAAAATTTTTAGCAATTTAAACTTTTCAATAATAGCCCATACCATCTATTCCTACCGAGTTCTAAATCAACCTTAGCCATCTCTAGAGGAGTTAAGCCATTCAAAGCCATATTCTTTCTAATTACATTATGAAATAATCTATAGCCATCATTCCAACCTTGTGCTGTATCCATATTACCAAACCCTCTTCTTATTTTATCAAACTCCCTAAATTCAGAGTGGTATCTCTCAATTAAATTAGTATTAATTTCATTCCTAAAGCCTTTAGATTTAATATGGACAGTATAGGGAAATTGTAATTTATCTAATTCAAAAGCTTCTTTTACTGCATTATTATAGCCTTGTAATCCATCAGTTCTAAATTCATCAGGTCTACCGCCTTCTTCTTTGGATTTACTTGCTATCTTAACCATATCTTCATAATACCTTGACTTAGTTATATTGTTAGCTAAAAGATACTTAGTTTCAGTATCAATCGCATTCCAATCCCATAATAGTTCTTTTCCTACTTTAATTGTCTGCTCATCACATTGCCAAGTTCCGCCTAATTTCAAAGTTTCAGGATTAGCCTTTGTTTTTACATAGCTATCCATTAGCTTAGTAAACTTACTGATATACCTTCTAACAGTTTCGGGCGATAATTTAACTTGAAAGAATTGGTCTAAAGTGTCTTGTATATCCCTTAAAGAATGTCCTTTAAAATACTCATTCATAATCAAGCATAATATTTTAGCATTAACTTGAATATATCTAATTGGCTCTAAAACAAATCTTTTCTTACAATTTTTGCATAAATATCTTTGTTTAATTCCAGATTTGGTTTTTCTTTTGGCATTTCTTACTATTTTACTGCTTTTACAATTAGGACACTTTCTACTTTGTCTTTCTTCAATGTTAAAATTTAATTCATCAACTTCTACTTTATTCTGTAGTTTTAAGAAAAACTGTATTGCTTTAATATGTTTACAATACATTCCATTATTTTTACATCTTTCTTGAAAATCTGGGCATTCACAAGTCCAGCTATCTACATGAGTAACTTTATATTTATATTTTGGATTAGAAGCTGGAACTAAAAATTCCTGTTCATTTACTATTTCTGGGTTGCCATTTCTTAGAATAGCATAAGCCCTTTCTGTTCTATCCTGCGATAGTTTTTTAAGGTTTAAGACCTTGTTATTTTCTAGGTTGTTCATTTTGTTTTGCGACATTTTGGACTCCTGCGGGGCTTGTCCCCGCTTAATTTTTATTTAATATTTTTCTTTAAGGCTTCTAATATGAGTTGCTGAATATCTTTTTTTTCGTCTATGCTTCTATGTCGTAGTTTATCGTGTAGCTCTTCTGGTAAATCTATTATGAATTTTCCCATGTTTATTACCTCACTTATTCATATTATCTATATAATATAGATAGTATAACTTATATATAAAGGTTTCGGTAGTGGAATCGGTATGTTTATATATCTGATTAAATCAGATTAAATCAGATGAAAGAAAAAGAGAGGTGTTTCAGTCAGTATATTTCTAATAATGGGAGTAGTCTTAGTATAAATATTCCAAAGCCAGAATGTGAAGTTTTAGGGATTAAAAAAGGAAGTCTTGTATTAGTTAAGATAGAGGTGAAACGTAGATGACTTCTTTTATTCACTTAGAGGCAGTATGGAGATTTAAACAAGACCAATTAGAAAGGGAAATTTTAGATTTCATTTTAGAATGGAATAGTAACCATATGTGTTCTTGTTGTAAAAATTGGAAAATAGGAGATAAACCTTTAGAATGTAACCACATAGAACAGAAAAAAATAAAAAAATTTGGAGAGAGGAATATCCAACAGTTCAAATCAATTCTTTTTCTTCGTTCTCTTTCTCTCAAGAAGCAACTTCATTGTTGAATCAAAATCTATTTTTTCTTTTAATCCCTCTATTTTAATCTCACCTTCAATAATTTTTCTTCTTATCTCAGCAAAATCTTCATTTAATTCTATATGGTCATGTAAAGAAGAAGGTATTGAAGATTTCTTTTGTTCGTGATATTCGATAGCCTTGTCATAAGGGATACTGCCTTTATGAGATTTACAGGAACAACTATCAAAAGACTCTATACTTTCAAATTTATATGCTCCTCTTCTATAAATCGCCAGATTTTCAACTGCTGTGTTATAAGATGGTCTTTGACCACCCCTAAAAGCAAAACCATCAAAGCCTAATATATAGTAAAAGATAGACAGGGCTTTATCTTGAGCAATAATACTTCGTTTAGTTAACTGAGTAGCCAATCTTAAGATATTATCTTCTGGTCTACCAGCAATAAAATTATAATTTTCAACATTCTTTTCAGAAGGTTGTCTAATAATAAAACAAATAATTTTAATTCCGATTTTCAAATAGTGTAAATATAATTCTTTAAATTCAGTAGGCAAATCATTCATATCTAAATAAATTACTGAGTCTATATTTTCATTTAGGATTGGAATAGCTAATTTAGGTTTAATATTTTTTGGGATATACAAAGCCTTTAATTTACAACCAATCTGTTCTTGTAACTTTAAGGAATTTTCCAAATCTTTTATACTTACTCTGGGGGTATTGAAAAAACTTTTAGTCAAAATCCAATTTATGCGTTTTGGTATATTAATGAAATTCTTGGCTATCCTTATCTTATTCAATTTAGATTTGGAATTAAAATTATCATTTAACTCTTCTAAGGATAAATTAAGAAAAACTTGAAAAGCTTTCGTATCTAAATCTATGTCTTCATCAAAATTCCTTATATGCCCTTCATTTGTAGAAGTGATTATTTGTTTTGGGAATTTTTCAATACAATCTTCATATTCTAAATCCCCATACCTCAATCCATCTTTTGATTTTATTTCAACTTTTATTTGTCTATCCATTTTAATTAAATCCTCCATTAATAGCTATGCTAATACTTCAGAATTAGGCATACTATGAATATATTTATGTAATCAATAGCAGTTAATTCTTCAGCATTAATACATTACCTTAAATTGCCGTCTAAGGTTAATAATACAACAACTAAGAACTATAAAAAGTTAATTTTACACTTAAAAATGGTGATAAAGAAGGGGATTTCCTTAAACGGCAAGTTTAGAAATCGCCCCTCCTATCTTTTATCATTTCATATGTTGGGTTCACCACTTCCAACACTCCATAGTAAAATTATATAATTTTGGAACTTTATAAATTTTTATTATTCTTTAAAAGTGATATTATTTTACCCTATTCCAGTTTTTCAATTATTTCCTTTTCTTTTTCAGTAATCCCATATAAATCATAAACAGTTTTATTAATTTCTTTATCTAACTTTTCTATCTTATCATTCAGTTCTTTAGTTTCAGATGTAGTTTTATCACCCAATCTTGCCAAGTCTTTGTTATAACTTATAATTTTATCTACCATTTCTATAATTACTCGTTTTCGGGATTCAGAAGTATCTTTTATGGGAAGTTGTTCTAAGAATGTTTTTGATATATTAACTGTTAATTCAGATTTATTAGTAAATTTATTTACATAATACCAATTTATTAACTTTGAGTTTAATACTGCAACAAGATATTTCAAAGGATAATTTTTGTCCTTAGGAAGAATGGTGTTTGTAGAATTGAAAGTATAGAATTGTTGGTTATCATAGCTTACAACCAAAACCTTATTCCCCCCGCCTATTCTTTGCGTAACCAATTTCTCTGGGTTTAGGAATATAGATTCTTCTCTTGCCCTATACAACAGTTTCTTTTCATATAAAATATACCTATTTGAGAATTGAGGATAGTAGGGGTTTATGTCTTTGCCTTCTAACATCTTTTTATATTTAGAATTTTTAGGATAGTTTTCTATCATCTCTTTTTTATTTTTTCCTGTCGCTATCCCTCCTGCATGGATAGTGGTTATTCCACCTAAAGGAATCGTGTTTTTTTCTATTTTATCAAAAAGGGTTCTATCTTCTTTTCCCAAAGTTATATTAAAGGCATAGCTAGTATTACCTAAAAATTCTTTTTGTTCAACTTCCTTTTTATCTGATGAATTGTTAACATCTGAATAAATACTAGCTTTATTTTTGTCCCTTTTTGTTTTTTCATTCTCTTTTTCTAGGATTAAGATTATAGTTGAAGCAGTAACGCCTTCAAAAACACCCACTCCCAAATCAACGATTTTTAGAATTTTACAATTATCTAAGATAAATTTTCTTATTATGTCATAAGTAGTAGTTCTCAAGATATTATTTGGTATAATAAATCCAAATAAGCCGTGATTTTTAAGCAACCTAATTCCTTTAATTAAAAATAAAGCATATAGATTAACTTTCCCTGATTGTCTCGCATGGCTTTTTGAAATTGATTCTGAAGCATTTAAGTAATGTTTTGCTACATAATTTTTGAATAAATCCTGAAATTCAACATCTCTTGTAAAAACATAAGGCGGATTACCTATAACTACATCAAAACTACCTTCTTTAAAATCATCCTCCCAATTAAATGCATTTTTATCAATATTTTCATCATCAACTAGACTGTTTCCATGTTTTATATGTCTATCAAGTTCTTCAGGTAATTTTCTATCCTTTTCAGAAGCCTTAAGGAGTAAGTTTAATTTAGTTATTTCCACAGCTTTGTTATCCAAATCTACACCATATAAGTTATTCTTTAAAATTTCTGTTTTAATAGAATAAAGCCCCTGACTATCGAATTTTCTTTGTTTAGATTCATCTGTTTTGGATATATCTTCATTTAGGTAATCAAATGCTTTAATCAAGAAACTCCCAGAACCAGAGGCGGGGTCTAATATTTTTAACTTCTTAACTTCAATTTTTTTATCCTTTAATAATTCCCCTAACGTACTCTTAACAATATAATCTACCACATAAGTTGGAGTATAATATATTCCTTGTTCTTTTCTATGATATTGTCCATCCTTAAGTTTAGCCTTACCTGATTTTGTTTGAGCCAATATCTTTCCTAAATACTGCTCATAAACTTGTCCTAAAATATCGGCATCAATCCAATCAAAATTATAGACATATTGTTTATCTTTGGATTCGTATAAATAATCAATTAATTCTTTTATTATTAATCCATTAACGTCTATAGTATCACAATCATTATCTCTCGTAATAGCGAAAAGCCCACTATTGTAAATATCATTATATTTCTTAAAAATTTCCTTTAATTTGGGATATGCTTTGTTATGTGGTAATGATTGTACTTCTCTTAAGACGATATTTTCTGGATTAATCCCCGTATCTTCACATTTTCTAATAAAAATTAATCTATCTAAAATTCTTTGTACTATCTCGTCTTTATCATTAATACCATATGTTCCATAATAATTTTTTTCTATATCATTAGCTATCAAGCTTCTTATATGCATAAAATCATTCAGTAAGGTTTTGTCAATAGTTATCCTCTTTTTTAATCTTCTTTCATCTTCTGCTTTTTTTAGGGTTAAACCATTTTCAAAATATTTTTTAGATAGAAACATCAAATCCTCAAAACTGTTGAGGTAATCATCTGGACTTTTAAAAGTTCTAAATACATTATTAACTGCGTTTTCTTGTTCAACACAGAAAATATTTAATTGTCTAAAATTGGTAGAAATCGCAAAAGGGATTCTTCTTGAAAGAGCATAAGATATTACTTGTTTATTAGCCTCTTTATCTAAATTAACATCTACTTTTTTAACTTCTAAAAAAAAGACTATTCTATCATTAATTCTAAACTCGTAATCAGCTCTTCCACCTTTACTTTCTCTTCTTGTCTTTGTTTGTTTAAAAAAGTCATTTTTAGTCCACCCTAATACTTTAATAAATAATTCTTCAACTAGCTTTGTTTCTATATCTGCTTCTGCTAACTTCTTGTAGTCTTGATAATTAATCTTAAAGTCTTCAATAAGTTTTTTAAGTTCTTCTTTAGCCTTTTCCTTAGATGTTGTCCCCATCATCTTTAAATAAGGCAAATCTTTAATATTTAAAGTTATATGGTGATTAAAAAATGACAATAGCTAATGATATTATAAAAACAGGACTTAGTATTTTAGCAATCTTGTTTATGTTTATAACTGTGGTCACAGATAATCTTACCTGGCTTATCTTAGCTGGTGTTTTTATTGTTGGAAACATCATTTTACTATTCAGGGACTTTTTACACAAAAATTAGACTTTATACACAAGAGCTACTTAATACACAAAGCCTTGTCTAACGGAGAAGAAGATAAGGAATTTGAGGACTAAATCACCCAAATAAGACAGTAAATTCATCACCCTAAATTAAGACAATACCATTATAAAATATACTTTATAAAACTATTGTTTAGATAAAATTTGTTTTAAGGATTAGTTCTCTATAAACATTTTTGATATTTGGGGTGAGATTATTTTTCTTAAAAAACCAGATTTCATCAAAGTTTGATTTACAACTTTTTCTTTTACAAATTCGTATCTTAAAAATAGATAAGCAAAGTTTCCAAAAGTTCCTAATTTTTGAAGTCTTCTTTTTAATGCCTTTCTTTTTATTTTTGTTGCTGCTGCTCTAGCCATTTTCAAGGCTTGTCTTCTTTCCTCTACTGGAAATTCTGGAGTTTCAAAAACAGGATCATCTCCAAAATAAGGAATTTCTTTAATATACTCTTCTGGTTGTATTATGAATAAATTATTTTTCTTTACATAATCAAACAGTTCTGTTCCTGGGTAAGGAACAACGTTATAAAAGTTTGCTCCAACTATTGGATATTTTAATGCTAAGTTTATTGAATCCTTTACATCCTCCAAAGTTTCTGATTGAGAACCCACTTGGAAAAATAAGAACACATCAAAGCCAAGTTCTGTTGAAAGTTTAATCGCTTCTTCAATTTGTTCTATTGTTTCTCCCTTTTTAATTGCTTTCATAATTTTATTATTTCCACCTTCAACTCCAAATGAAACATATTTGAATCCTGCCTGCTTCATTGAAGTTAATACTTCCCTATCTACCATATCTGCTCTAACACCATCACAGGCAATAGTAATTTTTAATCCTGATTCTATTATTTTATCTGAAATCGCTTTAACTCTGCTTTTATGCAAAGTGAAATTATCATCTATTATGTGGAAATATTTGAAACCTTTATCGTGCCAATACTTTATTTCTTCTAAGACATGTTCTGGTGATCTCGCCCTGAAAGGCATGCCTGATGCAAATCTTACTGAACAAAAGGTGCATTGATATGGGCAACCACGAGATGTTACTAAAGAAATACTTGAGTTTTTATATTTATCAAACTCAAATTTCTCATATTTGGGGAAGGGGAGTTCATCCAAATTATAAATAAACGGCCTGTTTTCATTTTCAATTATTTCATTGCCGTTTCTGAAAATTAGGTTTTTTATTTCGCTTAGCTCTTTACCCTGGCATAATTCTAACAATGGATATTCTCCTTCTAACTTTACTGCAAAATTTGCCTTACATTCTTTTAGAACTGCTGTTTTTAAAGTTGAAACATGAGGACCACCGGCAAACACAACGTAATTATTTTCCTTTAATTTATTAACTACTTCATATCCAATATCTCTGTTATACGTTGTTAAAGATACGCAAACCAAGTCTGGATTAAATTTCTTTATTTTTTCTAGTGCTTGTTCTATGGTGTAGCCTAGACGCATATCAATAACAGAATTATCTATACTGTGTTTTAATAGAAGTTCTGACAAGTAGCCGATTCCTGCTTGCGGGAAGTCTGGATAGTAAAATTGTTGTGCAGGTATTACAAACATAACTCTTTTAAATCTCATTTTAAAATTTTAACAAAACTCCTGTTTTTAATGATTTTGATTTTAATATTAATAAACTTTATCTTTAAATGGTGTTCGCTGCGGTAGTAAATCCTTATTAACGGTAGTTTTTTATAGGTTTCTTTATTAGCCCTTTTAAAAAGTGCTAAGACCCCAAAATAAGGAAAGAAAAATGCTTAAAACATTAATGATTGGATTGACTCCTCCGTTAGAAGGAGGGAGTGAAAGGCATATATTTGAGGTTTCTTCTAGATTAAAAAATGTAACTGTTTTAACCCAAAGATGGAGTTTATGCGAGGATAAGATTGAAATTAATTTAATTAAAACTAAAATTAGTTATTTAAAGAGCTTGTTTTTTTTTATTAGTATTTTTTTAAAAATTCCTAGGATCTTTTTATCTAAATTCAAAGTGGTGCATATACATGAGAATTACCTGTTTTTATTTTTACCAATTTTTAAAATTAAATTTAAAACTGTTGCAACTATACATGGAATTAAAGGATTCAAGTTTTATGATAATAAGTTTTTATGGTTTATATTCAAGAATTTTCTAAAATTCTCAGATAAGATTATAGTTGTCAGTTTAGCTGATAGAGAAATTTTGAAAAAGGAGTTTAATAATATGACTTACATACCAAATGGCGTTGATACTAAAATTTACAAAGAAATAAAAGTTAGAGTTAGTAATAAGATAACTTTTGTTGGTAGGATACATGAACAAAAAGGAATAATCTATTTACTTAAAGCATTTTATGAAATAAAAGATAAAATTCCTAATTTTAGGCTAGAGATAATCGGGAATATTAATGATTATGCAAAAGAACTTATGAATGAGTTTTCTGATAGCAAGATTCTTTGGAGGGGATTTATCTTAGATAGAAAAGAATTATTTCAAGAACTTGTGTCTTCATATATTTTAGTTTATCCTTCATTATGGGAGGCCTTGCCTTGGCCGGCTTTGTTAGAAGGATTGGCTTCTGGAAGACCGGTTATTTCTTCTAATCTAAATGGGATGAGGAATATTTTTTCTGATAAAGAAGATCTTTTATTATTTGAACCTGGAAGTTACAATGAACTTGGAAAAAAATTATTAAAATTAGTTAATGATGAGAATTTTGCTAATTTTATAGGTATGAACGGTAAAAATAAAGCCAAAGAATATGATTGGGATATTATCGCAAAAAAAGTTTCAGTGGTCTTGGAGAAATGGTAAACGCTTGGGAAAAATACTATTCTGAAAGGAAAACACATTATTTTGGTGAAACTGTTAGCGATGCTTCTTTTATAATGAATATTTTGGATATAAAGAAAGAGGATGTTGTGTTGGATATTGGTGCTGGCCCTGGAGCGCATTTAGAAGATATTAGAAGAAAAATTAAAGATGTAAAATGTACTGGAATTGAAATATCTGAGACTGCCATTAAGAAGAAATTGTCAAAAGAGCTAGATATAAAGCTGGGAGACATGAGAAAAATGCCTTTTCAAAATGAAAGTTTTGATAAAATATTTTCTTTAGGCACAGTAGAGCATGTTCCTGAAACTGAACAAGTGTTAAGAGAGATTTATAGGGTTTTGAAAAAAAACGGTAAGATATATTTAACAGTTCCAAATAAACTATCTTTTTTTCATTTAACTAAAAGATTTAAAATGCTGATTGGAAAATGGGATATTGGGTATGAGAAATCTTTTACTCCAATGGAATTTAGAAAACTTTTGCATATGGCTGGATTCAAGAATTCTAAGTATTTTATATCGCCACATTTAAGGGTTGCTAATATTTTTAATTATATGGATAATAAATTAAATAAAATTAAAGGAAAATATTTCGGATTTTTTTTACATTTTATTGCTGAGAAATGACTTTTGTTAATATATCTGTTGATGTTGAGAGAGATTTACATAGCGGAGATTATTTGGGTGTTACTGAAGGATTAAAAATTTTTGAGAAAATAGTTGAAAAATACAAAATTAAACCTACTTTGTTTGTTACCGGAGAGGTTATTGAAAAATATGGTGAGATATTTAAGAGATTACAAAATAATAGATGGGAAGTAGGATTTCATTCTTATGATCATAAAAGATTTGACAAGATGGATAATGAAGAAAAGAATAACGATATAAAAAAAGGTTTAAAAATTTTTAGAAAATATGGATTAAAAGTTAATGGTTTTAGGGCACCGCAACATAGTATTGATGAAAATACTTTTAAATTATTGAAAGAAAATGGATTTAAGTATGATTCATCAAATGCTTCCAAAGATATTTTACAACTAGTTCATTTGATTAGAGGATCTAATAAAAGCATATTTGGTTTTTTAAGGCAGTTTTTTTCTAAAAGTAATCCTTATAAAAAAAATGGAGTTTTAGAAATTCCAACTTCTGCTTTAGTTATTCCTTTTGTTGGATATTCTTTAAGGATATTGCCTTTGTTTTTAATGAAGTTTTTATTTTTATTATTGAAAAGAAGAAAAGTTATTGTTTTTTATTGTCATTCATGGGACTTTATAGAGATTAATGATAGTTTAACTTATAAAATATGTAAATTAGATAGATTTTTAAATAAGTTAGATAAGATACTCTACTTCATATCTGAAAGAAGTGAGTTTGTAAAACTAGAGAACATTTGATGGGGGGTTATAATGGGATTAGATGAACCGGTTTATAAGGATCATAGAGGGGAGATACATAGATTAGACATTGGTGGTGTAAAATTTAATGTTCTTGTTACTAAAGCCGGTGTATTAAGAAGCGGAGATTATCATCCTAATACTCAATATGATGCGATATTAAGTGGGGAAATGGAAATAACATTAAGACAAGATGATAAAGATGTTATAATAAGAAAGGGTCCAAATGATTTTATTTCTATACCACCTGAAACGCCACATTTATTCCGATCAATAACTGATACTGTTATGCTAGAATGGTGGGATGGTAAATTTCAATGTAAATATTACGAGCCATATAGAGATTTAATAGATAATCAAGCTAAACAACCTAAAAAATGAAAATACTTTTAGTAACTGATTTTTCTTACCCTAGTGTATGTGGCGTTTGGAACAGAGTTTATAATGACGCCAGGTACTTAATTAGCAAGGGAAATGAAGTTCGTGTTTTTTCTAGCAACATTATAAAAGGAACTAATGAGAAATCATCTAACTATGAGGAATATGAAGGAATTAAGATACACAGGTTTAATGCTACTAGGTTAAGTGAAAATGTTTTAGTTTGGAAATTTAAAAAAGAATTTTTTAAACTAAATCCTGATGTAGTTCACGCACATGTTTATAGACATCCTTGTACGCATTTTGCATTAAAATACGCTCAGAAATCAAATAAACCTTGTTTTTTAACAACACATGCCCCCTTTGTTAGTAGAGAAATTAGAGGCAATATTCTGAGTATCTTAGCAGCAACATATGATCTAAGATATAAAAAAGAATTAAATAATTTTAAAAAAATAATTACTATAACTAAATGGGAAGAACCTTGTTTGTTTGATCTTGGAGTAAGCAAGGATAAAATTGTTTATATGCCGAATAGCATTCCAGGTGAATTGTTTATAGAAAGACAATGGTCACAGAGAGAAGTTCCAAGAATTTTATTTTTAGGCAGGATTAGCCCTATAAAAAATATAGACTGTTTGATTAATGCGGTTAGTGAACTTGAAAATATAAAGGTAGATCTTGTTGGACCTTATGATGAAGAATATTACAATAAATTAAGAAAACTTATTGTGTCTTATGGTGCTAGCCATAGAATAAGGTTTATTGGTCCGATTTTTAAAAAGGAAGATAAGATTAAATTATTCAATGAACATGATGTTTTAGTTTTGCCTAGCTTAAGAGAAGCCATGCCACAGGTATTAATTGAGGCTATGGCTGCTGGTTTAATTGTAATGGGTTCTAAAACTGATGGTGGAAAAGAATTAATAAAAAATGGTGAAAATGGCTATTTGTTTGAAATAAATGATCATAATGAATTAAGAAAATTATTAAATAATTATAAAAGTAATGATTCTGTTATAAAAAATGCACAAGAATTTGCCAAACAATTTAGAGAAGATGTTATTGGAGAAAAACTTCTAAACTTGTATACTGGAATCTAGATTTGAGCTTGATTTTTATAACAAGTTGCACATACTAAACCCAGTTTTGGGTCTGGTTTATAATTTTTTTTATTAAGTCTTCTTGCTGCCACATACTTCTCATTATTCCATACTTCTTTAAATGGAAGTTCATTCACATTTCCAAAATCAAATTTTTCATGCCATATGGCACAACATGGCGAAACAGAACCATTCCAGTTTACTGCTGCTTGCATAAACAACCAGATACAATCATCATTCTTTATATTTTTCTTTTCCTTATTGGAATAATTATACATAGAGTAACCTTCGTCTTTAGGCAAAAAGGTTTTGGCAGTTTCAAATTGTCTTTCATTATTCATCAAAACCTCAGTGGCCATATCACATCTATATGGGGCCAATTCCAGCCTGTTTACTCCAAGTTCCTTGGCCATTTTCTGTACTTTTTCTATTTCGTGTTCATTATATTTGGTAACAACCATTCTCCATTGGACAAATGGCTTGTCGCTATTTAATTTCTTTTTCATTTCTACTATTTTTCTCATGTTATTTACTACTTTATTGAAATCGGTACCTACTTGATATGAGTCTATTGATTCCTGACTTCCCCCATGCAGGGAAACTATCAATAAACTTAATTGTGACTTAATTATCTTCTCGCAGATTTCATCATTAAACACCATAAAATTAGAGCTGATTATGGTAGTTATTTTTTTTTGATTAGCATAGTCCACCATATCAAAAATCTGCCTATGTAAAAAAGGCTCTCCCCAACTGTATAAATCAACTTCAAACAAGTAATCCCCTATTTCATCTATTATTTTTTTGTAGGTTTTCCAATTCATTAAACCTTTTGCTCTGCCTTCTAAACCAATACCTGTCGGGCAGGCCTTACAATGCAGATTACATACGTTTCCTGGATCTATGTTTACTTTTATGGGATAGCTGGTTAATCTATCTCTCTCTAGTACTTTCCATTGTATTAAGGCGGAAAGAAGATTGATTTTCCTTTTCATAGTTGAATTTGGGCTGAACATAAACTTAAAAAAGTAGTCTACCCCTTTTTTTAGAACATTAAGATTAGTAATATAGCCAGAGATCTTTACCATTACAGAAGATTTATGCTACATAATATTTATAAACCTTTTCTTTAAAAATTAAACATTATTGATAATATTTATTAATATTGATAATTTTAGAAAATACTGCGGCTATGAAAAAAATAAAGACTTGTAGAATTTGTAAAAGTAATTCTGTAGTTAAATTTCTCAGTCTTGGAAATATGCCCTTAGCAGGAGGATTTTTGAAAAAAGAAGATATTCCTAGTGAAAAAAAATATCCTTTAAATGTTTATTTTTGCAAAAAATGTTCATTAGTTCAGGTTTTAGATGTCATACCTCCAGATATGTTATTTAAAGATTATAGATACTTATCATCTTCGACTAAAACTCTTTCTGAACATTTTAGAAAAGCAGCAACTTATTATAAAGAGAGATTTTTGAAAAATAAAGATGGTTTTGTTGTTGAAATTGGATCTAATGATGGGGTTTTATTAAAACCACTTAGTGACTTAAGAATTAGTGCTATTGGTGTTGATCCTTCTGAAAATGTTTCTAAAATTGCTAGATCCAAAGGATTAAACATAATAATGGATTATTTTACAAAAAAAGTAGCAAAAGAAATTGTCAATAAATATGGAAAAGCGGATTTAATTATTGCAAATAATGTTTTTGCACACATAGATAATTTAGATGAAGTTATGGATGGGATAAAGATTTTGCTTAAAGAAGATGGCGTTTATATTTTTGAAGTTCAGTATATAATAGACCTTTTAGAAAATACAAAATATGACACTATGTATCATGAACATCTATGCTACTATTCATTACATGCCTTATCACATTTAATGAACCGATTTGGAATTGAAATATTTGATGTTGATAGGATACCTATACATTCTGGGTCTATTAGGGTATTTGTAAGAAATAAAGGAAAAAATGAAAGTATAAGTAAAAAAGTAAAAGAATTATTAGAATTAGAAAATAAAACAGGAATACTTGACGAAAAGAGCTATATAACTTTTGGTGATTTGATAAATAAAAATAAAATTGAGTTAATTGGTTTATTGAGGAACTTAAAAAAACAAGGCAAAAGGATTATTGGATATGGGGCTCCCGGAAGTAGCATTATCTTATTAAACTATTGTGATATCGGAAAAGAAATATTAGATTATGTTGTTGATGTATCACCTGAGAGATATGGCAGAGTAATACCTGGTAAACATATTGAGATATTCCACCCTGATAAGATGAAAGAAAAATATCCAGATTGTGCCTTGATCCTAGCATATACTTACAAAGACGAAATATTAAGCAAAGAGAAAGATTTTATTGAGAAGGGTGGTAAATTTATTATGCCACTACCGAAAATTGAAATTTTACCTTAATTAAAATACTCCTCTTAATAATGTGTAAGCTTCGGCAGATCTGACTCCTATCTCTGGGCCCCTTATCCTCATATGTCTAATCAAATTTTCTCCTGATCTTGGAAAGGGATCTTCTCTGTTTTGAGAGGCATGTAATTTCATAAGCTCTGCTTTTTTTTCCTCAAATTCTGAGGTATCAACGTAAAAATTCTTCTTTTCTAAATCACCAACTACCCAACTATATGGCTCTTCGTACATTAAAACTATTGGAACAAAATGCCTTATATTTTGGGGTATTGGCCTTAATGCTGTAATACAGGCTTTATGAACTGCCCTGTGGTCTTGGTCGTAACTATTGCCTGGAGGAATACATACAATATCTGGTTTAATCTCCTCTATTACGTCCTCTATTGGGTTGATTAGCTCTACTTGTGCTATTGTATCCAACCTTAGCCATTCATTTCCATCTCCTTTAAATAAAATTTTATATTTAAAATTTCCTGCTTGAGCAACTTGTTCTGTTTCTTTTAGTCTTGTTTCCGGATCTGTGCTCCCAGTAACTAGTTGTCTGAATTTGCCAAAACAAATATAGAAAACGAAAACCTCTGCTCCTTCTCGTTTGGCTTTTTCTATTAAACCACCACAACAAATTATTTCATCATCTGGATGCGGTGATATTATCAGTATTTTTTTATCTTTTAAAATCATCTTTAAATCTCCTTAAATCTTCATCTATTGAAATGTTTATATCTGGTTTTAAATATAACTCTTTTTGTCTTTTAACTTTTTGGTTTTCATTATATTTTACAGGAATAACTCTTGATTGGTCAATGTCAAAAATTTCACAAATCTTTAAAGCGAATTCGTAAAAACTTATTTTTTCTTTAGTTACTATATTTAAAATTCCGGTTTTATCTTTTAATTTGAAGATTAATTCTGCCATTGTCCCCATATATATCGGATTAAAAAATACATCATTATAGGCATTAATCTTTTCTTCTGTGAATAGTAATTTGTTTATTATGAAGGTCTTTGCATCATATATATCGGTTCTAATTACTAAACCTTTCTCTTTTACAAAAGATTCGCTTGCTAATTTAGCTTTACCATATTCATTTACTGGATTTGTTGCTGCATTTGATGAAAAATGGATTAATTTTGAATTTATTTTTTTGGCTGCTTCAGCAATATACTTTACTGCTAGGGCATTAACTTTCCAACATTCTTCCGGATTATCTTCGCAATATTCCAAATCTGTTAATGCGGCGCAATTTATTATCAAAAAAGGGTTTTCTTTTTCTATTAAATTTGTGATTTGTTCTTTGTCAGAAATATCTACTCTATCTTTATCATATCCCAGAACTTCGGGGTGAATTTTTCTTATAAAAAAGGCTAATCTTCCATTTGAACCCAGAAGCAATATTTTTTCATTCATTTTACAAAGGTGCCCTAAATTCTTGCGGTCCTAAATGTTTAACTGTATCTTCTCCTTTGGCTAAAGGTTTATCCAACCATCCTCCTTTTCTTAATAAGATTTTTATTTCTTCTTTGTTTAACATTCTTGTGTTTAATGAGCTAAATTCATCGGGTAAGCTTGTTTTTTTGTAATTTTTATAATACTCCTCAATTTCTGGTTTTTTATTTTTTGGCAAAATTATAAAATAGTGCTCATCATCTATAATATTATCTTTTTCATGTTTTGATAATAATACTTCATGGATTTTTTCACCTGGTCTAATTCCTATTATTTTTGTTTTTGTATCTTTATTTCCAAGCTCGTCTATCATTGCCTGAGCTAAATCCATTAATTTCATTCCTGGCATCTTCATTACGAATAATTCACCGCCTTTTGATTTTTCAAATGCCTTGAATATTAATGAAACGGCATCTGATAGTGTAAAAATAAATCTTGTCATTCTTGTGTCTGTTATTGTAATTTCGTTGTTTTCAATAACTTGTCTTCTGAATAATGGTATGACTGATTCGCTAGAGCCTATGACATTACCACCACGTATACAGGAGAAACTTGTGTTGTGATTAACTTTATTCGATGCTAGAATCAATTTTTCTGCACAGGCCTTTGTTATGCCATATAGATTAAATGGTTCACAAGCTTTATCTGACGAGACCAATATTACTTTTTTTATATTATTGTTTATGCACGCTTCAATAAGATTTTGTGTTCCAAGAACATTTGTGTGAACTGCTTCTATTGGATGATCTTCACAAACAGGAACGTGTTTTAAAGCTGCAAGATGAACTACGTAATCAACATTTTTTAAGGCGTGATCTAATCTGTATTTATCTCTAACGTCTCCTATAATAAATTTTAAGATCTTATTATTTTCGTATTGTCTTTGCATTAAGACTTGTTTATTTTCTCCTCTACTAAAAATCCTAATCTCTTTTGCATTATATTTTTCAAGTAGCTGTTTAACTAGTTCCTGGCCCCAAGAGCCCGTACCCCCGGTTATAAATATTGTAGAGTTATTGAACATGCTTTTGGGCTATAGGTTCAAGGTTTATAAAGATATTGGGAAAGGCTTAAAAATTAGTCTAAGGAAGGCACTATGATTCTTGGCCTTTTTGTTGCAACTATCAAAGTTACTCCTTCTTTAATAACTTCATGTTTTTCTTTTTTAATCCAGTTTTTACCTTCTTTTACATAATATTTTTGTTCTTCTATAACAAAATTTTTGAATAAATCTTCTACGTCTTCCTGGCTATAGACGCGTCCTTCTGGTTTAACCTGGCTTTTCCCAAATGGTGTTGTTAATATTAATTTGCCGTCATCTTTTAAACAATCAAAGATTATTTTTATACATTCCTTATCTTTTCTATTGTCTTTTTCTTTTGGTTTTTCATCCAAGGCATATTCCAAACCTATGTGCTCTAAAGTTGAAATACAAGTAACTACGTCATAATAATTTTTTGGAATTGGTATTTTTGTTATATCCCCTCTTTGGAGAGTAAAATTTGGGTGAGTAAATGGATATTTTTTTATGTCTAAACCGGTAACAGAATGACCTAAAGAAGCCATTTCTAATGGTAAAATACTATCTGCACACCCTATTTCTAATACTCTAGATTTTACATTTGGTAGATGATTGATAGCAAAGGGCCTTTCTATTATTCTTTCGTTCATATCATATTTCATTAAATTAGATTTAAACAAGAATATTTTTGATAATTCTATAAACCCCTTTATTGGTCTTGTTAGTCTCTTTGATATAAAATAAAAGGATAATGGATAATTCAAATACTTATAATTGTTGTAAAACCATGATTTAAAGCCCATAGTGTTTAAAAAACTTTATTGGGTAATTTAAAAAGTTATTGGAAAAGGTTTATAAATGGAATTTATGGGTGGTTTTGTGGGGAAATAATATGTATGATACAGCAGTAATATTATCAAGAAATAGGGAACATGATGGGTCTTTGGGAAAAGAGTTTAGAGATAGACTTGATTATGGAATTAATGAATATTTTTCTGGGTTGGTTTCAAGTTTAACTATGAGTGGAAATCACGGCAGAGGAGATGAACACCTAAAAACCAGTCAAGGAGAAGATATGAGAGATTATGCTTTAAAAAACGGAGTTCCAATAGGCCATATTTTTGTAGAACCTAATTCTGTTGATACTGTCGGCCAAGCGGTATTTACTCTGAGAGATATTATTCTGCCTAATAGCATTCAGGGGGTAATCGTTGTTACATCTGACTATCATCTAACTAGAGTTGCCACTATATTTGATTTTGTTTATGGAGATGAAATTAGAAAGTTATATGCTTCTGTTGCAACTGACTTAATTAAAAATACTGAAATAAGATCAGCTCAAGAAAAAAGCCTTTGTGCTTTTTTAAAAACTTTTGAAGGAGTGGAAAGAGGAAATCTAGAAGCAATAAAAGAAAGGTTATTTGAAAGACATCCGTTGTATATTGGAAAAAGAGAAGAATTTGTGGGTAATTAATATGATAGAACAAAGACAAAGAATTGAAGAAGTGATTATTTTTGATTCAGTAGGTCAAGGAGAAAATGTTAATCTTAGAGTAATACATTCCAACTCTTTCCCAAGTGAAGAAGAACAATCTTTTGGATTATGGAATGATGAAGAATACAGAAAACGGCTTTTGGAAAGGAGAAAACAAATTGCAGAACATCCTGTTTATTATGATGGTGTTAACTTATTTTTTGATTGTTTAACAATAGATAGAAATGGAAATAGGGTTATGTATATGAGAGATACTTTGTATAGCATCCATAAAACATTAGAACAAACTTTAACTACAAGAGATACTGGATCTGATTTAAGAACAAGACTTATTAGAACTGGAAATGTTGTAGCTGTTGTTGAAACTTCAGACGGAAAATTAGTTTTTGGCTACAGATCTGGCGGTAGTGAAGACTTTGGCGGTATGTATTTGCCTCCTGCAGGGTTTACAGATTATAGAAAAGATACTGATCCTAATAAAGGACCTGTTAGCGAAGATTTTTTTGATAGATCAACTGATAAAGAGATTAGAGAGGAAATTGGTATCAACACGAGCAGCTTAAGAAAACAATATCTTGGTTTTGTTGGTGGTGTTGAAACTAGAAGTGTAGCTATAGTAACTTATGTTAAACTAAATCACACTAGTGAAGAAGTTGAAAGGGCATTTCAGAGATTAAATAGAAAACTTAAAAGAAATGGTAGAAGGATAGAGCATGATCATTTAATCTATGTTCCATTTGAGCCATGGAAGCACTTTATATCTGGGAGGTATACCGGGGTATTAAATCCTTTTGTACCTATTGCTTTTGAAGACGGTCTTTTTATTTCTGGTCCTAAAGAAACTATTGGAAAACCTTATCAACAGTTTGGAGAGGGAATTGGTAGTGTATTAAATTATACAAGATTTAGATCTACGGACTCTGCGGAGGGGGATTTAAAAAACAGAGTGATAGATAGTGGTCTTGTTAGAAGAGTTTCTTATTTGGATCCAAATGCCAAACTTTTGTACAATATGGACGCACTATTGAGATTATAGTAAATGAATAATCCTTTAATATCTGTAATAATAAACAACTGGAATGGAAAAGAAGATACTATCAGAGCTATAACTTCTTTTTTGAATAGTTCTTATAAAAATATTGAAGTAATTTTTGTTGACATGAATTCTGAAGATGGAAGCTTTGAGGAAATTTCTAAAATTAAAAATGTTAAGACTGTACAGGCAGGTGCTAATCTTGGTTGGGGTAATGGAATAAATCTTGGTTATAAACACAGTAAAGGTGATTTTATTTTTACCTGCGATAGTGATGTTGAAGTTGGAAAAGATTGTTTTAAAAAATTAGTTGAAGCTGCTGAAAAAAATAAAGAAATCAGCATATTTGCCCCTGTAGAATATAATAAAGAAGACAGGAAAACAATACAGCTTTTAGGTATGTCTATAGATTTTTTAGGCTATCCTTATCCTATGCACCATAAGATTGACTCAGAAAACATAAAAGATGAAAAAATATTTTATTTTTCTGGCTCTTCTTTATTTATCAGAAGAAAAGTAATTGAAGAAATTGGTTTATTTGATAGGGATATTTTTATGTTCGCTGAAGATTTAGATTTTTGCTGGAGAGCACAAATAGCAGGCTATAAATTTAAACTTGTAAAAGATGCGGATTTTTATCATAAAGGCGGAGCTAAAGTTGGGAATGAAAAAGAAAAACTAACTTATAATGTTATAAGAAAGAGATACTGGACGGAAAAAAATTTATTTCATAACATGTTAAAGAATTTTCAAGTTTATACTTTGATGTTAAATTTGCCTTTTTATTTCTGTTCTAGTTTAGCTGAAATGATTTTCTTTTTAGCACAAGGAAAACCTTTGGTTTCATTAGCATATATTAAAGCTTGGTTATGGAATATTAAGAATTTAGATAAAATCCTAAAAAAAAGAGCGCAGATTAGAAAAATAAGAAAAGTTTCTGATTTTGAGCTATATAGAAAACTTTATTTTGGCTCTGCAAAGTTATTTACTGCCAGGAAAGAAATTGTTAGGGTTTTAAATTAGGGTCTTTGTAAATCCCTTAAGATTTTCTCTAAGGTTTGTCCTGCCGCCAGCATATTTGCTCTTAATAAACTTTCAAATGTTCCTGCATCTGTCCAGTATCCGTCTACGAAATCAAACTGCATTTCTCCTCTAGTAACATATGCGTTGTTTACGTCTGTTATTTCTAGTTCCTTTCTTTTAGATGGTTTGAGTGATTTTATAATACTAAAAACCGTTTGGTCATATAAATATAGTCCTGTAACTGCATAATCTGTCTTTGGTGCGACTGGTTTTTCCTCTATTCCAATTACTGTATCGCCTTTAATTTCTGCTACACCAAATCTTTGTGGGTCTGTAACCCTTTTGAGGAATATTTTAGCACCATGATTGAAGCTAGAAACATCAAATGGCCTCTCAAAAATGTTGTCTCCGAGTATTACAGCAATATTATCTTTATCTGTAAAATCTTCAGATAAACCAAGAGCCTGAGCAATACCGCCTGCTTCTTCTTGTATTTCGTAAGCAAACTTCATACCAAACCCCTTTCCACTACCAAGTAAACTTAATATATGTCCACAATGTTCTCTACCTGAAATAATAATGACCTCTGTTAGTCCCATTGATTGTAGTGTTTCTATTGGATAATAAATCATGGGTTTGTTGTAAATGGGCAATAGGTGTTTGTTTGTTACATTAGTCAAGGGCGATAATCTTGCCCCTGTCCCTCCGGCCAAAATAACTCCTTTCATTTATACGATAATGAAAATTTGCCGTTTTTAAGCTTATATTTACTGAAAAATGTAAGTTCGGCAGAGCTAATCGAGCTATCAAATTTGAAAAGCTTATTAAATTTTACCTTATACTTCTAATTATGATTTTCATTATAATAACGGCTTATAGAGAAGAAAGAACTATTGGAAAAGCTATTGAAGCTATATTAAAACAAACAAATAATAAAGATTTTAGGATAATTATAACTGCCCCTGATGAAGAAACAGGGAAAATTGCTAAAATTTATGAAAAAGAAAATAATAGAGTAAGATATGTTAAAGATGAAGGTAAGGGAAAGCCTGCTGCCTTGAATAAGGTCTTTAATTGGATTAAAAATAATTTCCCATCAAATAAAGAAAGAGACATTTTTGTTTTAACTGATGGTGATGTTCATATTGGTGAGAATGCTATAGGCTGCATATTAGAGAAGTTTAATGATCCTGAAATTGGTGTTGTAAGCGGAAGACCGATTTCTTTAAATTTAAGAGAGGATAAATGGGGATATTATAGCCATTTATTAACTGATGTTGGAGCTCATGAAACTAGGTTAAAAAGAATAAAAGAAGGAAAAATGATTGTTTGTTCTGGATATTTGTATGCTTTTAGAATTGGGTTGATTAATAAAATTGCTGAAAATGCTTTGTCAGAAGATGCCTTGATTTCGCATTTAATATATGAAAAAGGATATAAAACAGATTACGCTGAAAATGCTTTGGTTTATGTAAAGTATCCTGATAATTTTAAAGATTGGATAAAACAGAAAAGAAGAAGCGCTGGCGGGTATAACCAGTTGAAATATTTTGTAAAAGAAAAAGAAAGAATGAGGTCTTTTGGTAAAGAAACAAAGGGGTTGTTTAGAATTTTTAGATATCCTAGAAATATAAAAGAGTTTATATGGACAGTTGAATTAATCTTTTATAGATTGTATTTGTGGTTTTTAATTTTTAGAGATATTAATTTAAAGAGAAAGAATTTGAAAGAGATATGGGTTAGGGTGGAGAGCACGAAATGAATGAAGAAAAAACAAGAGAATGGCTAAAAGATAAATATAATCTAAGTTTCTTGTTAGTTTTACTTGGTTCAATTATTATCAGGGTTTATTATTTTTTCCTCACGAAAACACAACCATTGTGGTATGACGAGAGTGACTATATTAGTATGGCTTTACACTGGGCCTCTAATATCCCCTATTATATAAACCCACAAAGACCACCATTATTACCTTTTTTAGAATTTTTAGTTTTTAAATTTGGTTTAGGTGAAATTACCATTAAACTTATTTTGATATTATTTTCCATTGGTGTTGTAATATTAACTTATTTAATCGGAAAAGAGATGTATAATAAAAAAATAGGTTTAATCGCTAGTGTTATTATGGCGGTTTTTTGGGAAGCCTTATTCAACACAACAAGATTGCATGTTGAGGTTCCTTTATTATTCTTTACGTACCTTAGTCTTCTCTTTTTCTGGAAAGGATATATAAAAAAAGAGAAAAGAAGTTACACTTGGTTATTTGGCGTGTTTTTAGCTTTTGCTTTTTTAACTAAATATACTATTTTCCTTTTTGGATTAGTATTATTTTTATTTTTATTGATAACTGAAAGATTTAAGTTTCTAAAAAATAAAGATTTGTGGATTTCTGTTTTACTGTTCTTAATTATTTTAATTCCCTATTTTACGTGGGCTTATTTTTCTTTTAATACTACTTTTCCTTTTTTAAAGGCTGGCGGCAGGGGTGATGTTGGTAGATCACTAGTTGAATCTTCTAAAGAAATCTTTGGATATGTACCTTTCTTTTTGGGGTTTGTTTTTTTAATTGTTTTTTTAATCGGGTTGATTGTATTATTGACAAAACTTTTTTTAGGTTTTGATCTTTTATTTAAAAAAGAAAATAAAACATTAGAAAGCGACTCCTTTAATCTATTATTCATCATTATGTTTACTTTTTATTTTGCATTTATAATGAGAGGAGGAGAAGATAGATGGGTTTTACCAATAGCCTTATCTTTATTTTTAATTGTTGGAAATGGATTTTCTATCATATATGATTTTATAAAAAAACATAATAAATACATCGCCCTAGGAATAATTATTATCTTAATAGTAATTGGAAGTTATGAACAAATAAAACAAGCTGATTCTATAATTAAGAATAAAAAAGATACTTATCTACAAGTAAAAGATGCTGCTTTATGGATGAAAGAGAATTCTAATCCTGGTGATAAGATATTTTCAGTTTCATTACCGCAGACTTTTTATTATTCTCAAAGAGAAACTTGGTCTTATACAGAAGATAAAGAACACGATTTTATCAGTAATATTAGTCATTTTGAAGAATTTTTATTTGAAGAAAAACCAAGATATTTGACCGTATCTATTTTTGAGTATTTACCGCCATGGATTGTGCCTTACATAGATGAGCATAAAAATATGTTTAAGCCAGTACAAGGTTATTTTACACAAGATAACAAACCATTATTGATAATTTATGAAGTTAATTATAATAACTTTTCTTTAGAAAAGAAACCTTAGCAAAAGAAAATGCTATGAGAAAAGGTTTAAAAGGCTTTTTCTAGTGCTTTTTAGGTATGAAAATCGTTTTTTTGGAAATAATGCCGTATCCTTATTTTATAGGTGGCGGAAAAACACATATTGACAATTTAGCTAGTCACTTGATTAAAAAAGGATATCAAGTATATGTTATATCCTCTAAAAGCAAAGAAAAGATGTTAGATTATCCTGGTGGTATTGATGTGGTAAATGTTGGATTAAGCCATAGAAAATTTAAAGGAAGTTTATTATCTTATTTATACAGAATAATTTTTGAAATATTTTTTGTTACTGGTGCTGGAATAAAGTTAAAAAAAATAAAACCGGATATAGTGAATACACAAAGCTTGATTACCACATCACTACCATGTTCTTTATTTAATATTCCTTTTGTTGCAACAGTTCATGGTATCTTTAAACAAGGTTTTAGAAAAATATGGGAATTAAAAAATAAAAAAACTATAAGCAGATTTTCATTCTTATATGAATTTATAGAAAAATATAATGTAAAAAAGTGCAGAGCGGTAATATGTTTAGGTAAAAATGCTTTTGATTATTATAAAAATTATAATAAAAACTGCTTTATTATTCCAAATGGGATAAATACTAATATGTTTCATGATAAAAAACTAAAAAGATCTGAAGATTTAATTTTTGTTGGAAGATTTACAGAGCAGAAAGGAATTCTAAATTTAGTTAATGCAATGGAGCATTTAGGAGATAAAAAATTAATATTAGTTGGTGATGGCGATTTAAAAGAAAAGATATTAGAAATAATAAAGAATAAAAAAAATATAGAATATCTGGGGATTAAAAATCAAGAAGAGATAGCGGTCTTGTTTAACAAAGTGAGATTTCATGTTATGCCTTCAGAATTTGAAGGGTTACCAATATCATTACTGGAATCTATGGCTTGCGGGTGCATACCTATAACAACCGATGTTGGAGAGTCAGGCAGTGTTATAAAACAGGGAGTAACTGGTTTTTTGATGGAAAATAACAAGCCAGAAGATATTATAAATACGTTAAGAATAGCTGAAAAAGAGGATTTAGATCTAATTTCAAATAATTGTATTAAAACTATAAAGGAAAATTATGATTGGGAGAATTTGACTGAAAAATTTATTGAGATTTATGATAATTTTAAAAAGTGATTAATATGAAATATTATGATAATTTGGATGAAATTTCTAGCGACATAGATAGAAATAGAGCATATTCGTATTATGATATACATGGTTTTGTGATTGCCGTAGATAATGAAGTTAATAGTGCTTTTTTTAGGGAATATAACCGGTTTTTAAAAAAAGAGAAACCTGGCAAAATTGATCTTTATATAAAAAAATCAAATAAAAAATTGCCGATTACTCTGCCAAAGGATAATAAGGGCATATCAATTCCTTTTAATGGCAATACTGTTTATTTTGAAAATGGTGTTTGGGGTGACTGGTTGTTGTATACTATAGAACCATTGATAGAATGGGAGGATAAATGTTTTTTGCATTGTGGTGCTGTAGAAAAAGATGGAAATGCCTATTTATTTCCTGCCAAATCAGGAGTTGGAAAAACTTCTTTAGCCACGCATTTAATAAGCAGAGGTTATAACTACCTAGCAGATGACTGGTTGATCGTAGGCAATAAAAAAGCTTATCCTTTTTTTAAGACTTTTCATATTTATGACTATAATCTAAAAGATAAGAAGCTTGCAAAAAAGGCCCTAGGTTTTAAAAGGTTTTATTACAGAAACTTAATAAGACTTATGGATATTTTGGCTTTTATTCTAAGACACAGATTTGTTAAAATTGCTGTTGAGAGATTTAAGCCTGTTTTTTCTGTTGACGTTGAGGATATGTTTCCTGGAAGATTAGGAAAAATAAGCAAGATAAATCGGGTTTTTTTATTAGAAAATAATAATAAAAATGGTGAAATATTCTTAGAAAAGATAAAGGCTAGTGAAATTGTAACCAAAATGAAATACATTTGGTTAAATGAAGCAAATCATTTTTACAGAAATTATTTTGAATATGCTTATGATAACGGTATAGTTGATAAAATAGAAAAGAGAGTGGAAAAAGATGGTAAAATTATGCTAGACTGCTTTTCAGAAGCCGAAACCTATAAACTTTATATACCAAGGCATATAAATCCTGAAAAGGTTTATGAAAAGATACGGGGGTTATTACAATGATTCCAAAACAAGAATTTTGCAAGGTATGCGGAAAATATCCTAAAAATAGGATTAAAATTTGGAGGCTTAGGGAGACTAGATCATATTGCAATAATGAATGTTTGACTAGAGATTTATTAGATTTTTGCTATATTTGTGGTAATAAAATAAAAAGGAAAAACAAGATTACATATTATACTGACAAGATCAACAGGGCTTTTTGTTCTGAAAAATGCTTACTTGCTTTTTTGAGAGAAATTGATAAATGACCCTTATCTATTTGCCCTCATTAGCCAACCAGATTTTGTATCTTTCTTTCTTTTAAAAAACTTATTATGAATAGATGATAAAAAAACGATAAAAAGCCATATAAAAACACCAAAAGTAATTTTTAGGCTCTTTGTTTTTTTTATACTTCTAATTGTATAAAACAGCAGAGGTAAATAGAAGTTGAATAAGTTTGCTTTTAGCTTGTATTTAGAGTGTAATTGCTCTCTGGCTAAAGAAGTTCTAACTTTTTGTTTATAAATATCCTTAAAGGTGGTTTTATCAAATAAAGCAACCATTCTTGGCATATTAATATCTTTAGGAACCATAATCTCATAATCATTATTTAAAATGTCTAATGTTCTTTCGAAATCATCTCCTAGCGTGATATTTTTTTTATATAATTCTTTTCTGAATATATTAATCAAAAAAGGAAACATCATTTTTTCTTTATCAATATAAAGCAAATTATTTTTTTCTTTTGTGAATTTTTCCCTCTGGTAATCAAACCAAAATGAATTGGCAAAGGCTGCACTTTTAAAAGCAAGTGAGTTGCTTGATGATAATAACTCTTGATCAAATTCTATAGGAAAAGACTCAGAAATGCCGCCCAGTTTTGGATCATTAAACAATAAAATCATTTTTTTCAGATCTTCACTTTTGTTAACTTTAAATTTCCAATCTGCATCGTTTATGATTAGTATATCTCCCGTGGCTTTTTTAACAATTGTATCTATTACTTCTGGTTTGCCGTTTCTAGATTTTAATTCAAAATATTTGATTTTTTTTGATTTTTTTTGAAATTCTTTCACGATATTTAAGGTGTTATCAGTACAACCATCCAACCCAATCAATACTTCATAATTATCATAAGGCAAGTTTATCAGACTAGACAGGGTCTTGGCTATTATTTTTTCTTCATTGTGGGCTGGTATTAAAAAGGAAAGCTTCATTTTTGCTTAGAATAACAGTTAATCTTTTAAATCTTTTCTACCTGGGCTATTTTGAATGGAACAAACCTGGCAAGTGCAGAAAAAGCATATTAATAAGAATCCTTTAATGAAATTAATACTTAAGAAGTTTAACAATGATATCATAGAAAGTATTTCGCTTGTTAATCCTAAATCCGTACTTGATATTGGGTGCGGTGAGGGATTTGTTACGATAGAAGTAGCTAAAAAAATAAAGGCCAAAATAGTTGGGATCGATAAAGAAAAGGACGCAATTAAATATGCTATCTCTAATAATAAACTGGAAAATATAGAGTATGGTACTAGGGATATATTCAAATTAGATTATTTTAAAGATAAAAGTTTTGATTTGGTGATGAGCCTAGAAGTATTAGAACATTTAGAGAATTATGAAAAAGCAATTGAGATTATGAGCAAGTTAAGTAAAAAATATTTGTTATTATCTGTACCTAATGAACCCTGGTTTAGAATAGCCAATGTTTTAAGATTAAAATACTTGAAAAAATTTGGAAATACTCCAGGACATGTTAATAACTGGACAAAAAAAGAATTTATGGATTTATGTGTGAAATATGGAAAGATTATCAAATTTAAACCTTCTGGTGTTTGGAATATTGCTTTATTAAAAATTAGATAAAAATAGAAACCAACAAGAATAAAATTTATTAGCTTCCATATTAAATATAATGTCTTAGTGAATAGAGCTATTCCGGAAGCACAACCGTTCCTGTTGTTATCATGGTAGTTGCCGTTAAGGTTAAGCCTGTTGCCGTTGTCGTCATTAAGCGCGGACCAATTGTGTAGCCAATTTACCGATTAATCACCAAAATCCCTCGTAAGGAATTTCTGAATTTCATGGCATTTAGACTCAATCGTCCATGCACTAGTAAATTGACATGCAGCCCTAGTAAAACAAAAACCTTTCCAAATTGGAATTATAAGATTTATGCTTCACTAAGACAGAAAAAATAATAAGACTACTTGTTAATAAAATTTACTAAAAAATTTTCGGTGGCTTCGCCACTACTTCCATACCCCGGAAGCACAACCGCCCACGCTGTCACCATGGTAGCCGCCGTTAAGAAAAAGCCAGTTGCCGACGTCGCCAATAAACGCGGACACTCTTTGCTCTAAATCCTTTCTTTTTTTAACTTCAATTCCATAAGTAACTGTATTATATCTAAAATTTTTAGAAACTTCTGCAAGCTTTCTCGCACCGTCTATACCATATTCAGCAATAACACCTCCGTCTAATGATAATGACTCTGGCGTATGTTTGCCTAATTTATAAGTTTCTCTTGGAGCAAATCTAACTCTTCCATCTGTGCTGAATTTAACACCATTAATTTCTGTTCCGTTTTTAAGCATTTCATTAAGCATATCTATATCTAATCGTTCACTTGTGGCGTTTGCTGTTGTATCTTGTAGAACATACTTTCCTGCAAAAGTCCAGCCAATTCTGTTAAAAACATGAATCCGATTTGTTCTAATTATATCTCTAATTGTTTTATATTCCTGCGCATTTTTAATTTCTGGCTTTGGAGTACAGTAAGCAACATGAATTTGAGAGGCAGTTTCGTCTCCTGTTGGAAGCCTTTGGTTAGTTTCTCTTTCACTATCACCAAGAATTTCTGTTCTGATCTGTTGATAATCACCCAGATTTGTTAATGGAGCAAAGGCTATTTCTCCATATTGATGGGGAACCCATAATTCTATTCTTCCCCTAATGATTCTTGGTTCATATTTTTTAGTCTGAGTTTCCATGAATTTTCGTATAGTTAGCTTATTTATAAATATTTCTATTTTGTTACTACTTTAAAATAGATAATATTATTTTTTTGCTACAACTATATAATTTATTGTAAGATTGGTATCGTGGAATAATTTATCTAGTGGTTTTATCATTAAGTTAATTAAAATTATTAATGGCAAAGATAAAAATCTTGGTAATCTTGAACTTACGGACCAGTTTATATATTGAAATATTGCCAACAAAGAACCGCCGTTTTCTTTAATAAATGCCTCTCTAAAATTTTTAAATATCACATTTTTTAAGCCCATATTTGTAAATCTGAAGTAATCATGAGGCAGGCCGTGCAAAGGAGTTGCCATATGTGTTGTTAATATACAAATACCGTCTTTTTTTAGAATTCTATATATTTCATCAACTAATATCTGCGGATAAGGTATATGTTCTAGTACTTGAGTACATAAAACTGTACTTATTGAATCACTTTTAATCGGCAATTTTAAAGCATCTGCGATTATATCTGGTTTTTGCTTATTATAAAAAAAATCCAAAGTGATATATTTTTTTACATGGTGAAAAAAAGGCTTATATGGTGAGGTACCAGAGCCAATATCCAATAAAATTCCTGATGCCAGATGAGAATACTTCTTAATATCTTCTGATAGAGTAGAAAAATGAAGATAGATATTGCTAGTTATTTTTGGATTTCTTATGCTTTCTGCTGTTCTGCTTAATCCTGTCCATTTATCCATTTAATTTACAAACCTATATTTGAAAAGATAATAAGTTGCTTTTACGCCATCTCTCCAAGTTATTTTTTTTCCTTCTTTAAATGATCTGGGTGTAAATTTTATTGGAATCTCATGTATATTATACCCTTTTTTTAATATTTTTGCTGTTATTTCTGGCTCAAAATCAAATCTTCTTGCCCTTAGTTTCATATCTTTGATTACGTCTGACCTAAACACCTTATAACAGGTTTCCATATCTGATATTTTAGAACCAAACAACAAATTGGTAGTGAAAGTTAGCAGCTTATTTCCAAAAAAGTGCAAAGTATGCATATCTCTATTTGATAGAGAATGCATTCTTGTTCCATAAACTACATGTGTTTTTTCTTCTAAAATTGGTTTTATAAGTTTTGGATAATCTTCTGGATCATATTCCAAATCAGCATCCTGTATTAGGATTATGTCGCTATCTGCTCCCTTTAAACCTGTTCTAATTGCCGCTCCTTTTCCTTGATTTTTATCGTGCAATAATAAAGTTATGATATTCTCATCTGCATATTTCTTAAGAATCTTTCTAGACCTATCTGTTGAACAATCATCGACCACAATTATGTCTTTTTCTATTTTTGAAGCCAAAACCTTAGTTAAAATTTGTTTAATTGTTTTCTCTTCATTAAAAACCGGAATTATTACTGTTGTCTTCATTAGTGCTTTCACTTTGATTGGATTTTTTAAATGTTTCGTATACCTTATATGTTAAAAACATAGGCGAGAATAAGGAGAGCATAATAGTCAAATATAGTATTAAATGTGCTGTTAAGTCTATTGAATTATCTATTACGCCTTTAGGAGTATAACTATCATAGATCTGATCTTTTAAAGCCCATCTTACTGGATAGAAAAAAAACATATGTGTTTGGTCTACAAAGTTCAATATTTGGGGTTTTTGTGATAAGGTTGCCTGATAAATCTTAAAATAAGGTATTGCAGAATCTCCATCTCCTCCGCCACCATAGATTACCTTAAGCGGATTACCAAACTGCGAAATTAAATTCTCCATAGATTCATTTAAATTTTTATTTACATTGACACCGCCGCAATTATCTGGCGCGCATTCAATAAAAAAGATGTTTATTTGCTCTTCTTTTGTGTTTAACTTCTTGGTTTCTTCAATTATTGTTGGCAATAAGGATGCATCTATGTAATGTTTGTCATTCATAGTCCAAGAAGTTAATCCAATATATATTCTAGAATCCATTATTGCTAGAGAATTACCATCTATCTCGGAATTTGCAAATTTTCTTAATTGCCCTGTTGGAGATTTGCTAAAAATTGAATCTGAAATTGTGTAGAGGTTTATTAATAGTATAAGCAATACCATAATTGACAAAAAATATTTTAATTTTATCTTTTTTGTTAGCCATGAGAGAGGAATTGCAGCAAAGATGGCATAAACTGGCGGCATGAATACATAATGATTTGAAAGAACTGAAGTACCTGTTAAAAAAATGTAAGTGAAGATGAATATTGAAACAAACATTACATTAAAAGGATATTTTTTTCTAAAGGAAATAAAAAAACCTATTATCCCTAATAAAAATATTATTGAATCAAATTTTATAAAGAAATAAAAGATGGTAGTTTTTAATCCTTCAAAAAATCTTTCAAATGAAAAAGACGGCAAAGTTTCCTGTATTGAAGCAAAGTTTTCCATACCAACATCAAAAAATCTTGCGAACATTACATCTATCAAACCTTTTTCTTTATACAATAAATAATTATAACTAATTAAAGGAAGCAGTAATACAAATAATATTATTAAGCCTAACAAAATGTTCTTCTTGTTTTGATTATTTAATAATTGTTTTCTATCTTCTTTTTTATACAAATAATACAGCACGAAGGCCAAAATAAAACCCGGTATGGTAGTTATTGGTATTGATTTTGATAATATTGCTAATCCTAGAAATAGAAAAGCAAGAAGTGAGATCTTATTTTCATTTTTTAGTTTCTCTAAAAATAGATATGCCGCAAATAATGTAAAAAAAGCAAAAGTCATATCCATTTCCATAACTTGGTGTTTTATGTGGAATGATGATATTGCTAACAAGAATGATGATATTATTGCTACTTTTTTATTAAAAATTAAGTTGGCTATTAGGAATGTGATTAGTACTGTTAAAGAACCGAAGATTATTGAAGTTAGCCTGCCGGAAATTAATGAAACTCCGAATATTCTATAGAATATATCTGCTAATGCAAACCACAACGGACTTTGATTTTGGTTGCTAGTAGCACCAGATGATAGCCAGTTGATTGCATGAGTGCCATAGACTAAGTCATCTGCAAATGGTTGTGTTGTTGCTGCAGCCCATAGTCTTAATAAAAAAGCCAAAATTAAAGCCAATATGAGTAAAATTTTAGTCTTATCTTTATCAAACAATAAATCCAAAATCCTATCTAGTATTGACTTTTTCATAGTTTGTGGTGAATCTTTATAAATTCTGGCAATAGATCATAGGCTTTTACTATAAAACTAAATGGTGAGTATATTAATCTTAACCTTATTAAAGCCAGGAACATTTCAAAAGAAGCCCTTGGTATGTTTAATTGAGAACCTATTGTGTCGCGCCACCTAATTGGGATTTCTTTAATTTTATAGTTATTGCGCTTCATTAAATAAATAAGATCAATATCAAAGGCCCATTTTGTTATACCTAATTTAGGGTATATGTTTTTAATTGCCTCATTTTTGAATAATTTCGCGCCACATTGTGTATCCTGGAATCTCATGCCTAATAAAAATCTAACTATAAAGTTAAATACTCTTCCCGCAATCAATCTAAGAACGGGTTGTTTTACATCAACGATAGATTCTTTCATCCATCTTGAGGCTATTGCTCCGTCATAACCATTTATTATTTGCATTAGTTTATGAAATTCATCTGAGCTTGTGCTATTGTCTGCATCAATAAAACCAATAAAATTGCCCTTAGCTATTTTAAACCCTTCAACTAAAGCCAGGCCCTTTCCTCCCGGGATTAATTCTTTGTATTTTAGTGTGCTGTGTTTTTTTGAAAATTCTTTAACGAGTTCTACAGTTTTATCTTTACATGCATTTGGAATAACAATTAGTTCATAATCGTTCTTAAGTTTTAAATTAAAAAATTTGGTATAAGATATTAATGTTTCTTTAATTCTTTTTTCTTCATTGTGTGCGGGTATTATTATTGATAGCTTTACCATTTATGTTTTTTATAGTATACCCCCCCAGATATAACAGAGAAACTAAGGTGATTATATTTAAAATGATTACTACTTCTTTTATAGTAGAATGGAACAAATAGATAGCAATAGTTTCAACTATATTTAATATAGCCAAACCATAAATAAATGAAGTTTTGTTTATCGACAGATTATAGAAGGCCAAAGTGTAAGATATAGTGAAAAAAGTCATTGCTAAACCAAAAAAACCCAAAAGATTAGAGATTGGCAAATATTCTTTTCCTCCTAAGATTAAAATGGCATATTCTGGCAGTAAAAAATAAACCAATAAAACCGGTATTGCTATTAATATTATGAAAATTAACGACTTGATAAGTATCGTTGAACTTGGTTTGTTTACTGTAAAAAGTTCTGTTGTTTTTGGAAACATTACTAATACTATGGCTAAAGAAGCGAAGTAAATTATTTTACCCAATAATGAGGCAGTAGCATATAATCCGGCTTCTGTACCTGAAAAATAATGTTTGACTAAGAATAAGTCAATTGTATAAAATAAGGTTAATGTTATTAATGTAAGCAAGATTGCATATGAGTCAGCGTATATCTCTTTAATATTTAGGCTTGTGTTTTCTTTAGTTTCTAGATATTTTTTTAATTTATGATGTAACAAGATTAATGGAAATATAAAAGATAAAATTATTGCCAATATTGCTCCATTGACTGCCAAGCCTAAAACAACTAGTAAAACTCCAAAAATTAGTTTTAAGAATGCTTCTGTAATTACATTATAGCCTAATACTTTGAATTCTTGTAATCCTTGTAATGCTCCTCTGCCTATTGGAATAAGTGTTGCTAAAAATATTATTGGTGAAAGGACAAGGAAATTTAATTTTGGAATATGAAGAAATTTTGATAGAGCGGGAATTAATAAAATGTTTATTGCGAGAAAGATTGCACTATATTTTACGAATTTAAATGAACTCTTTCTTAATAGAAGATTAATCTTATTATGCTCTCCTTTTGCTTTATATTGAGAAATAAATTTTGCTATTACTGTTTGGATAACTAAAAGCGGAACGCTAATTAGGTAGATTATAGATAAAAGAACACCGAGTATTCCGTAGTCTACTGAACCTAGAAATCTGACCATGAAAACGTGAAACAAAAAAGCGGCTACATTCCCAAACATAGACGCGGTTACTAGTATGAAATTATCTCTAATTAAACTATCCCTTCTACTAAAAAATTCTTTAAACATTTTGAATCAACCAGATCAAACTTGAAATTATTAGCATGATTATGATAAAGACATAAGTAATTTGTTTTTCTGTAAATTTTGGCTTTATGGTCATTAAATGTATTAGTGAATAAATCTTATTTGGATATAGTGACTGTATTTTTCCGTTAATGTAAGTGCCATAACTTTGTGCCTTGAATTTACTTCTTGCTTTAAGCAAAAATTCGAATATAAAGGGAATAGATACTATCAGTGCTGCTCTTTCTATGTTGCCTATTATTGCTACTACCGCAATAGCCGCTCCTAAAAGATATGTTAATGAATCTCCCGGCAGTATCTTTGCCGGAAATTTATTAAAATAATAGAAGGCAATTAATGCGCCAACAAGTATTATTGATATGGCCGCGGCTTCAAATCTTATATGATAGTAAGAATAAACCCCCAGCATTGAGAAATAAACCAGGCCCATGCCTGTTTCTAATCCGTTAATTCCTGCTAGTAAATTCACCATATTTGAAGCACCAACAACGCCAATTGGAATCAATAGTAATGGATATAATAGACCAAAATCTATGACCCCGAAAAATGGAACTGCCATTTTTGATACTCCGGCATTAATTACTACTAATGGAACTGCCGCGATTATAGTTAAGAATGGTTTTTGCCATTGTTTTAATCCTACTGAAGAATCTTTTGTTTTATTTATTATTAAATCGTCCATAAAACCTATGAAAGTTATTAGTAAAATCGTTGTTAAAGATGCAAATATCAATCCAAATTGGGTTTTATCATTATAAACAAAAGTTAAAACAAAGATGTAAAACATTAAACCTACGAGTATTCCAGATATAACTGCTAATCCGCCAGAAATTGGGACTAGTGGTTTATTCTCCTTATTTTGGTCTTTTACTTGAAGCCCTATTCTGTTTAGATATCTTATTAATATTGGTGTGGCTATTAAAGTAACTATAAAACTTATAATTGGACTTAAATACAGCAATTTAAACGCGAATACCATTGGTAAATTTTGAAATTGCCAGGTTTATAAATTTTTAGAAAATTAAAGGAGTTATATATACCTCTAATAAAGCTGCTGCAAACAATAGAAGTACCGCTAGTATTATTAAGTCCAAAGAATCAAGCATTATTTTTCTAAAGTATTTTGAATCTAAATCATGCTTTATTATTGCGACTGAAATTATTCCTCCAGCTAGGCCTGCTGTGAAATAAGCTAAGATTTCTGGAATACCATGAATTGCATACCTAAATAGACCTAAAGAATAAATGCTTAGATAACTGCCTATTTTTGAAAATCCGCTTTCAACTGCTATCGTTGCAAGATTTGTTCTAATGTAATTGCCTATTGCAGTCCCTATAACAGAAGCATTCCAAGTTAAAATAAAAATTGCGCCTGCTCCGTAGAAGAATGAGAAAAAAATGCAAAAAAGCAGAACTTTAATGTTATTTGAAAAAATCTGCAGGAAAACTCCGCTTTGCGCAAAATTTGTGTCTATTGCAGAATTTGCTACTATGGGTGCTCCGAATAAATTTCCATTAATGCTTCTTATTGTTTCTATCTGAGAATTAAATGTTGATTGAACCAGATGTTCAGGTAATAATAAATACCAAGCTGAAAACGCTATCACAAATCCGAAGAATAAAAAAATAAAAGCAAGTAATGCTCTTGAATGTGCTCTTAATAGTTTTATTTCTCCTTTAAGATACATTGCTCTTTTTTCTTCTAATATATTCGTTCTAAACACCAAAGGAATTGCAGCCATAACAGTTAAGAAAACTAAAACTAGGCTTGCCTGATTTTTAAAAATCCATAATCCTAAAAATAAAGCTATTGAGGCATATAATACACCTAACAAAAAAAGACTTGTTGGATTTCTCTCAGCTCTTTTTGGGCCCAATAAAGATTCTAAGACCATTAATTAATTTAATTATATTTTTGTTTATATAGTTTTCGTTGATAAGAACCTAAGGTTCCTATCACTTCCTTAATTTGAATAAAAAAGATTTATATAAAGATGAAAACTTAGTAAATCACATGGGAGCAAAAGAGGTTTATAGAAAAATAAAAAGTTTAGAAATACAAGGAGCGGAAAGCATCGCTATTTATGGTGTTAAAGCTCTTTCTTTAAAAGATATTTCTGTTAAAGAATTATTAAACTTAAGACCAACAGAACCGATGCTGTATAACGCAATAAAATTTGCTGAGAAAAATGGGATTAAAAAAACTTTAGATTACATTAAAGAAAGCAAGAAAAAAATAATAAAACTAGCACATAAAAAAGTTGGAAAAAAAGTTTTTACTCATTGTCATTCTTCTACTGTGGTGGATACTTTGAAATATGCTAAAAACCATAGTAAAAAATTTGAGGTTTTTGTTAGTGAAACCAGGCCAAGATATCAAGGAAGAAAGACTGCTGAAGAACTTTCAAGAGCGGGAATAAAAGTTACTACGTTTGTTGATTCTGCGGCTAAATCTTTTATCAAGAAATCAGATTGTGTTTTTCTTGGAATGGATGCAATAATAACCAATAACAAATGGAAGATTACTGGAATTGTAAATAAAGTTGGGAGCAGCATGTTTGCCGAGATTGCTTATGATAATAAAATTCCGGTCTATATTCTAGGCAATAGCTGGAAATATAGTCCTAAAAAATTAAAAATTGAAGAAAGAGACTTAAAGGAAATTTGGGAAAAAATACCTAAAAAAATAAAAGTTAGGAATCTAGCATTTGATATTATTGAACCGAAACATGTAAAAGCAATTATTACTGAATTAGGGATTTTAACTCCAAAACAATTAATGAATAAAGCGAAAGAGGAATATAAATGAAAATAGTTTGTTTTGATCTTGATAATACTTTAGTTGATTCTGTAAAAGCACATACTAAAGCATATAACAGAGCATTAAACTCTTTTGGGTTAGAAAGTAAAACTGAAAAATATATGTTCGGTAAATTGGGTAGACCAAAAGAGGAACTTATTAAACTATTAGCTCCCAAATCAAGCAAAAAAGTTAAAGATGAAATAAAAAAATTACATGATAGATATTTGGCTGGCGGTTATTTTAAATATGCTAAAAAACTTAAATCTTCTTTAGAGATTTTAAAATATTTAAAGAAAAAAAAGTATAAGATTGCTATTACTTCTAACTGTTCCAGAAACAATATATATGTTCTTTTAAATGGAGCGGGCATTAGTAAGAGATATTTTGATTTATTAATTGGGAACAATGATGTTAAAAGATCCAAGCCTTATCCTGATGAAATCTTGAAAGTTGGGAAGTTTTTTAAGAAAAAACCTGATTTTGTTGTTGGCGACTCTATTTATGATATTACGGCAGGAAAAAAAGCAAAAGTAAAGATAATAGCTGTGACTACGGGATATTACAAAGAAAAAGAATTAAAAAGATATAAACCTGATTATATTGTTAAAAATTTAAATGAATTAAAGAGAATATTATGAAAAAATTAGTAATCTTGCTTTTTGCATTGATGATTTTAGTTAATGTTACCTTAGCGGATCAGTTAGAAAAAGGAAGCACTATTGAAGTTAGTGGGAAAAAAATAACACTTAAAGGAGTATCTGAAGATTCTGTAGTAGTTAGTGTTGATGATGTTTCTGGTATTATAAAAGAAAAAGAGACTAAGAATATAAACGGCATTAAGATTACTGTTGGAGAAATATTTTTTTCTGATGTTCTTAGTCAAGCCGATATAAGTGCTGAATCACTTTACAGTTGTGGGGATGGGAATTGTGATGAAACTGAAACATCTGATAATTGTTGCAATGATTGCGGTTGTAAAAACGGATTAGAATGCAATGATAATAGATGCAGAGAAAAACCAATTAATAAATGTAATAGTGATATTGAATGTAGTGATAATGATTCTAGTACAGTAGATATTTGTACAGGATCTCCAAAAGAATGCAAACATATTGGTGGAAAGATTTGTGAGAAAAATGAAGATTGTGATGATGGAAATGAATGCACTAAAGATGAGTGTAAAAATTTTGATTGTTTTAATACTAAAATAGACGGATGTGTTTCTAATGTTACTGTTGATAAAGTAAATGAAAATAATAACAAAGTTGATAATAAAACTGGTATTGAAAAAGATGTTGATAATTTTTTAAAAGAGCGAGAGTCTTTTATGAGAAGAATAATCAACTTTTTTAAAAAAATATTTTTTAAAGGGGATTAAATGAGCCAATATCTTGATTTTGTTAACTTTAAATATAAACCTAAGAAAAATGATATAGTTTGTTTGTTTAGAGTTGAACCTGCTAAAGGAATTTCTATGAAAGAAGCAATTGCAAGGGTTGCATCTGAAAGTTCTTCTGGAACATGGACTACACTAAAACAAAAACCTAAGTTGTTAAATAAAGTGAAGGCTTATGCTTTTAATTGTGATAAAGAATATGTGAAAGTTGCTTATCCTAGGATCATAGTTGAAGATGGATCTGTTCCTGGATTAATGTCGGGAATTGGTGGAAATATTTTTGGGATGAAAGCTGTTAAGAATTTAAGATTAGTAGATGCTGAATTGCCTTTAGATTATATTAAATATTTTAAAGGTGCTGTTTATGGAAGAGAGGCTATTAAAAAAATATTCAAAAGAAAAAATGGACCCATTACTTCTGTTGTTCCTAAACCAAAACTAGGATATACTGCTAGAGAACATGCAGAAAAAGTAGCTTATGCCGTTTGGAAAGGCGGGATAGACTGTGTTAAAGATGATGAGAATTTAACAAATCAAAAATTTAATAGATTTGAAGAGAGAGTTAAACTTCTTTCAAAGTTTAGAGATAAAGCTGAAAAAGAAACTGGTAATGTGAAAGATGCTTTTATTAATGTAACTTCTCCAAACTTAAAAGAACTTGAGAGAAGGATAAAGATAATTCATAATCATGATTTTAAGTATTTCATGTTGGATGTTGTTGTTTCTGGTTTTACTGCTGTCGGAACTGCTTGTGAGCTTGCTCATGATTATAAAATGGCTATTCATGGACACCGGGCAATGCAGGCCATGTTTACAAAAAATCCAAAACATGGGATGAGTATGCTATTTTTATCTAAACTATTAAGGTTAATTGGAGTAGATCAAATACATACAGGAACGGTTATTGGAAAATTAGAAGGAAATGAAAAAGAGATTATTGCTATGAAGGAAATGTTGATGAAAAATGAAGTTAATGAAATTGAAAATTTAAGATTAAGGCAAAAATGGGGAAGAATTAAGCCGGTTTTGTCTGTTTCCTCTGGCGGACTGCATCCTGGAATTTTGCCTTTGGTTTTTGATATATATGGTACTACGGATATTGTACTACAAGTTGGAGGAGGAACGCAAGGTCATCCTGATGGAATTGAAGCTGGAGCTAGAGCGGTTATTCAATCAATTGAAGCATATAAACAAGGGATAAGTTTAGATAAATATGCTAAAACACATAAAGAATTAAGAAGAGCTTTAGATAAGTGGGGTTTTGAAAAACCTATTTAGTTTTTTTAAATGATCTAAAGATCAAATACCCAATAGCAGAAAATGCAAGTCCGATACTAATACTTTGGCCAGTAAGCCTATTTTCAATGCTATTTTGTTGTTCTTCTATTCTTTGTAGTCTATTTTCTATACCATGCAATTTGGAATAAATTTCTTCCCTACTAATAGTCGATGATCCTTGATCTAAAGCAATGCCCCCATTAGCACCAACATTTGGCGCACTAAATAATAATGTAGCCCCTAATGCTACCTTACTAACAAGATTACCAATATAATTAGTTCTATTCATTTTTTATCGTCTTTTTCTTGTTTTACTTTATTTATAAACCTTACTATTTCTTAGTAGTATCCTTTTTAAAAACATTTAAAGTTTTATATGATTTAACAAGCTTAAAATTTTTTAATGAGGTTTCTTTTTTAGATGATATTAAATAATCAACATATTCATAAGTCCTATTATCTGCCCTAGAGACACCAAATTCGAGCCATACATTTCTTGTTTCGCCCACTTTAGCCTTACTCTCATACCTATATTGCTGGAAGTTAGTTTTATTACTTAATACCAGTTGCAAGTCTTGCCAGCTAATTATTTCTTTTATTTCTTTTCCCCAATAGACTAAAGAGTAGACTAGGTAAGCGTCACCTTCTTGTTCATTGCCTGCAAAAAAAACTTCATTCGGAAAATCTTTTGCAATCTGATTTAAATCTTCCTGAATTAATTTTTCTGAGTTATCTACAAAACTTGGATAAAGTAGGAACAGTATTAATAAAACCGAGAGTATTGAATTTAGAACTAATTCTTTTTTTGTCATTACTTTTGAAATTAATAAAATTGAAATTGGTGCTAAAATCAGAAAATACCTTAGTTGATTGCTTGATGAGATGAACATTAAAACTGTTAATAACAAGAAAATTAATTCTTTTTTATATTCTTTAAAATTTAATTTGTAAATTTTAAATAAAAATGGTGAGATTATTACTAAGTATAATATATAATTTAAAACTGGATTTGAAATGTGGGTATAATTTCCTTGTCTTAAATAAACTAATAAAGAACCTCCGAAGAACCTAAATAAAGAAAAAAATGGATAACTAAATAGATAATAGTCTAGGATGAATCTTATTGAAAAGGCAATGAAATAAAAAACACCAAAAAACAAGATTTCTTTTAATCTTCTGTTAAAGAAAAAAACCAAGATAAAGAAAATTGAAATTGGAATCATTGAGTCCCATAATATAGAAGATAAGCCTAATGGCAAGGCTGAGTAAATTAAGTATTTTAATTTTTCTTTTGATTCATATTCTTTAATGAATTTGTAAGAAAGCAATAATAAGAAAGCAGAAGGCAAGATTGGGCTTATTTGTGGTGTCATATACCAGACTACTGGGGATAATATCCACAAAAATAGCACTTTTTTATCTTTCGTAAGATTATATAATAATACTGCAGTAAAAACTAAGAAAGAACTGTTTACTAGTTTAACTAAAAAAACAGAAGACCAAATTTTTAAAAATTGAGATAAAAATAAACCATATACCCATGAATGTGTGCTTCTTATCCTAGAAACTATATTATTTGAGAAGTATTTTGCCACAGCCAAATAGTCTCCTACGTCTGTGTAAAGCACGTTTTTTATTAATAAATTTAATATTATAATAACTAAGGAAAATCCAGTAATAATCAGAATTATATCTTTGTTTTTCATTTTATTAGTGAAAATGAGTAAAATACTGTTTAAGAAGGTTTAAAAGGTTTTTTAAGGTAAATAAGTGGCTATGGATATAGATAATTATAAACTATTAAATGAAAGGAGTTCATATAATTGGTATAATGTTTCTAGAATGATTTTAATTAAAAAATTGATTAAAAGACTGAAAATTGGATTTGAAAATCCATTAGATGTTGGCTGCAATGTTGGACAGAATTCATTTTTATTAAAAGAATTAAGTGAGAAAAATAAAGTGGTTGGGATTGATTTCATGGAAGAAGCCGTGAAGATCTGCAAAGAAAAGGGCATTGAATGCTATAAGGCAGATATTGAGAAAAAAGAAACTTTGCCTAGAGGAAAATTTGATTTTATTTTGGCTTCTGATATATTAGAACATACTGAAAATGACGATAACGCTGTTAGAAATCTATTTGGTTTATTGGATAAAAATGGATACTTATTCATTGTTGTTCCGGTGTTTGGTTTTTTATGGGGTGATATTGATTATAGTTCACATCATAAAAGAAGATATACTAAAAATTTAATTAAGAAACTTTTAGAAAAAAACAGTTTAAAAATAATATATGAAAATTACTGCAATTTTTTTGCGTTCTTACCAGATATTTTTTTCACATATTATCAGAGACTGACCTATAAAGAAAGTAAGAAAGTTTCAATTGGAACTGGACCTAAATTTTTAAATAGCTTTTTTTTACTAATTGCTAAGCTAGAGATTATATTAATGAAATTCATTAAGTATCCTTTTGGTGTTGAAACGGTTATTATAGCACAGAAAGTATAGGGGGTTTAAACTTTGTGCGGAATTACTGGAATATTAGGAAAAGAAGATAAAGAATTGATTAGAAAAATGACTAGTATACTTTCTCATAGGGGACCTGATGATTATGATTACTTTATTGATAAAAATGTTAGTATTGGACATAGAAGATTAAGTATTATTGATCTAAGCAAGAAGGGAAAACAACCTTTATTTAATGAAGATGGAACTATTTTAGTTATTTGTAATGGAGAAATATATAATTATATTGAATTAAGAGGAGAATTAGAAAAAGCAGGACATAAATTTTACTCAAATTCAGACTCGGAAGTTTTGGTTCATTTATATGAAGAGCATGGTGAAAAGTTTTTAAACAAATTAATTGGGATGTTTTCTTTCTGTATATGGGACATTAAAAACAAAAAAGGATTAATTGTTAGAGATAGGCTAGGGATTAAACCATTATATTATTATTTTGAAGAGGGAATTTTGTTTTTTGCTTCTGAAATTAAATCTTTATTACTAAATGAAGAAATAAAAAAAGAAATTAATTTACAATCTCTAAGTTATTATTTATCTTTAAGATTTATACCTGGACCTAGAACTATTATTAAAAATATAAATAAACTTCAGCCTGGATGTTATATAAAATATGAAAGTAAAAAAATTGAAATCAATAAATATTGGGAAATTAATTTTAGTGAAGAAAATGGCAATTTAAATAAATTAAGCAAAGAACTATATAATCTATTAACTGATGGTGTTAGGGGCGAGTTAACAAGTGATGTTCCTATTGGTGTGTTTTTATCTGGCGGAATAGATTCCAGTACTATTGTCCAAGTTGCCAGCAAATTAAAAAACGAATCTATAAAGACTTTTTCCGTTGGTTTTGGTAAAGAGAGAGATTTAGAAAATGCGAGATTGGTTTCTGATTATTTTAATACCGATCATAATGAAATTATTATTGAACCAAACTCAATAGAATTATTGCCTAAAATAATTTGGCATTTTGACGAGCCTTTGGCAGATCCCGCAGCCATTCCAACTTATGTTTTATCTGAAAAAACAAAGAAAAAAGCAACTGTTTGTTTAGTAGGGGAGGGAGCCGATGAAGTTTTTGGTGGATATGAGCAATATAAAATAATGAAATTGGGGAAATACGGAAAAATAATTCCTTTGCCACTAAGAAAAAATGTTCCTAATCTAGTTAATAATCTGCCGAAACAGTTATTAAATAAACTCTTCAGATATAGCGAGAGTTTAGGTGAAAAGGGCATTGAGAGATTTAAAGTATTCTTGGAAAATTTGAATAATGAAACTTTGACTTATTTGAGCTTAATAACAGTATTTGATAAGAAGGATCTAGAAGAATTTGGAGATGAAAAGTTAAGTAAGTATTATAATGACCTAGTAAATGACTTTAACTTTTATTTTAGTAAAAAGAATAGTTTACTGAATAAAAACTTGGATTGTGAGATAAACGCTTCTTTATGCGATAATTTGTTGATGAAAGTTGACAAAATGACTATGGCACATGCTATTGAAGCAAGGGTTCCTTTTTTGGATCATAGAATTGTAGAATTAATGTCCAAAGTTAAGAGCAATTTAAAATTAAATGGATTAAAAGATAAATATTTGTTAAGAAGAACTATGAAAGATAAACTACCTAAGCAGATTTATAGTGCTAAAAAAGAAAGATTCTTTGTTCCTATAGATGAATGGATAAACAAAGATTTGAAAGAACTAACTAATCGGGTTTTAGATAATTCTATTTTAGTGAGGAAAAAGTTAGCTAAAAAAGAATATTTTAAAAAGATGTTGAAAGTTAGGGATAAATCTAAGCTGTATTACGCCAGACAGATGTGGAATATACTTAATTTTGAGCTATGGTATAGAATATTCATTGAGAATGAAAATATTAATAAAGCAAAGCTAAACTTGGATAGGTTGATTTAAATGGAAATTGACTTGTCTATTATAGTCTCGGTGTATAATGAACAGGAGAATATATTGCTTTTATATAGGGAGTTAAAGAATATTTTAGAAAAAATAACAAATTCTTTTGAGATTATATTTGTTGATGATGGCAGTAAAGATAATACTTTTAACATATTAAAAAAATTGCATGAAGAAGATAAAAGAATTAAAGTAATAAAATTTAGCAGAAATTTAGGGCAAACTGCTGCTTGGAGGGCTGGTTTTAAGTATTTTAGTGGTAAGATAGCAATAACCATGGACGGAGATTTACAAAATGATCCTAAAGATATACCTTTATTATTAAATGAATTGAAGAAAGGATATGATGCAATTTCTGGGTGGAGATGGAATAGGAAAGATAAATTTAGTAAAAGAGTTTATTCAAAAATCGCAAATTTCATTAGAAGAGTCTTAGTTAAGGAAAAAATACATGATGCCGGTTGTTCTTTGAAAGCTTATAGAAGAGAAGTTGTAAAAAATTTGGACTTGTTTGGAGAAATGCATAGATATATCACGACTATTTTGCTATTAAAGGGATTTAAAATTGGAGAAGTTAAAGTTAATCATAGAAAAAGAATTTTAGGAAAAACCAAATATGGTAGCTTGAGATTATTTAAAGGATTTTTAGATTTATTATACATAAAATTTTGGTCAAGTTATTCAACAAGGCCATTGCATTTTTTTGGTGGTCTAGGATTTATACAATATTTTTTGGCATTATTTATTTTAATAGAGCAGATTATGAAAGCGATTATACTTAATGTATTTACAGTTGGTCCTTTACTGATATTGGTTGTTTTATTAATTATTACTGGAAGTTTATCAATAATGTTTGGTTTTATTAGTGAAATATTAACTAGAGTTTATTTTAAGACTTATGAAGAAGATACCTTGAATATTAAGGAAATATTGTTTTAAATTAGCACTTTAAGAAAGTGCTAAGACCATAAAAATAAAAAAGCGTTGACGTAAAATATATTTTGTTTTATCAATATCTTTATAAATATTAAGCATTTTAAAGTAGTAACTATGGAATATGAACTTAAGGATGAGAAGGGAAAAGTAAAGAGATATGAGGTTAGTTACAGTCAGGTGTTGCAACAAAAAACAAATAATTTACTTACTGCCTTAATTATCCTGTTGTTTGTCCTATTGCTAATAATTGGTTTCACATTATATGAGATTGATGCGTTAAATATACCCTCAAGATTAATCGGAAGTTAACGAAAGTTTTTTAAATAACGAAACTATAACTTTTATATTCAAAGGAGGTGTATTGATGCAACAAGAGAATAAGATATTATTAAGTGCTGTTCTAGTTCTTGGAGTTGCAATGTTGTCCTCTAGTTTTCTAAATTTAACAGGTAATATTGTTAATTGCAAAGAAAGTATTGCTACTGCTATTCCTAATGAGATAAACCTTGGTGATTCGGTTACAGTAAATGTTGGTAGCGGTAAAGGTTTTTATGAAGAGGCCAGAGTTTACAAAAGAAACTTGGATAGAAATGGCAAAGCAGTTGATTCAAAAATAAGTGTAACTATGAGGAATATCTGTGGTGGCGAGTATAAATGCAAAAGCGGCAGTTCTAAAATACAAACATATTCTCAAAGTGATGTTTGGGAAAGTAATCAAGATTATGTTATTAAATTAAAAGATGTATGCACAGGAGACTTTACGATTGAAGCTCCTTTTAGGATAAGGTGATAAAAATGAATGAAAGAAAAACCATATTTGTTGCTGTCGGAATATTATTGGTGGCTATGATCGCTAGTAATTTTACCAATTCTACTTTATCTGGATATCAGGTAAAAGACGGTGGAACTGTAATTGATATTGAGCCTAATCCTGTAAACAGGAACGGCATTATAGAAGTAACTGTTTATCCTGGACCAGGTGGTGTGAAAAATGAGTGGATGTCGATAGAGAGAAATGGCGTAAGAATACAGGGCACTAATAAAAAAGTATGTACAGAGGAAGCTACAAAAACTTCAGTTTGTTATGGCACATCAACGGTTAAATATTTGGTAGGGACTAATGATGATACTTGGCCTTCTGATGCAACCTATACAGTAAAGGTTGAAGAAAATGTGGAAGAGAGATCTTTAGGTGGTACAAGACAGAAGGTTTATGCTACAGCAAATTTTAATATAATTTAAGGGAGGTTAATTATATGGAGCAGAATAATAAGACGCTTTTGGTTGCAGTATTAATAATTTTATTGGCTTTGGTTGCTTTTAATTTCAATAAAATAAGCGGTAGGGTTGTTGGTGATGGTAGTGATGTTAGTGTTGTTGTTTCTCCTTCGATAGTTACTTTTAGCGGAGATGAAAGTGCAAAATTCGTTACTGTAACTGTTGATACTGGATCTGTTGGTGTTGATAGCCAATTGGAACTATTTTCTGTTAATAGCGGATTAAAGGAGAGAGTAAGTATTTCTGATACATTATGCGGTACTCAGAGCATATGTAACGGGGTAGTTAGTAAACAGTTTTTGATCCCAGCTAGGGTCCAATCTGGTGATTACATTATAAGAGTAGAAAGGTCAAACCCATCATATAATTTTAAAGTTGATTCCAACATATTTACCATAAATCATGTTGGTTAATTTTTTATTTTATTTGATAAATGGAAAGAGAGTCAAAGATAATATTGGGAGCTATAATCCTAATACTTATAGCTATTTTTTCTTTTAACTTAGACATAACCGGCCTTAGTGTAAAAGAGTTTTCTGGGATGAGAATAAGCCCTAAAGTTGTAAAGTCTGGGAGTATGATTTTAATAATGGTCTATCCTGGTTTAGGTGGGGTAAATAATAATCTTAATTTTTATAACGCGGAAGATGATTTGAGAAAGGCTTCAATTGAACTTTGCGATGGGGATTACAAATGCTCTGAAGAAACCACTATAAGTTACTGGGTACCAAATAACTGGAAACCGGGAGTTTATCACGTTAAGGTATATGACTATAACCGAAAAGGTTTTATAATGGAAGATTTTACAATAAAGAGAGGTGATAGTGAATGAATGAAAAAAAGGTGATATTACTTGCTGTTCTAATATTAATTATTAGTTTAATTAGTTTTAATTTAGGAGAAGGTATTACTGGTGGTGCGGTATCAGATACTAAAACACAGATTATTTTAGATAAAAACAGTGTAACCGAAGGTGGTACAATAAAAGTTACAGTAATGCCTGGTAGTAAGGGTATTGCTAATTCTGCTATAAAACCTACTACTCCAATGTATTTAGAGGTATACCGGGAATTAGGTGGGCGAGTTAATAGTGTTAGACTTAAAGTCTGCGATCAAAAAAGATGCTACGCGCAAAAAGGAACACCTTATCTTAAGATACCAGCTGATATTATAAAAGACAAAAATATACAAAGTGGGCGATATTATATAAGCGGCTTTGATGTTGGAACTGGACAAGAAGTGAGGGCATATTTTACTATTATAAACAAAGATAAAGTAACTTATGATTTACATCGCTAATCGCTTTTTTTAATTTCCTGTTTTTTTATTTTTATTTCTCCTTCTTTTGATTCTATTAAAACCTCATCATCTGGGTGTAATTTGCTTATCTCTGTTATAATATCTGGCAATTTGATTATGCCCGCTTTTATATTGAGATTAGTAAGAAACTCTTTTTTATCTGAATTAGTTGATCCAATCTCTCTTAACAAGCTTTCTGCGTGACTTTTGCTGTTTTTTTCTTTGAATTCTTTTGTCTTTTCAAAAAGAAATTTTGCAGTTTCATAAGCTACATTTTTTTTAGTAGCTTTACTTATTCCACCTTCTAGTGCTGGAGAGAGATTTACTTCTATAACTAGTGGTTTATTGCCATACTCTAATATATCTACTCCTGCTATCTCTGCTCCGACTGCTTCTGCTGCTTTTATTGCGGTCTGTTCTATATCGTAGCCTAATTCAAAGTTCATTCCTTCTCCGCCAGCATGTATGTTAGCTCTTAGTTCTCCCCTAGTTCCCTTTCTTTTCATAGAGGCTACAACTTTTTTTCCTAAAACAATGGCCCTAATATCTGTGGAATCCGTGTCAATAAATTCTTGTATTATATATGGTTGGTTAAATACATCCAAAGCATCTAACATTGATCTTGCAGAACCCATTGAATCTGCGAACATGACTCCCTTGCCTTGTGTACCTGAAGGTATTTTCATGATTATTGGAAAATTAACCTTTTCTAGAATTTTTTTAGCGGTGTTAACATTGTTTACAAAATATGTTGTTGGTAGTGGGACTTTATTTTTTTGCAACTCTAATAAGGTTAAAAATTTATTATGGCCTAAGGTAAATGAATTTGGTTTTAGGGGCATATAAACCTCGTTATGCAACGCCCGCGTTATTGATTGCTGTAATAAAGCATATCTAAAAGAACCCCTAACATAGATACAATCATAGGGACCTATTGGTTTGTCTTTATATATAACTTTTGATTCTTTTGAATCTGCTCGCACTTCTATCTCGCTTAAATCCAAGTGATCTGCTACTTCAAAAAAATTTTTTGCTTCTTCAACTACTCTTAGACTACTTTTACCACCCAAACTTATTAAAGCAAATTTCATTTTTTTGGATCAACTAAAAAATTATGGCGTTTTAGTGTATTATTACCTATTAAAACAGAATAACTTAGATTATTTCTATCAATAACATTAAAATCAGTAATCATTTTTTTGCCTTTTATTTCTAGTTCTGCACTATAAATTTCTCTTAAGGTCATACCATGTGATGATTTTACTCTTATTTTTTTTCCTGTTGGTTTCAGATTTAATTCTTTTATTAGAGATTTACAAATAGAATTTCTATCTGCTCCTGTATCTATTTTAGCTTTAACTGGTATTCCGTTTATTTTAACTTGCTCTGTTAATCCAAGTATAATCTTATCCATTTGTTATTGAATAGTATTTATACTTTTAAAGTTTTGCTTAATATTATCACAAATACACAAAAATACGCATAGAAACAAATATAAATAAAAAAACAAATATTTTGATATATGGAAGATGGTTTGGATTTAAAAAAACATTCGAATTATTTCTTTGTTGGTAGCTTCATATTAATTATAATTGCGGCGATTATCTTGATTTGGCCTTTTTTTGATTCTATTATCGGTGCTGCTGTTTTATCTTTCGTAGTTTATCCTGTTTATAAATTTATATTAAAATATTTGAAAAATCGTATTCTTGGTTCTTTGATTACTTCTTTGATTGTTATATTATTAATGCTGTTGCCTTTTGTCTTTTTTGGAACAAGCTTACTGAATGAGACTACAAACTTTTTTTACAATGTAAGGGATATAAATTTTGAAGGATTAAGATTAGATTACATAAATTCTTATTTCGGCAATAATCTAGATGTTAGTTCTTTCATCAAAGACGGTTTGAATAAGATCTCTGTTGTTCTTATTCAAGGAGCACATGACTTTATAATTGACATACCAAACAAATTACTTTCTTTATTTATCATATTTTTCTTAATGTTTTATTTCTTAGTTGACGGAGAAAAACTAACTAATGCCATAAAAGAAGCCTTGCCTTTAAAAAGGAGGTATAAAGAAGACATCGCTAAGAAATTTAAAGATAGTATTTATGCTACCTTATATGGGGTGGTTTTGACTGGAATAATACAGGGGATTATAGGCACTATTGGATTACTAATATTCAAAGTAGACTCTCCTTTTTTATGGGGTTTTGCGATGATAATTTTGTCTATGATACCTTTAGTAGGAGCGGCTTTTATTTGGTTCCCAATTTCATTGATTAAAATTGCCTCTGGTGATATAACTAATGGTTTGGGGTTGCTTTTTTACGGGCTTTTAATTGTTAGCACAATAGATAATATAATCAGGCCAAAATTAATAGGTAGTAAAGCAAAAATACATCCTGCTTTGGCTTTGATAGGAGTTTTTGGTGGATTAAAGGTATTTGGACTTATGGGTATATTTATTGGTCCGTTAATCTTATCTATACTAACTGTATTTTTTGATATATACACAAGTGAAGAATATGAGGCTTAAAGTAAAAAATCTTGGTCTTTCTAGTGGTGGTCCATTAATTGTAGTTATAAATAGTAATGATGCTAAAAGCGGTGGATTAAGTGCGTTGGACAGAATAAGGATTTCTTATAGTAGCAAAGAAGCCATAGCTGTAGTAAATATTGCGAGCAACAAAAATGTTATGGTTGGTGAAATTGGGTTGTTTGATGAGGTAATAGATAAAATAAAGATTAGGGAGGGCAGTTTTGTTGATGTTGAATATGAAAATAAGCCATTATCTTTAGTTTATATAAAAGAGAAATTAAATGGTAAGAGATTAAATGAAAAACAGATAAAAGAAATAATAGATGATATAGTAAAAAACAAAATAAGTGAAGTGGAGGCCTCTTATTTTATTGCTGGAGTTTATACTCGTGGCTTAGATGATAGTGAAATTTTTTATATGACAAGGGCGATAGCTAGTGAAGGCAAGCCTGTAAATTGGGGAAAGAAGATCGTTTTAGACAAACATTCTAGTGGCGGAACTGCGGGCAATAGAACGACAATGATTATTGTACCTATAATTGCTGCTGCCGGATTTTGCATTCCAAAAACCAGTTCAAGAGCGATTACTAGTCCTGCAGGTACCGCAGACTCAATGGAGGTACTGGCTAAAGTTTCTTTTCCAGTTTCTAAAATAAAAGAAATTGTAAACAAAACAAATGGTTGTATAGTTTGGGGTGGAACTTTGGATTTAGCTAGTGCTGATGACAGGCTAATAAAAATTGAGAAAACTTTAGGCTTGGATCCTGAAGGGGCTTTATTAAGCAGTGTTTTATCTAAGAAAAAAGCTGTTGGTGCAACGCATGTTTTGATTGATATACCTTATGGTGAAGGGGCCAAAATAGATAATAAAAATAAAGCTAGAAAATTGAAAAAACAATTTATTAAAATTGGGAAAAGACTTGGTATGAAAATGAAAGTTATATTGACTGATGGAAGCGAACCTATTGGCAATGGAATTGGTCCTGCTTTAGAAGCAAGAGATGTTTTAAAAGTGTTAAGATGCGAGGAAGATGCTCCTATAGATCTAAAAGAAAAAGCAGTTATTATGGCCGGATTAATGCTAGAAATGGTCGGTTATGGTAATGAAAAAGATGCTTTAGAGATATTAGAGTCTGGGGAAGCCTATAAAAAAATGAAAGAGATAATAAAGGCGCAGGGAGGGAATGAAAACATAAAACCAGATAATATTAAAATAGGTAAGTACTCTCATGTTGTTGAATCTAAGAAAAACGGAATCGTAAAAAATATAGATAATATGGCTATAAATAAGATAGCTAGATTTTCTGGTGCACCTGGTGATAAGGGTGCTGGTGTTTATTTATTTGTGCATAAAGGAGATTATGTAAATAAAGGAGATGAATTATTTGCTGTTTATTCTAACGAGAATAATAAACTCAAATATGGCTTAAAATTGCTTAAAAATGAAATAATAAGTGTAGGATAGAAAAACATTTAAAGAAGGTATTTTTTTATATAGATGAATATGAAGATATACGCGTTTATGGTTTTATCTATAATTTTATTAGTTGGTTTTGTTTCTGCTAATAATAAATTATCATTAGATGTTAATTTGGAAAAAGAGATGTTAGTTCCTGTTTTAGAAGATGATATGATTGAGTTTTACTTGGGTGATGCAAGACATATTATAAATATTGAAAAAGTTATGCCTGAATCTATGGACCTGGATGTATTTTTATTTGTAGATGAAGAACAAAAAACAAGCTATGTTACTGTTAAAGAAAATAGAACAATAAGGCTTGATTTAGATAAAGACGGCGTAGGTGATTTATTTTTAGGTTATGGCGGGCATTATAATGATAAAACATTATTACTTATATATAATCCTAATGCTGAAGGTAGTTTAACAGAAATTACTGGCAATGTTGTTAAAAAAACAAATAATATAAGTATCGGAGAGGAAAATAACAATAAATGGTATTATATTGTAGGAATTTTAGCGTTAGTAGTAGTGCTGATAGGAACCCTAATATATATAAATATAAAGAAAAAGAGGCCTTATTAGTTCGAAAGCTTTATATATTAGCAATTGTTGTTTAAATACAATAATTAATTATTAATTTTCAACAAGAGGCGAGGTGGAATTCAAATGAATAATAAACGTTGGTATATTCTCTTTAGTGTTTTAATTCTTTTAATGATAGGTTATGTAGTTTATGTTTATGCTGCTACTGAACATATGGCCACGGGTGGTATTGTTGTTAATATATCTAACTTACTTTTAACTAATAGTACTGGTGGTAAAAGTGGCATCTTGACAAATAATACTGAAATACTTGCTGGCGTATTTAATTTAACCCTTCATTATATTGCTGGTAATGGTTCAACAAATGCATCTTGGTTTATTATTAATAATGTCACAGTTAGTGATAATAGGACCATATTAATAACTAATAATAATGGTTCAAACCTAACAGCATTTGGTACTTATGATTTTGCAACTAATTATGATGCTGATTTGCATACTAGAACTTTTAGTAATGCTAGAAGTTATAGCATTATGCTTAATATAACAAATGACTCAAGTTTTGCTAGTGGTGCATATAATGCTGATAGAACCATAGTTTTGATACGAACATTTAAGATTTATCCACATAATCTAATGAATAATAGGAATAATGAAACTATTAAAATTGGTGGAGAATTTACTAAGAAAGATGGAACAGTAACTAACCTTAATGGAATAATTAGTACTTCAGGCTATCTAACAAATTTGTCAACGCGAATAAATGTTACTGGTAAGGTTATATTAAATGGAAGTATAGCTGCTGGTAATATGACTACTAATGTATCTTGGTATGCTAGAGGAGATTATGATAAAGATAGTGATGTTGATGAAATAGTTATAGGATTGAATCATAGTATAGGTCAGACTGGGATTGTTTGGGATACTAGTAATGTAAGTGATGGATTTTATAATATAACGATGCATGTAACTAATTTAAGCAGTAGTAACATATCTGGTCATGTATTTAATCTAGGTAATTCATTCAACAAGACTATTTTAACTGTTATAGTTGATAATACTGCACCTAGTGTAAGCAATGATTTAAGTGATACCGATGCTATAATATATACAAGAGGAGAAATTAAAGCTACTTGTGGCTTCTCAGATCCTAGTCCTGGTAGCGGATTAAGTCCTAGTACTCAGGTTTTAGAATTAGAAAAACCAAATGGAGAGATTGTAACTGCTGCAACTGGAACTGATGCAAATAATGAATATTCATTTAAGGAAGCAGATACTGCTGCAACTGGAACTTATAAAGTAAAATGCAGTGCAACTGATGGTGTAAATCAAAATACTGTTACAGAAAAGACTTTCCAGGTATTTGCAAGAGGTGGTCCTTCATCTGCTACAGGTGGTGGTGGAAAGAAGACGGTAGAAGAGACTGAAGGTGGAGAAGCTGGAGCTGTTGAACAGCCTACAGGACCAACAGGCGCTGCTGTGGGAGAACAGCCTGGTGCAAGTGCTACTGGTGGTGGAGCTGCTCCAAGTGAAGGAACTGGAACAGGAAGCACAGTTGCTATAATTGTGGCAATAATAATTATTGCTGGAGTAGTAATCTATTTCCTTGTAAAAGGAAAGCCGGGAAAGAAGGGTCAAATAAAATTTAGTAGGGCTGAATTAAAGCCAAAGAACTACTAACTTTTTTATCTTTTTTTATATAGTAATATTTAAAAACTATTTCTTATCTTAGATTTATATGAAAGAGAAAACTAAAAAAATGAAGTTAATCATACCAATATTCATTATTCTTGTAATGTCTATTAGTATATTTAGTTTTAGCCTTAGTTTTATTGGCAGCAATAATGAAAGAACAGTAGATTTTAATGGAAAGTCTTTTAATCTTGTTAATGGATTATGGAGAACTTATTTGGATGGAAAGGAAATTGCAGTCATAAATGATCCAAGTACACTTAATGATATTGAACTTAATGGATTTAATTTGAGGAAGTATAATAAAGTTTACCTGTCTAAAAATCAGGCTATAAGTTTAAATAATGAACTTATGTCTTTAGGAAACATAAGGTCTTTTCTAGGAATAATTTTTGCTGATAGTTGTTTTGAAGATGCAGAAGGATGTGAAAACCTTCCATTGAAAAAATGTAGCGATTCTACTGATAATACTGTGGTTATTGAAATTTATGTAAATGAAGAAAACACAGTTGAAAATGATTTAAACTGTTTAAGAATTAAAGGCAATTATCAATTTATTGGAGAAGCTATTGATAAACTAGTATTGGAAACTTTAATATAAAATGGAAAAAAGCTCTTTAAGATATATTAATATATTTTTAGTAGTTATGATAATATTGCTTATACTTTCTGGCATTATAATGTTTGCTTACCAAAAAGATAAGTATTCTGATGTTTTCTTTAAATATAATGATTTTGAAGTCCATAAGGTAAACTTCTTTGATAAAGGATTTGTGTACAAAATCAGATTAGTATCTTTAGTTGATAATAAGTTATACACTATAGAGAGTAGGTATGATCCAAGAATATTAGAGGAAATACCAGTTAACATAGATTTGAATGATATATATAATAAAAAAGTGTTATTTATTACTATGGATCAAAATGCTACTGGAGTAAGTGTTTTAGCAGCAACAGAAATCAGTAAAGTTACCGGAAATAGCTTGATATTTAAATATCCTATAGGTGATACTTTTGGAGCATTAAAAGAACCAATTGAAGGTAAAAATGTTACTGTGATGACTTGTAATAATGTAAGTGAAAATGTAGGTATAATATCATTTGAGATCAATAATAAATCTGAGATTTATTCTAATAATGGTTGTGTTATTTTAACTGGTAAAAATGAAAATGATCTAATACGGGTTGCTGATAGGCTAATGCTTGTTTTGTTAGGAATTATGAAACCTTAAGATTTATAAATTAAACTGCACCATTTTTATTTATGATAGATAAAGAAATTTTAGATATTGTTGCTTGTCCTAACTGTAAAAAAGATCTTGTATTAAATATGGATAAGTTGCTGTGTAAACACTGTAAAAAAGAGTATAATATTGATGGTGATATCCCTATTTTACTAGATTAAAGCCGCGATCGCATAATCTGGTATTGCACAGGCCTTGAGAGCCTGGCCCTTCGGGGCATCCCGGTTCAAATATAAGGATTGCATCCTTGTCAACCTGCAAACTTGTTTGAAAGTCCGGGTCGCGGCGATTTTAATTACTTCAGCTATAAATAGTAATAAAATAATCATTGTATGGCGATTACATATGTTTAAATATGTAAAAAATAAGGTAGTATTATGGATACGTCAAAGATTATCTTAGTTGTTATTAGTATTATTTTTATCCTTTCTTTGTTCTCAAGTGTTGGTAAAAGAACTAATAATGATTCAGAAACAATAAGTGTATATGCTGGTGGTGGAGATGCTGGTGGTTGTTGGAAAGCTCCTGCTGGTCCTTTTGTTAGATATGATGCTTGTTTTGATGCTAATGTTGTTTCATATCAGACCTGTGTTGGTTGTTGTGGGGATAGAGAAGGCTGTAAGCAAGGATGTTGGAATAAGAGAATAGGAGCAGACCATGTTTGTTTTATACGCTTAAGGTAAAAATATTAACTAAAGCCATGTAATAATCAATACTTTTGCCTTTATTTTTTCAATTTCTATCACTTATGTGTGTTTTTGCTACTTTATAACTTAAACCAATTCTATTTGCAATCACAATAAAAATTAAAAAGGCATAAATATTGATAATGCTATAAAAATGGGATTTTGGTCTTGGTTATTTGGATTTGGGAAAGGAAATGAAATAGTTGAAGAAATTCAAGAGATACACCATAATGTAGAAATAAGTGCTAAAGAACCTGAACAGATAGTAACTAGAAAACCAAAATATAAACCCAGGGTGGTTTCGAGAGAAGATGCTCTTTTTGTACAAGATATGGCTAAAAAGGCCAGTACTCCAGATACGAAAATAACTCCTTTTGTTGATAAAACCGATACAAAATATATTGAAAAAGTAACTAATGAATTAAAGGAAAAAATTGCTAGAGGAAGATAAATTTATCTATTAATAAGTGACCTGAGACCCTTTAGGGACATCATTTATTTTTACCCAATCAGCCCTTAATGCCTCTGTTATCACATGCAGCTGAAACAACCTTTTATCAACAAATGCAAAATCTCCTGATTCAAGAGCTGCTTGTTCTTTGAGAAAAGCTAGTTCCTGGTAAAATAGTGAGATCTACTCCTTCTTTTTCACACTCTTTTAAAAATCCAGGATAGGATCCACCATCAACAATATAAATTCTATATCCTAATCTCTGCCCCTCTCTGATAGAATCAAGCGCAAGCCTACTCCTTACAATATCTACTTCTGATCCTTACCTAAAGTAAGTGACGCTTGTAACAGCAACTCTACCCGGTATATCATTTTTTGTTAACATATTGGCTTCTGTTTATAAATTAGATTTATAAAGCTTCTGTTTAAATAACTCTTACAATAAAACTTAAAAAAGCATAAATAATCATTGTTTTATGAAAATTTACCTAATATATGATTTTTTAACAGAACCTGGTGGCCTAGAAAGATTAATGGCAAATCATGCAAAAATGCTAAAAGAAGATGGATTTGAAGTAGAGGTATTAACATACCATTATAATGAGGAGGTCATAAAAAGAGCGGGTTTTGAAAGTATTACCATAAAGAATATATCTGTTGTAAAAACAAGATCTGAATTAATAAATATTTTTTTAAGCGTTTTTTTATCTTTTTTTGGAATAAATAAATTAAGAGATTGCAATCCAGATTTATTCATAACTTATAGTTTTCCAGCAAACTATTTAATAAGAAACAAAAGAATAAGAAGAATCAATTATATGAATCATTATCCTCATTTCTTATATTTAAAAGGAAAAGAAAAAACAGAATGGGCTTCTTCAATAAAGGGTTTTAAGAGATGGGCTGTTACAATATCCTCTTGGTTTTTAGGGTGGTATTTTAAAAAACTTGATGTAGGCTTAGTAAGAAAAAGCGATCTAAATTTTGCCAATAGTAATTTTACAAAAAAAAGACTTGACAAGGTGTATAATACAAAATGTATAGTTAGTTATCCTCCAATTAGCAAGATATTTACTCCATCAAAAACAAAAATAGAAGATAGATATATATTTGCTGCTGGAAGAATAATTCCAGATAAAAAATATGATTGGTTGATTGAATCCTGCTCCTTAATGAAGAATAAACTTCCTTTGTATATATCTGGTGATGGTGGCAATGAATATGTTGAAAAATTAACAAAATTGGCCAAGGAAAATGAGGTTGAAATTAGGTTTGTTGATAGATCTTTAAAAAACTTAATCGTTTATTATACAAACGCAGCAGCCTTTGGTTTTTCTACTCCTGGAGAAGATTTTGGTTTGGTTCCTGCTGAAAGCTTAGCTTGCGGTACTCCTGTTGTTGTATGGGGTGATGGGGCAGGGCCAACTGAGCAAGTAATTGATGGTGTAAACGGCTATTATGCTAATCCTTATGACTTAAAAGATTTTGCCGCGAAATTAGACAAAATAATAGATACTAATCTAAAAACAAGAAATAGAAAAGAGATTATTGCATCATCAAAAAAATTTTCTTATGAAGAAGTAAAAATGGGATTTATTAAAGAAATAAAGATGATATTAGGAAAAAAATTTATTTAGTTTATCACCCATAAATTTATATAATATTACGGTGGGTAGAATGTATGCTAAAAACTGCTGTTTTATTGGTTGGCGGAAAAGCAATGAGGTTAAGGCCAATAACAGATGATATACCTAAATGCATGGTTGATATAGAGGGTAGACCACTTATAGAATGGATTATTGAATGGTTAAAAGAAAATGGCATTGAAAAAGTTGTTTTGGGTGTGGCTTATAAAAAAGAAATAATAATGAATCATTTGGGTGATGGAAGTAAGTTTGGAATGAAAATATTATATAATGACCACTCAAAAGCACAAGATACAGGAGATGCCTTTAGGTTAGCTATTGAAAACTGTAATGTTGATGATGAGAATTTCTTAGCTATGAATGGTGATGAACTAACGGATATCTCCCTTAAAAATTTATATAGATTCCATGTTGAACATTCACCTGTAGCCACAATAGTTACTGCACCTTTGAGAAGCCCGTTTGGCATTGTAGAATCAGATGACAACCACACTATAACAAACTTTAAAGAAAAACCAATTTTATCTGATAAATTTGTAAATGCTGGGGTATATATATTCAATAAAAAAATAAAAGAATATTTACCTGAAAGGGGGAGACTTGAAGAGACTACTTTTGTGAAATTAGCAAATGAAAGTATGTTGAAAACATTTAAATACTTTGGATTTTGGAGAACTTTAAACACTCACAAAGATCATGAAGAAATGAGGAAAGCTGTATCAAACCTTAAAATATAAAATGAAAAGAGTATTAATAACTGGAATTACTGGCTTTATTGGAAATGAAGTAGCTAGGAAGATTTGTGATGAATATGAAGTTTATGGGCTTGTCAGGACAACAAGCAATAAAAATGCCCTTAATCCAGTAAAAGATATTTTAGGAAAAATAGAAATAAGATATGGAAATCTAACTGATTTTTCTGCGATAAGAAAAATAGTAAAAGATATATCTCCTCATTATATAATTCATTTGGGTGCTGCAACTGCAGTAAGGCATTCTTTTGAAAATCCGCTTGAATTTCAAGAAACTACTCATTTAGCAACAGTTAATTTAGTTCACGCTGCTCTTGATTTAGCGGAGTTTAAGAAATTCATCTTTGCTTCAACTATGGAAACGTATGGGGACCAGAATCAAAAAACTCCGTTTAAAGAAGATTTAATCTTAAATCCATTAAGCCCTTATGCTGTGGCAAAAGTTGCTTCTGATTATTATATAAGAATGGCAGGCAAGGCTTTTGGTTTGCCTTATTTTATATTAAGGTGCTGTAATACTTATGGAAGAAAAGATAATGCTGGGTTTGTAGTAGAATATATTACTACTCAGATGTTGAAAAATGAGCCTGTTTATATAGGCTCTCCAGATGCTGTAAGAGATTTAATGTTTGTAGATGATCACGTGAATGCTTATGTTACGGCTTTGAAATCAGATATTAAAAATGAGGTTTTTAATTTTTCTCCTGGTAATGCAATAAGCATGAAAGAATTAGCAGAAAAATTGAAAGAGATAACTGGGTATAAAATGGAAATAATATTTTCATTTCCGCCTGGGTATCCTTCAAGACCTGTTGTTGACCCATATCTTTCATTAGATGCAACAAAAGCGAAAGCAATTCTTAAATGGGAGCCTAGATTTTCTTTGGAAGAAGGACTTAAAAAAATAGTAGAATACTGGAGAAAAAATATCTAATTCTTTTTATTTTGTAAAAAAATTAAATAAAAAAAGAAAAAAACAGCTGTTTAAGCTGCCATTGCAGATACTACAGGTTGATTAATTGTACCTGTAACTTTAACTTCTCCGCCAGTTAATTTACCAGCATAGTCTTCGTAGCCTGCAAGTACTTTAGCAGCCATTCTTGTTTCTGTAGCTTCGTAACCAGCTACTAATAATGCTACATGTTCTCCATTCTTAGCCATCTTAATGATAGCTTCTCCTGGAGCTAATTGGCCTCTTGCTGATTCACAAGTCATTAAACCTGCTGCAGCAACTGCATTATTAGCACAAGGTCCACCAACTAAGATTAAATCATAGTTAGCTTCTGAACCTGCAATTTCTGTATCCAATCTTGTATTGATTGAAATATCTGCTGGTATGTATGAAACTGCTCCACCAGATACTTTTGTTGTAGGTCCTTTGATAACTACATTGGCCTGTACTTGATCACCTGGTATTAATACTACTACCTGGTCTGATGCTCCATTAGATTTAGGGTCTTTTATGATATTACCATAAGTAGTCCTATGGTCTTCATCTTTAGAACCTATATCCTGAGAGACATCTATACCTGTATTAACTCCACTAGATGGCAATCTTGTATTCCAAACTAATTCGCCAGCTTCTTCTTGAGATCCAGAAGAACCTAATCCATTAAAGACATTACTAGATGTTGAAAAGTTCGCTATAATAACATCTTCACCGCTAGATAGTTCACTTGTAGAATCCCCTGTGGAATTTATAAAGATTTGTTTCATTGTTGTTGTAAGATTATACCACTGTAATAATACATTGTTCTCCTTTGTGCCTCCAAAGTTAATCTGTGCAAAAGTTTCTGCTCCACGAGTCATATTACTTAGGTTACCAGCATAAACAAGGCTTGGATTTTTATTTGGGTCCTTATAAAACAGCATTACATCTCTGTCAGTATGTGTAGACTGTATAAAAATCTGATTTGTTTTTGCGTCTGATGGGCTGTTTGTACTATTGGTACTAGCAAACTGTGCTGTTTTTATTATAAACCTATCATTTCCTGGGGCTGTAATTTCTATAACTTTAGCACTTGTTAATGTTCCAGGAGCTCCTGATTTTGCAGTATCTACACCACTTGAGTACTTTATACTAACTTCCAAGTAATCGTCATCAGCAACGGTTAAACTGTCCAAACAAATTGAAACATATTCATTTGGCAAGTCTAAACACTCTCCGAGCCCAGGCGGATTATCTGTATCGTCGTTTTTGTTAAAAGCATTGTATATGCTTAATGTTGGACCTGCAGGCGCTTGAGACGTAAACTCTGCTTGAGTAGAGTTTATTGTAGTTGCAGCATCACTTCTTAAATTAGCAACTTGCCATTCCCAATCTGGGTCATTTTCATCTTCTCCAATGTAAGCATCTCCATCTTGGTATGTAGCTTGTGAATCTTCACCAATTATTAAGCTAGCCGATCTTTCTGATATTTCATTTGTATAGAAAGTATCATCGTTGCTTATTTCAATACCATTAACTGTTCTAGTTGATCCTGAACTAATAGTTTCTCTTGTACCATCAACATCTACCAATATAGAACCACCTTCACCTACATTTTGTAAGGTAACTTTTTTACCAATAACAGTTACAGTATCGCCTACATCCATAAAGTACTCTCCGCCTACATAGGCTGTAAACTTAGTAGCTGAGCCAACACTTGTAATTTTCAAAGTTTTTCCAAGGAATTTAACTTCTAATGGATCTGACGATGTTGACTTAGAAACGTTTATTGCATCATCAAATACGTAGAAATATCTAATTCCTTTTGATTCTGCTTCCAAGAAAACATTGCTTTCATAGTCATCATCAGAACTTGTAAGGCTTGTCTCAACTGATATTGTAGAGTTAGCCAAAATTAACTCATCATGTACATCATAATCTTTACCTTGGAAGTTAATTTGTGTGTCTTGAAAACTTTCTAAATCCGAATCATCTAGTCTAGAATCGAAACCATACGATGTTGAAGCTGCAATAATCTTACCTAATGGAATATCTTCTGTTACTCCACCAGAAACTTGCAATCCACCACCGCCAGATGTTACTGGAGTTTTAGCTTCGAATTGTAGCTTTGTAGCAATGTTTACTGCACCTAATGTGTCTGAAGCTGCTGCGTTTGCACCGACTACGATTGTTGTAGCGTCGTTAAACACCCCTTCTTTACTAATGAAAGGTTGTGGATAACCTGCTAAGTCTTGTGCTACTGCACCAGCCATTGTTGCGCCTAACATTGCAACACCTGCACTGATAGCCGCCATTCTTTTAATGGCTTTTCTAAATCTTTGCATTTATAAAACACCTCCGTGTTTTTTCCTGTTAGTATCAGGATTATATTCTTGTTTTTTTAATACCCTATCACTTTAGATAGGGCCTAATAATTATAAACTTTAGGTTGTTTATGGTTTATAAAGATTTCTGCTCTAAATACTATAGATTTAGTAGTGATTTGCTATTTTAGAGTGATTATAAGGTTAATTTAAGGTAATTTATAAGGTTTTGGTATTTTTTATTAATTTAATTATTTATTAGTAGTAATAATTGATAAATTGTATATAAATATTATTGTTGTCTGAAATTTATTTTGTAATTAAATAGATTCTTGAGGCAATACGCAAACTGTTATTTTGGCTACGATTGGCGGAGAAACGCTTACTGTTGCTGAACCCGTGATAGAAGCTTGATTTATTCTTTCGCAAGTTATGCCTGGATCAAAACTTGTTGGATCTATTGTTTGATAAATTGGCAATACGTTACTACCTGGAGCCGTAAACATTAGTTTGTATCTCTTATTTATGAATGTTCTTCTTAATATGCTTCTTTCAAAATTAATTGGTGGACATGTACTATCAGTGCATTTTTTCATAAATTTACACCTTTCTATATCTCCAGCGGAATTATAGCATTCTACTATTTTTTTAGTAACTGTTGAACCATCTTCTGTATTTGACCTTATAATTGCATTTAACATATTACTGGCTTGGATACTTTGCCTTTGAATTTCTTCTGTATTTGTTTTAGGCACTAGAAAGAACTTTAAAGCTATTAAGATAACAAAGACCAAGATTAGGACTATGACCATTAAACCCATTACTTCTATTTGGGCTTTTTTATTCATTTTTGAATACCTCTACTCTCAATATGCCTATTTTATATTCATTAGTCAAAGGATAATAAACAGAAACGGGATTTGTTCTTATCTCTTTATTTGTATTTGTTATTGCAATGCCTGGGTCATATATTGTGAATTTTTGGCATTTATTGGTTGGATTTGGATAACTGTTATGAAAATTGCTATCTATATCTGCGGTTGTGGAAGTACAATCTATTTTATACTCCTCATTATTAACAGGAGGATATATTATCTCTAAAGTAACTTTTTTATCATTTCCAAAGAAATTAGCATAATAATCCCTATAGTTTGGATTTTTGATTTTTTTAGCTAAAGAGAATAATTTAACTGAATTAATAACTCCTGTTTCATAGGTTAATTCTGCCATAGAAGAAACTGCGTCTGTTAATATTATGGCATCTATTTCTGTAAACCTTTCCTTTTTTTCTTTTAGGCCTTTATGTAAAAAAGAATAATAAAAAACAAGACCAATTAAGATGATTATAACCAATATTAATAAAACGAAGATCATTTCCATAAATTGAACCTGGGCTTTTTTATTCATAATAACCTCATTGTCTCTGAACTTTTGTATAAAATAGGACAATTGGTTGTTTTTAGATTGTCATTTAATTCTTTAATTCTCTTTGCTGGTTCGTAAGCTCTTGGATCTGTTGATAGACCAAACTGGTTTGATAGTTTATCTAATTCTGTACCAATATTATTATAGTTGGTTGGATCCTGACATTCTTCTGCGCGTTTTAATTTTTCCACTGTGTCTTTGTAAATTTCAACAAGATTACTAACCCTTTCTTTCGCTAAACCATTTAAAATACAGCTAAATTTTTTCTCGTCCGCTGAGAAGATAGCAGCATAAAGCATTGCATCGCCATAAATTGGAAAGTAACTCGACCAAGAACCTTCTTTTTTAAATTTAACTTTTGGTTCATTACTATCTATATTTTCAAAAGAAACTATTTTAACATTATTTCCTTGTATTATCCTTGGCGGGGTATTAAAATAAATAACCACCCCCTTATCAAGCCGTGATGTTGGTTGAGAAGGACTGAACTTAAACTTGGTTTGTTTAAATTTGTTGATGAAATATTCTGCTTTGCTTCCTGGGCTTATTTCTGGAAAATAAAAAGTAACATCATTATCTGCTACAAAATATAAATTGTCTATTTTGAATGGATAATTCCAAGCCAAAGTCCAAGCTTCAACTTCATTACTACTTATGTTAAAAGGTAAAAAAATTAATTTTTTTATTTCCTTACTATATTCCCCGTTATGGCTGCTTAGGAAAAGTTTTTTATTAGAATTATCGCAAGTAATGCCAATTTTTGAGTTATCTGAGAAAGAAATTGATTTTTCTGAATTTGAAGATAAGGCAAAAGAAGCCAGGTTTTTTTCTAAGATAAGTAAATTTTCAACTTTGGTTTCTTTATTTGAAAAACTAATTAAATCTTTACCAAAATTAAAGAAGAAAACTAATATAATCGCTCCGGCAATTAAAGTAAACATAATAGTAAAAACAAAGATAGATACTCCTCTTTTTTCCATGAACTTAATATTAAATTAGAAAGTTTATATAATTTATGATGCGCGGCATGTATCTATGAATGTTGATTTACTCCTATTTTACTGTGTCTCGTTTTTCCTTTTTTAATTATTAGATATCATGTAATCTATGTTTCTATAATTAATCTTTTTTTCCCTTCTGGATAAACAATTACTTCTTCTCCTTTCTTTAAATCTAAGAATTCTATGATCTTTTTTGGCAATCTGATATCTAATGTAGAGCCAGCTTGTCCTATTTTAGTTTTAGCCATTATACCCCATAATCCTTTTTCCTTTGCTCTTTTTGTAATTTGTTCATCCACTTCTTCATCAAAAAATTGCTCTCCGCATTTATTACAAACTTCTGCTTCAAATTTTCCTAAATTTTCTCCTAATAAAAAATAATCAACTTTTCTTTTTTCTAAAGTTCCTTCATTGCAAATATAACATTTTTTCATTTTTATCTCCTCATCTTAACGGTCTTTATTAAATATAAATCATCTCCAATTATTTTATAAGCAATTTCATATTCCATATAAACAGCTAAAAGACCATCTGTTTGCTTGTATTTTGAACCTCTCATTATTGCTATTTTAATTTGCTCATCTGTTACTGCCCATAATTTTGCCTTATCTGTAGCATGTTTAGTTTTTATAATTCTCAAGTCAAACACCAATAGTAATTATTTATAATAATATATAATTATAATTATAACTATATATAAATCTTTCTATTTTTAAATTAATAAGGTTATTTTGATTATGCTTTGTCTACCAAAACCTTATCTCCTAGACTTCTAATCTTTACTTTTAGTATATGCTTATCTGCAACTAAATCAAAACATAATGGATTCTCTCCTGTTGGTGGTGCAGATGATGAGTCTTTTGTTATAAATCTGCTTCGTATTTTATACTGATAGGGTAAATTTGCTGGATTTTCTCCTTTTTTTCTTTTTTCACTGTATTTCCAAAAAAGTTTATTGCCATTGTCTACTTCGTTATTTATAGTTTGTGGGAAATTATCCAACCCGCAGTTACCTGATAAAGAAAGTGAAAGCGGAGTTGAATCAGTACTTGGATAATTTGGGTCTTGGATAAAACAAAAACACTCTACTGTATTAGGGAAGACATACTTGAAAGTATTACTAGAACCTTCTTCTAAATTATAAAAAGTTATTATATTTTCATTTATTCTTTGTGCTATATCTGCTACTTGAGCAAAATCAGCTCTTTCACTTAAATCATAGTATATTTTAATGCCAAAAATCAGAACCATAGCTGCGACTATTATAGCAAAGATAAAAATGAACGGTTCTCCAAAAATTTGGGCTTTTTTATTCATTTTTAAACCTCTTTAATATTTTACGTTAATAGCCATTTCCATAATGGTATAAATCTAACTTTTCTTTTTATACCAAACCATTCTAACTCTTCTTCTCCGAAATAATCTTGATTGATTACTAAAAGATTCTTGCATTTTAAATTTTTGCTTGCTTTTAATAGAGCCCTAATTTCTCTTTTTTTTGTATCCAAATCAGCAATATCATAACAAACTTGTATTAACTGGTTTATCTTTGTTTCATTCTTTATAACAAAATCAACTTCTTCTTTTTCCATATTTTTCCAGTACCAACACTCTTTTTTTCTCCTTTTTAATTCAACAGCAACTATGTTTTCGTAGAGTCTTCCGAAATTATTCAAAAACTTTGTTGAAATTGAGCTAATAAAAGCATTATCTATAAAATAAATCTTTTTTGGATATTGTATTTGATCTTTTATTTTATAAGAAAAAATAGGAAGACTAAAGGCAAAATACGAGTTTTCTATGTAAGAGATGTATTTTTGAACGGTAGATTTACCAACTTCATATCCTAGACTTTTAAGGGTGTTGTAGCTTTTGCTTATAGAATATTCTTTTGAATCAAGAAGTAGCTTTAAGATCGCTTTTAATGACTCTTCATTTTTTATATTATATCTTTCAACAATATCTCTTTTTATGACAGTAGAATAATAGGACTGTGCTAATTCTAATTTTTTATTATCATCTATTAGAACTATTTCAGGCAACCCACCATAAATAAGGTATTCTGTAAGTGCTTTAAGAATTCTTGGTTTTTCTTTCTCTGAATATTCCAATATTTTGAAATCAAAATCAAGTTTCTTAAATTTTAAGAACTCTTTAAAAGACAGGGGAAATATTTTAATCTCTAAGAATCTCCCCCTTAACTCTGTTGGTATTTCTTCTTCAGACATTCTTGAAGATGAACCTGAGATAAAAATTTTTATATCTTGATTATCATATGTTCTTCTAAGCCACTTGCTCCAATTTGGAATATTATGCAATTCGTCTAAAAACAAATATTTAATCTTTTTATTAAATATCTCATCTGCAATTGGAAGCAGATTAGTTAAAAATTCTGTCTTAATGGGTATTCTTTCATCTTCAAAATTAATTTGGATAACCTCTTCGCGAGAGTTGGATTTAAGAAGTTCGTTAGCTAAACCATATAGGATATATGTTTTCCCGACTCTTCTGAAGCCATTTAATACAATTATCTTATTAACTCTCATAGTGAGATAATCCTGAAGATTGATTTCTCTGGGAATTACTATTGGGATATTTCTTCCTTTCCATTCTACTAATATTGTTTTTATTATTTTGTTCATAGTACAATTTTAGTATACTATTGTACTATTTAAACCTTTCTATATATGTGGTATTCTCCGAAAGTAAATGAAATTATTAATTCAGTATCTCCTAAATAGTTTTAGTAATCCTATAAGAATACCTGAAATAAATCTGGTAGGTATCAGAGTAAGCAAAATAAGTTTAGTGTATCCACTGAATACGGTAAATAGATAACTTGCTATTGCCAAAGTTCCCATTAATCCTTATTCGCTATTTTAACATAGCTACCAATATAGAATGATAATGATCCAATAATTACTCTGAACGCTAGAAGGAGTATGGCAGAGATTATAATCAAAAACATTAATAGTGGAACCTTAGTCAATGGCACGAAGATTATTATTAACACTATTCCAATTAAAATTTGTAGTATTCCTTTCATTGTTACCACTTTTGATTATTATTCATTTCTTTTCCAAGGTTTACTTTACAAAAAGAAAGATTATATAAATAAATTAAATTATCAAAGTTATGATGAAAAGAGGTATTTTCATAATTTTTATTATATTAATTTTAAATCCTATAGCTTTCGCTGTTAATCCAAATAATTCTGATGAACTAACTGAAAAAG
>JACPIM010000020.1 GCA_016188045.1 Candidatus Woesearchaeota archaeon | reverse complement strand
TTTAGTTGATGAGCCTAAGCCAAATACTTCCTTTTAATAATTTCCCCATCCAAAATCATTTAAGTTAAAGATTTTAGTATCCTTCAATTTATCTCTAACTGAATTGTTTTGTTTGTAAGTTCCATCTAATGATGTGTAAATATCAAAGGCTAATCCAGATAAGACTCCTCCTATACTTATGTTTCCATGCTCTACGTTAAATCCAAAACTTTGAATAACCTCACTTGTTGGCCTAACATTATGCCTATCCCAGTAAAAAGTTAATCTTTGATTTTCATATGCAGGAGCTATACTAATAAAAGTAATAGGAACACCTTTTTCTTTTTCTTGCCTTGTTATCTTTGGTCTATGCATAGATGATAAAGAATCATAATGGGTTTCTGCGTAAACTCTTATTTGTCTTTTCTTTAATTCAGGTATCCTTCCATCTTCAAAAACTCGAAGTATGCAGGACGTATCTGCTAATTTTCTTATTAAATCACTAGCATCCTTAACGACTTCCACCGAATCAACCAATTCTTGACTTTTCATTTTTATGTTAGAATTCTAAGGCGATTCTTTACCATCACCTCTAAATCTAACAAATATAGGCTTTTTAATACTTTCTTTTTATCAATTTGTCTTGAATAGTATAATAAAATGTGTTTAAAAGTATGGTCAAAAAACATATCTACATTGTGTAAACGAGGTGATACTATTTTTATCATAAAATTGATAACTTTTTATTAAACTAATATAAACCTTTAAAATACCAATTTGTATTATATAAAATACAAATTAGGATAAATTTGTTCAGTAGAAAATATGAATCATAAACCTGTTTTGAAGTGGCTTCTAGACTAGAATTTAGAAAGTATGTCCTTTTTGATATATTTTGTGTAAGCGAGTATAAGTACACATTATTAAGAAAGTAGTAAATTTCTTAAATGTTAATATAATAGGGATATAAAATGATAAAACCAGAATTAATGGCTCCTGCTGGAGATTGGGCTTGTTTAAGAGCCGCTGTTGATAGCGGAGCTGATGCTGTTTATTTAGGCATAAGGGGGCCTAGCATGAGAAATAAAGCTGAGAACTTTTCTTTGGGCGAATTAAAAAAAGTTGTGAACTTTTGCCATAAAAAGACCGTTAAGGTATATGTTACTGTAAATTCAATAGTTTATGAATGGGATTTAAAAAATAATGAAAAAATACTAGAAAAATGCAAAGAAGTTGGAGTTGATGCAGTAATTTGTTGGGATGTTTCTGTTATAAAACAAGCTAAAAAATTAGGATTAAATGTTCATTTAAGCACTCAGGCAAGTATTAGCAATAGCGAAGCTGTTAATTTTTATAAAACACTAGGAATTGATAGGGTTGTTTTAGCTAGAGAATGTAGTTTAGAACAAATAAAAGAGATAATAAAAAATACAAATGTTGAAGTTGAGGTTTTTGTTCATGGAGCTATGTGTATGGCTATTTCTGGAAGATGTTTTTTGAGCCAATTTACAGATGGAAGTAGCGCTAATAGGGGTGTATGCATTCAGAATTGCAGAAGAGAATATACTGTTATAGATGATGCTGGGAATAAATTAAAATTAGGGAATGACTATATTTTGAGTGCTGAAGATTTATGTGCTCTGCCCTTTATAGAGAAATTGATAGAAGCCAAAATTACTTGTTTTAAAATTGAAGGAAGAAATAAAGGTGCGGAATATGTAAAGAAAGCAACGGAAGCTTACAGGAAAGCAATTGACTTCTATTTCTCTAATAAAGACGATAAAGACTTTAATATTAAATTTAAAAAATTAAAAGATGAATTAATGATGCAATTAAAAGATGTTTATAATAGGGGATTAAGTAGCGGTTTTTTCTTGAATAAGCCCATAAATGCCTGGAATAATGTTCACGGAAGCAAGTCTAATAAAGTTAAAAGAGAAATTGGAAGAGTCGAAAATTATTTATCTAAAAAAGGTATTGCAATTGTGAAAATTTTTTCGGGTGAATTGAAAACAGAAGATCATATTTTCGTTATTGGAAAAACTACTGGTATCTTGGAGCAAGAAGTTGGAAGCATGGAAATGAATGGCAAAAAAATTGATGTTGTTAAACAAGGACAATTAGTTGGCTTAAAAGTTAATGGTAAAGTTAGAGAAGGGGATAAAGTATTCTTATGGGTTGATAGAATTACTATCGATTAATTTTCATTATTAATTTTTTGATGTTTTTGGCATAGAAAAATTGAATAGAAAGTTTTAAAAATTGACTTTTTAGTATGACTCTTATGGGAAGAATTAAAACAACGTTAGTAAAAAGGGCATCTAATAAGATATTAAAAGAAAATCCTGATAAGTTTAAGAAGGATTTTGATAGCAATAAAAGGATAGTTGAGCAATATTTAGATATACCTAGCAAAAAATTGAGGAATGTAATTGCTGGTTATGTTACTAGGCTGGCTAATAAAGAGAAGAAATAGTTCTTTTTTGAAACATAAAATATATAAATAATGGTCTTTGATTAAATGGTATAAATTGTTACCTGTGAAAATACAGTTATTTTCAACTCATAACAGTTGATTTAAAGAATACAATTAGATTAAGGAGGACTAAAAATGACAGAAGGAAAAGAACATAATGAGGACGACCACGTAGTTTTTATTGGATCAAAACCATTCATGAATTATGTGACTGGAGTTGTTATGCAGTTTACTACACAAGGAGCAGATGAAGTAGTGATAAAAGGTAGAGGTAAATTCATCACAAGATGTGTAGATGTTGCAGAAGTCGTAGGCAAGAGATTCTTAGACGGACAAGTAGCACTTAAGGATGTAAAGTTAGACAGTGAAGAATTTGAAAATAAAGAAGGTAAACGAATAAGAGTTTCTACTATAGAGATTACCTTGAAGAAAAAATAAATTTTAACTTTCTATTTTTTTATTTTTTGGTTTTAAATATAATCCAAACATTAATAACAAAAGCATTAAAATAAAAGCAAATACTCCTCTCTGAGATTGAACTGATTTTGTTTTTTCTGATACCAAATTTCCTGTTAATGAAAATAAATTTTTAATTTTATCGGATAATGCTTCTTTCTTTGATATTATATCTTGTTTTTCTATTGGTTCATTTTGTTCGTTACTTATGTCTTCTTTTTTTCCTGATTCTTGTTGACTTGCTGGCGGATTTAGTACTGGCGTTTCTTCTTGAACTTGCGTTTCTGTTGGTGTTATCTGTGGGTTTGTGATTCTATTACTACTACCACCGCCGCCTACATTATTTGGTGTTGTTGGATTTGATGGTATAAAATTAACAAGTAAACTGAACGTTTCTGAACTTTTAGTTATATTAGAATCATCTGAACAATTTATAGCCCATAAATAATCTGAGTTTGGTAGTGTTTTTGTAAAAGTCTGAATTATATCTTTCGATATATTTGTTTCTTCTTGGTCTATAGTATTATTTATAATTAAAGAACAATAGGTTATATTGCTTACAGATGTTACATTATATTGAAACAAAACATCATTTGATGAATCCCATGTTGAATTATCCAAAGGGGAAAGTGAATTTATTTTAATTAAACTATTTTCTATTGTTGTAGTTGTTGTAATGGGTTCTGTAGTTGTGGTTGTTTCTTGGCTTGTTGATGTAGTGGATGTGGTTGTAGTTGTGCCTTGAGAAGTTGATGTTGTTGAAGAAGAGCTACTTGTTGTTGATGTGGTTGTCATAGCCATACCAGAAATATTTACATTATCTATTCTACAATATTCGTTATGTGAATTTGCAGTACATTCAAATTTTATCTGAAAATTTGCATTGTTGGTTGCATTATTATTTAGGTTAAATGATTTTATAATATAATTATTATCATCTTCTGAATTAGAGCCTGTTTGTTCCAATACTATCCACGACAAACCATCATACCAGTAGGATTTAAATTCGTCGCTGCCATCTAAATTTATTAGCCTTCTATAATAACTTACTGATAAATTATCATAATCAAGCGTGCTAATTGCTTTTTTTATTATGCTTGCGGGTTCTGTATTTTCTCTGGGTCTTGCTTCTATATGATAAACTCCAGTGTATGGGTTTCCTGAAGATATTGTCCAATTTGATGCGTCTATAGCGTTAGTTAATATCCATTCTGTTAAGTTTCCTGATTCAAAACCATCAAAAAAGATACTGATTGAATATACAGCATTAGAAGTTAAGATAACTAAAAGTATTATAAAAAATATTAAACTCCTCTTTTTTTGCATAATTATATGTTATTTCACTATTTTATAAATAATTCTATCTTTTTCGGTATGTTCTAATACTTAAAAACAATTCAAAAGTTTTAAATAATTAGTAAATAGTTTTTATTTAAAAAGATGGTGATAGATTTTTTAACTAATTCGTCAGATATACTTTTGTATACTCTGGCGGTTATCATAATTTTTGCCACTATTCTGGCTTTATTGGCTAAGTTATTTAAACAACCTTCAATATTGGCGTATATACTGGCGGGTGTTATCTTAGGGCCTTTGTTTTTTGGATTAATAAGCAAAAGTGATTTTTTAGTTTCTTTATCCAATCTGGGGGTTGCTTTTTTATTGTTCATAGTTGGTTTGAGTCTAAATTTTAGAGTTTTAAAAGAAGTCGGTAAAATTTCTTTAATAACTGGAATTGGACAGGTTATTTTTACTTCTTTGGTTGGATATATTATAATAAGAGCTATCGGGATTGAAGTAATACCGGCAATTTATATCAGTGTTGCTTTAACATTTAGTAGTACTATAATTATTGTTAAGTTACTTTCTGATAAGAAAGTTATAGATACTTTATATGGGAGAATTTCTGTTGGCTTTTTAATTGTTCAGGATTTTATTGCAATATTCGCTTTGATTTTAATAAGCGGAATAAGTGGTAAAGTTAATACTGATGAATTATTCTTAAGTACTATAAAAAATGGATTATTTCTATTAATTTTTGTCTATTTATTTTCTAAATATTTTCTAAATAGACTATTTAATTATTTAGCTAAGTCACAGGAATTATTATTTATGTTTAGCATAGCTTGGTGTTTTACTGTTAGTTTGGTTTCTTTATATTTTGGATTTTCAATAGAGATGGGTGCTTTTTTAGCGGGAATTAGCATTGCTTCTTTGCCATATACATTTGATATAATCGGCAAACTTGTTTCCTTAAGAGACTTTTTCATAGTTTTATTTTTTGTTTATTTAGGATTACAAATAACGTCTTTTAATGATATTATCAGTGTAATACCAGTTGGATTATTATTATCTTTGTTTGTTTTAATAGGAAATCCTCTAATTGTAATGGTGCTAATTGGACTCTTTGGTTATAAGAAGAATGTTGGTTTTTTTACTGGTTTGGCTGTTGCTCAGATAAGTGAATTTTCTTTGATATTAGTTAATTTGGGTTATAATCTAGGACATTTAACTAGGTATCATGTATCTTTGGTTACTTTTGTTGGGATAATTACAATAACGTTATCCTCTTACATGATTATTTATAGTGAAAAAATATATAAAAAATTAGAAAGGCATTTATGGATTTTTGAGAGGAAAGGCGTTTTGAAAAATAATCATTCATTTAATAATAAAAAATATGATGTTCTTATTTTAGGGGGCCATAGATTAGCTAGATGCATAATCGAATATTTGAGAAAAAACAAGAAAAAAATTCTTGTTGTTGATTATGATCCTGAGATTGTTAAACTGTTGAATAAGAAAAAAATTAATACTTTTTATGCTGATGTTTCAAATATTGATGTTTTGAAAGAGATTCCATTTAACAAAGTCAAAGTAGTAATATCCACTATACCCTCTAGGGAAGATAACTTGGTTGTTTTGGATTATTTAAATGGAATTGAGAAAAAACCTAAAGTGTTTTTAACAACGCAGCATATGCATGAGGCTAAAGAACTATATAACAATAAAGCAGATTATGTGATCCTCCCTTATTTAATAAGCGGGGAAAATGTTGTTGAAATATTAGGTAAAATAATGAAAGATAAAAAATATCTGGATAAATTGAAAAAAGAGCAATTAAAAATGATATTGGGTTCTGATATTGCGAGTTATCAGTTAACTAATTAAATATTTTTTATGTTTAATTTATTCTGATTGAAACCCTTTGTATTATCTATTACTTTAATATTGTGTTTGTTGTCCAATGCTTCAATTAAACAAACATCTAATATTTCTGCATCTAAATTCTCTCTAATTTTTTCTTTTGAATATTTTCTTAACTTTAATGTCACACTTGGTAACTATGCATAAATCAACATATTTTTTGTTTAAATAATGGCTTAAATGAGAATCTATAACTAAATTTTTCTCTTTTTTTATTAATTTTATTAAGAAGTTATTTAATTTTTTAATATCAACTATGTGTGTTTTTAATCTTTTGTCATATTTTTCATATAGCTTGTTTTTAATAATTAACTCATTTAAATCGAGATATTTTAGATTATATTTTTTAGCAATTTCTTTAGCAATCTTAGTCTTGCCAGTGCCAACTGAACCTGTTACAATTATTATCATGAATACAAGAAAATAATAATCTTTATAAATAATAAGATTTCTATATTTAGCATATATAATATATATTTAATGGGGGGATAAATTTGGCAAAAAGGCAAAGAAATGTTAGTGAACTTTCGCACGATTTAGAAAATAACCCTGCAACAAGAATGGGGCTACATATCATAGCCGGTAGAGACGGGAGATCAACAACTGAAGCAATTTTTGGGGATGACGCCTGTCGTTGGGTATATTCTGGATTAATACCTGTAAAAACCGCGCAAGACGTATTATTAAGGTATCATGGAGAAGCAACCATTTATAGAGGAAATGGTGAACCTATGGTAATTAGGAGTCAGTTTTACGGGGGAAGGGTTGTTGGACAGCAACAAAGACCCATCGCTTAAAATGGCAAAAATAAAATTAATAACAGTTGGAGAATTAAGAGACGCAGTAAATGAAGCAGAAAAGATGGGCATAAAACCGGGTAGCATAAGTGTCACTTTTTTAGATGATAGAGTAGACGTAAGCCATCCAGAAGATCCAGGTAAGACGGTTTATGGGTTGGCTTTGGGTGTAGTAATACAGAGTATGAGGCATTATGGATGTAATGTTAGATTACAAAAAGATACTAGTCAACGACCGTACCCATAAACTTTTTTTCTTTTAATAATTTTTCCAGATTTTTTAAATCGCCGCTTATTATATAGGTCTTAATTTTGTTTTCTTTAATTATTTTAGCAGCAGATTGATCTAAAACAAAGTGTTGGCCTGCCTTATACTTAATTTTGTTTGCTATTTTGTAAAAATCGTCAAATGTAATCTTAGGTATAAACTTAGCTCCTTTTAGTTTTGGGTTTTTACTATATAATCCTTTGACGTTAGTCATATTGATAAAATCGCATTTTAGTATGCTCGCAATCGTTGCAGCCGTTCCGTCACTTGTATTGTTTGATTTATATCTTAAGCCACCAACAATTACGATATTTTTTTTATTTAATAGATTCTTAACTTCTTTCAATGACTTGGCTAAATTAGCTGAAACTTTATTTTTGAATAAATTAATTAATAACCAGGCATTTAATCTAGTAATTCTAATTCCTATATATCCTAATATTTTTTCATTTATCTTATTTTTTCTTAAAGCATTAATGTATATTCTGGCTGTTCTTCCACCACCACAAACAATTACGAATTTCTCTTTTTTAGAGTATTTTATTATTACTTTTTTAAATTTATTCAAATAATTAGAATCAATTTCATTAGGTATTATTAAGCTTCCACCCAAACTTATTACTTTCACCATACTGATAAATTACCACCAACCGAGGAATTTACCAACGATGATTATTATTACCACAACTATAATAAACCACGCAAGTTGTGAAATTCCTTTTTTGTTTTCCATTATTTATCGACACCAGCAAATAATTCAGAATTATCAACATCAAATATTCCTATTTTTGCACCTGCATCTAACCAACCATGTGCATAGTTTAATGCAGCAAAAGCAGTAACAAAATCAGATTTAGAAGCAAAATGTTCGGCATCACTCAAATATCTTTCAACTGTGTCTATGAAATGCTTTCTTGTTGAATCATTTATATCAACGTTTTCATGAGATTTTTTAGCTTCCTCTAATGCAGCTTTAGTAACTTGAAAATATTTGTCTAATTTCTCTTTAGTTACCTGGTCCATAATATTTCTTAGTTATTTATAATTTAAAAGGTTTTTGTTACTTTATTGTTAAAATAAAAGTAATTTAGGCACTCTAGTATATAAAAAGTTATAAATAATTAACTGAGTACAATTATTGAGGGGATTTTATTGTATGAATGGCCCATAAACGAAAAAGAAAATTTGATTCTTGGTAATATTAATTCTAATGTAGGTATAATAACATTATGGACTAGAAGTAAATTAATAGCAGATAAAATTCCTTCAAATTTATATTGTGCAATCGGTCAATTATATTTTAATGGTGGGATAAATTTTATTCTTAGAAATTGTTTGGCTAATAAAAATATAAGATGTCTAATAGTTACTGGTCAGGATTTGGCAAAAGCAGGAGATACTTTATTAGCACTAAAAAACAATGGTGTTGATGAAAATAATCATATAATTGGCATACCAAACTTTAAAATACATAAAGAAATCCCAAAAGAAGCAATTAACAAGTTTAGGCAAAATGTTGAAATCCTAGATTTTAGAGGCAAAACCTTTGAGGAGATTATTAATAAAATAAACCAATTAGAAAAAAAAGAGAGTTATGGCGCTTCAGAAATTTTTCCAGACAACAAGATAGAGCCACCAGAAAAACTTCCATCGGATTCTGTGGTGGTAAAAATAAAAGAAAAGACAATAGGCAGGGCCTGGCTTGAAATTCTTTATAATATCTCTAGCTTTGGCGCAACAAAACCCACTTCTTATGGCGGATTTCAAAAGGAATTAATAAATGTGCTCTCTGTGATAACTGATGAAGATCCATTTGAACCAAAATGGGAAGAATATTTTCAGTTTTCAAAAGAAGAATTGGAAGAATATATTCCGCAGGTTACAAAAAATATTAAAATTGAAAACATACACTATACTTATGGTCAAAGGCTGAGAGAAGTACAATTAAAAGATGGAAACAAGATAGATCAAATTAATAATATAATTGATATATTAAGTAAAGAGCCATATAACCGGAGAGCGATAGCTTTTACCTGGAACTATGAGAACGATCCCAAAAGTAAAGAGCCACCATGTATAAATCTTGTTCATGTGTTGGTTCAGGAAAATACGCTTTATCTAACTGTCTATATAAGAAGCAATGATATGTATGAGGCCTGGCCAAGAAATGCTTTTGCATTAAGAAGATTGCAAGGAGAGATAGCAAAAGAAATAGGTAAGTCTGTACCATTAAAGATAGGACCACTAACCACAATCTCCGGCAGTGCACATATATATGATAAAAACTGGACAGATACGAAAGAGATTTTGGATAAAAATAGGGATAGTATATTAATGAGATCAACTCTATTTGGCAATCTGATAAATTTCAGAATAGACCAAAAAGGTAATTTTTTAATAAGAGTTGAGGAAGAAAAAATAAAGGTAACACACACAGATATTGATGGCAATCCAATTGGGAATTATGAAGGAAAAGTAGCTGGAGAACTAATTGCACAAATATCAAATAATAACCTTATTTCAGAGATTTCGCATGCCCTGGATTTGGGATCAGAATTACAAAAAGCAGAAATAGCTCTAAAAACTGGAAAACAATATATACAAGATAAACAATTAATATTATAGGATATACAAATATATTTAAATTTATAGTTTTTTTTAAAATAAATGGAAAAAATTTGTTTAGCTATACCAACAGAACTCATTTTCAAAGAAAAAAAATTTAATGGATATGTTCAAAAGAATTTTTACGATTATCTAAGCTTGATTCTTAATTCTAAAAATCAAAGATTTCTTTTTAGATATTCGACATCAACAACACAAAAAATACCAGCAGAACAAGATAAATCATATAAACAAGCAATTGCTTATGTGCTCTTGGTTTATAATAATCAGATATTTATATATGAAAGACCACCAAAGGGAGCCACAACCGAAGAAAGATATGCCTCAAAACTATCAATAGGTCTTGGTGGGCATATAGAATCACATGACCATAATCCAAACATAAGCATTATAGATTCAAGCTTACAAAGAGAGATAAAAGAAGAAATAGGTTTAAATCCTGAGGATTATGATTTACACCACATAGGCTATATTAATGATGAGGCAGATGAAATAGGTCTTGTCCATTTCGGATTAATATACTTAGCCAAAGTAAAGAAAAATGAACTAAAGATAGAACAAAAAGAACTAGTCAAAAGTTGGTTTATAGATTCTGATAAATTGAAAAATAAAGAGATTTATGGAAGATTAGAGGGGTGGTCTAAAATATTAGTTGATCATATAGAGAATATAAGCAGTATTTTCTAAAATAAACAATAAACTTGGATAATATTTATAAAAATCATTTTGTGTTAATAAAGAATGCCAAATTTCACTCCTGAAGAAAAAGCACTATTGGCTCCTCATGTCTCAAATATAGATGGACAAGTATTTGTTGCCAATGTTCTTGGTTTAACAGGAGCAATTTTTGCAAGATACAGTAGGGCAAGGGGTGGTTTTAGAGAAGTACTTTTGCAAGAATTCATAAGAGAAGGACAATTAGATGCACAAAAAGCAGACGATCTTATAAGAAGAGTTCTTGTTGGTTTTGGTGATGATTCTATAGGCGAACTCGATGGTGTTCATTTAGCTTTAGAAGGAGTATCAAATTTAGCAACAAAATTTATTGAGGATAAAAGAATTGGCGGTTCGCCAATAGAGAAATCAAGCAGATATGTTTTATTTGATGAGAAAGATGAACAAGGGAGGTTTAAATTCTTAAGAGAACTAAGAATTATGAAAAGCAGATATGCTAAAGATTACGAAGATACTTTGAACTTCTGTTTTGAAACTTATTGTTCATTAATAGAACCGATGCAAACACATTTTCGAAGAAGGTTGTCTCTTGAAAATGCAGAATTTAAATTAAGGGAAAATTGGGATGGTAAAAAAAGATTAGAAGAATTAACTGATGATACAGAAAGAAGGGATTTCGAAAAGACTTATAGGGAAATGATAAGAACAAAGGCATGTGATACAATAAGAGTAGTTCTACCTGCTGCAACATTAACAAATGTGGGTATATTTGGAAACGGAAGATTTTTTCAGGGGCTATTAACTGAAATGTATTCCTCTTCCTTAGATGAAATGGATGGGCTTGCAAGATTAGCGCATCGAGAACTAGATAAATATATAAAAAGATATATTGAAAGAGCAAAACCTAGTAATTACTTAATGGCAAAAGAAGCGGCAATGCAAACTCTTGCAACAAGATTATTTGCCGGTGTTTCTCCAAGAACCGCAGATCAAGTTGTTTTGCTGGATAATCCGACCAATGCAAGAGAGTATTTAGATCATACAATAGCTATTATGCTATTTCCGTTTTTAGAACATCCAACAGAGCAGATAAGAGAAGTTGTTTCCCTGCTACCTTATAGCAAAAAATTAGAGATTTTGAAAGTATACAATGGAGAAAGAAAAAACAGAAGAGACAGACCAGGACGTGGATTAGAGTTTGGTTATCCATTTACTTATGATATACAAGGGGACTTTGGGATTTTTAGAGATTTACATAGGCATAGAATGTTAACACAGCAAAGACAGAAATTGACTACACGGCTTGGTTTTTTTATTCCTGAGGAAATAATCGAAGTGGGCTTAGGTAGTATAGTAGAAGACGCTAGAGACAGATCTGCTGATTTGTATGAGAAATTATGCCAAGATTTTCCTTATGAGGCACAATATACTGTTTTATTTGGATTTAATGTTAGGTGGAATATGGGAATGAATCCTCGTGAATTAATGCACTTAACAGAGATAAGAACGATACCACAAGGTCATTCTAGTTATAGAAAGGTAGCACAAAAGATGCATGCCTTGGCTTCTAAAAGAAATCCAGAAATAGCTGCATTAATGGGTTTTGTTGATTACAATGACTATCCCTTTGCTAGAGGAGATTCTGAAGCAAAAATAAGAGCAAAGGAACACATATTAGGTAAAAAATGATAAATTACAAGGGCAAATTTATAACTTTTGAAGGTAATGATGGCTGTGGTAAATCAACTCAGCTAAAATTATTAGCAGAATATCTTCAAGCTAGAGGATTAGATGTTCTATTAACAAAGGAACCAGGAGGTACTTTACCAAGTTGCACAATAATAAGGGATCTCTTACAAAATCCTGACTATAAGGATCAGATGACAACTATGGCTGAATTATTTCTTTTTGAAGCAAACCGCTCAATTCATACAATGCGATTAATATTGCCCTCGCTTGAGCAAGGTAAAATAGTGTTATGTGATAGATATTATGATTCATCAACTGCTTATCAAGGAATTGCAGGCAATTTAGGTTTAGACTTAGTTATGATGCTTAACAGATTGGCAAGCCATGGTCTAATTCCAGATCTAACTTTCTACATAGACGCTATACCGGAAGAAACACTAGACAAGATAGGAATAACAGAATTTGGAAGACTAGACAGGTTAGAATCGAAACCGAAAGAAGAACACCAAAGAAGAGTTGATTGTTTTAGAGCATTATCGTTACTAGAGCCAAATAGAATAAGACTAATAAGATATATTCCAAATAAACCAGAAGAAATGCAGAGGCAAATAAGAGCATATATAGATAAATTATTATCTAATAATTAGATTTTAAAAAGAGGTATTTTTTAATATGAAAGTTATAATTTATACAAAAAATAATGATGCATATTCTGACATGATAAGAAATTTGTTAAAAACAAATAATATAGAGTTTGAAATGGTTGATGTTTCAAGGAACAAAGAGAGATTTAAAGAAATGCAAGAAATATCCGGGCAGTCAAATACTCCAGTAATACAAATAGATGACAAAGTTTTTTTGGGTTTTGATAGGGAAAAAATAAAAGAAGTTCTTGGTTTAAATAAATGAAATTATTTATCTTTGATTGGAGTGGAGTAATAAGTGATGACAGAAGACCAGTTTACGAAGCTAATATGAAGATATTCAGAGAAAATGGAATAAGGGGGTTATCTTTAGAAGAATTTTTTTTAAAAACAGATTCTAATATAGCAGAATTTCTAGCAAAACAAGGAGTTGTTGGAACACCAGAAGAACTTTCGTTACTGGGCAAAAGAGCTTATGATTTAGTTATTAATTCTGGAATACAACCTGTTTTGTATGGTGATGTAAGAAATACGTTAGATTTTTTATCAAAAAGAAATAAGATGCTAGCTGTTTTAAGCAGTCATCCTGAAGCAAATCTGAAACAAGAAGCAAGAGATTATGGAATAGATCATTATTTTAGATTGATTATCGGCGGTTCAAGAGACAAATCTGATGGAATAATAAGAATAGTAGAAGCTATTGGAATACAAAGAGAAGAAACTGTTTATTTGGGAGATATGGTATTTGATATTAGGGCAGCAAAAATAGCGGGAGTTAAATCTGGAGCTGTAGCCGGAACAATAGAAAACCAAAGAGGCTATCACAGCAGAAAAAGACTTGAAGAAGGATTGCCTGATTTTGTGTTAACAACTTTAGATGATTTAAAATGGATAGTTTAACTACTCAATAAATAAAACACTTTTTTATAAATGATAAAATAATAATTCTTAATTAATAATTACTTTAAAAGGGGGGAAATTTAATGGCTAAAAGAAGAAAAAAGACAACGAGAGCAACAGCAATGCAAGCAAATTCTTCAAACGTATGCTACATGTGTTGCCCTAATCATAAAAGATGGGGGTTAATTGTTTTATTAATAGGTTTAATCTTTTTACTTCAAGATTACACTGGGGGGCCTAGTTTCTGGAGACTTAGCTGGTATACAGTTGTTTTCTTATTATTAGGGCTTTGCTGGTTCTCTAAGAAATAACTTTCTTTTTTTATCTTTTTATACTTAATTCTATAATTACAAAAGCAATATATAAGAAGATTAGTATTACACCTTGTTTTAAAGTTAGTTTTTTGTCAAATACTACAAAAATAGTATATAAACCAACAACAAGAATCATAAATAGTGCGCTTATCAAAAAAAGAGTAAAGTTTGCTCTTATTGGTTCTATTAAAGAGGTAACACCTAGAACTAAAGAAGAATTAACAGCAACAGCCCCCATATTATCCCCTAGAGCAATAGACTTATGTTTAGTTAAAACAGATCTAATAGTTAATGATAGTTCTGGTAAAGATGTTCCAATAGCAACTAAGAATAGACCTATCAATATTGCAGCTACATTAAGATCAGTAGCAATCGCTATTGCAAATTTAACTAATAAATTAGCGCTTAATATCAAAAGCACTATAGATAAAATAAAGAATAATACATCATTAAAAATACTCTTGGTTTTGATGTTATTAACTGGTTTATCGAACTTTTTTCTGTCTTTTAATCTTTTTATTATGTAGTAAATAAAAATTAAAATTAATATAAAGCCATCAAATCTTGATAAAATTCCGTCTAACATTAGCAGTATTGGAGCTAAAGCTATAAGAAAGATGTATATGCTGTCTTTCCTTATAATTTTGCTTTTTACATTAATACTCCCGCTAATTAAAATGGCTATGCCTAAAATCAAGGCAATATCTGCTATATTGCTTCCAATTACATTACCTAAACTTAAATTTGGTCTACCTAGTAATGCAGAATTTATCCCAACAAATAATTCTGGTAATGAAGTTGCAATAGATAGTATAATGAAGCCAGCGGAAAATTCACTTATTTTTAAAAAAGCAGATAAATTGACTAAACTATTAACAACCCATAAGCTGCTTTTAGCTAAGATAATTGCTAATACAAGAAATAAAGTAAGATCAAGTATCAACCCCATTTTATAAATATTAAAAATAATATTGTATATTAAACTTTTGGATTTTTAGGAAATTTTATAAATAATCAGTTTTTAATAATCTTATGAATATGTTAGATTCTATAAAAGAAGAAATATTTAATAAAATCGTTAATATTGGTTTAACTAGTGAAACGTTTTTTGCTGATTTGATAATATCAATTATTTTGATAGTTTTTGGGATTTTTTTGGGTAAGTTAGTTAAGTTCATCTTGAGAAATGCACTAGAAAAAATAAAAGTTGATAAAATCATAAAACAAAGTTTTATTAATCTTTTTCTTGTAGTCGTAAAATGGAGCATTTATATTTTGTTTATAGATATATCACTAATGCAATTAAATCTGCCGGTATTAACAATATGGCTAACTACAATTCTTGGTGTGATACCATCATTGACAGGAGCATTAATAATAATTAGTGCTGGCTTTGCAATAGCAACCTATCTAAAAAAAGTTGTATCTGAAAGTAAAATAGAAAATGGTGTATTTCTTTCTAAAATGTTTTTTTATTTTGTAAACTATATCTTTATGATTTTTGCTTTCAAAACTGCTTTAATATCCTTACAAGATAAGTTTATAGTTAATATACTACTTGTGGTTTTTACAATACTTGGCAGTGTTGCTCTATTAATTTATTATTTTAAGTCCAAGCATTAAATTTTTTAAAGAAAATACTGTAAACTATTCATTTGCTATTTGCCTAAATAAACCTAAACCTGATTTTTTTATTCTTTCATGTAAGATGGACTCATAATTTCCAATTCTTTTTTTGGCTATTTTATTTATGTTAAACTTGGATAAAGCCCTTTTTCTTCCATAACTACCAAAACTTTTTCTTTTTTTAGGATCTTCTATTAATAAAGATAAGTATTTGGATAACTCAACAGGATTATTCGGATGAATTATATAACCACATTTTCCATTTACTATGATATCTGGAATACCGCCCACACTAGTTCCAATAACTGGTAAACCACAAGCTATTGCTTCTTGAACAACCATAGGACAGCCTTCTGTATAAGATGCAAGAACAAATATATCTGATCCGTTGTAAACAAGGGGCATTTCTTCTGGTTGAAAGGTGACAATTTTTATCTTATTTCCCAAACCATATAATTTTCCAAGATTCATAATATATCCTATTGCTTCTTCTTTAGATTCTTCAAATGGGGGGGCAACAGGAGCAGAAGCTATTAATAATTTAACATTATTAAATCTGTCATATAGAAAAGAAAAAGCCTTTAATAAGTCTTTAATGCCTTTTTCTTCTATAGTTTCAATACTGTCTGTTCTGCTTGCATGAAGTATAATTAAATCTTTTTCATTTAATCCTTCTACTCTGCTCTTTAGCCATTTTTTACCCAAACGTGGCTTAAATGTATTTATATCTACACCAGGGTTAAAAACTTTGATTTTTTCAATACTAATTCCTTCTTTATAAAAAACCTCTGCCACGCTGGAACTAACAGCAATAATCTTGTCCCAGAATAAATTTTTGGCCAAGGCAATTTTAAGTTGAGAAAAAGGTTCTTCTGGGAATGAATGAATTGTTAAAATGATTGGTATTTTTTTCTCCAAGGAAATCATATTTAAAACTAGGGTATGACTAATTGAAGATATGGCTGCATGTAAGTTTTGTGTTACAAATATATCTGGCTTTTGATTATCAACATATTTTCTTAAAAATTTCATAAATGCCCTACTTTTTCTTATACATTCATTGTGACTTTTTCCAAAAATATTTAAAGATGCGGTGTAATAAACAGTTATTTTTTCATCACTAACAACCTTTTCTTTTTCATCATAAGACACCGTTATAATATCTACATCATTTTTTAATTTTGATAGGCTTCTAGCTAGATCATCTACATATCTTGGTATACCGCCACCAGCTGGCTTATAAAACAAAGTAACTATACAGATCCTCATTTTTCTTTAAAATAAAGCTACAATAAACATTTAAAAAGGTTTACTTTTCAAAAACTGTAATGTTGATTTTATTGCTTTAACTATCTCAAAAATAACTATGCTAATAAAACTAAAGAAGAGTATTTTTATCCATTCATTGAAACTTAGAGGAACTAGTTTAAAAAAAATGTTTAAATCAGTATACATTATAACTAAATGTAAAAATATGCTAGAAATAACTGCAAGCCAAATATATTTGTTGGTTCTATTGTTAAACATAAATTCTTCTCCTCTTATAGTAAATACTAAGAATAACTCAAAGATTATTAAGCTAGTTAATGCAATTGTTCTTGCCTTATCTAAATCAAAACTAACATTATTATAAAATAAGCCCAATACCAAGATAGCACTAATAATACCGGATGATAAGATAAACCAAAACGTATTTTTTAAAATACTCTCATTTTTGTTTCTTGGCTTTTTTCTCATAACATTTTCACTGGGATTATCGATGCCTAGAGCCAAAGCAGGCAAGCCATCTGTGACTAGATTAACCCATAATATTTGCAATGGCAACAAAGGCAAAGGCAAATTTAAAATCAAGCTTAATAATATGATTAACACTTCTCCAAAATTAGCGCTTAACAAATATTTTACGAATTTTTTAATATTATCATATATAACTCTTCCTTCTTTGATAGCATTAACAATTGAAGCAAAATTATCATCAACTAGAATCATATTTGAAGCATCTCTGGCCACATCTGTTCCCTTAATATTCATAGCTATTCCTATGTCTGCTTTTTTAAGTGCAGGAGCATCATTTATTCCATCACCTGTCATGGCAACTACATTATTTCTTCTTTGCAATTCTTCTAAAATCTTGACTTTATGCTCTGCACTTACTCTTGCGTATATGTTTGTATGATCAATATAATCATTAATATCATATTCATCAATTTCATTACCGCTTATTGCTTTTCCTTTAATGCCAATTTCCTTAGCTATGGCTAACGCTGTTTCTTTATGATCACCAGTAATCATTATGACTCTTATTCCGGCGTCATTGGCAATTTTAATGGCTTCTTTCACTTCTTTCCTGGGAGGATCTATCATTCCTATTAGGCCTGTAAAAACCGTTTTTTTGTCTTTTTCATAAGCTAAACCTAACACCCTTAATGCCCTAGAAGCCAGTTCAGAATTCTTTTTCAGAATGAATTCTTTTTCTTTTGAGTTTAACTTTATTAGTCTATTATTGATTTCAATATAATTACAGAAGTTTATTATTACTTCAGGAGCTCCTTTAATGAATTTTATTTTTTCTTTGTTTATTTCATATGTAACAGACATATATTTCTTTTCAGAACTAAATAATTCCTCATTAATTCTATTTTTAGATCTTTCAATTTTTGCTTTTTTTCCTAAAACTAATAAAGATAATTCGGTAGGATCTCCTAGATCTGGCAGAGAAGCATTATTACAATTAACTGCTGTGTTGATTAAATTGGTAAACTCTTTCGGATTAATCTTCTTGTTATCAAATAAAAAATCTCCTTTCAATTCATAACCTTTTCCTGTGACTTTTATCTCTTTATTATTAACGAATAATTCTGTTACTGTCATTTCATTTTTTGTTAATGTTCCTGTCTTGTCTGTGCAAATTATTTGAACGTTGCCTAATGTTTCGACTGCATGTAGTTTTCTGATTAATGCCTTTTTCTTTAACATTCTCTGAACGCCTATGGCTAGGCTTATTGTTATTACGGCTGGAAGTCCTTCTGGTATAATGGCTACAGCCAAAGAAATCGAGGTTTTGAAGATGTTCAAGATGTTTAGTCCCTTGAATAATCCTATCATAATAACAAGCACAGAGATTAAAAAAGCCAATAATGCAACACTATCGCCTAATTTTTTTAATTTTTTTTGCAAAGGGGTTTCTTCTATGTTAATTTTTTCAATTAATTTTGCTATTTTTCCTATTTCGGTGTCCATTCCAGTGCTAGTTACTATTGCTTTTCCTCTGCCATTAACTACTAAAGTTCCTGAGAAAACCATATTATTTTGATCAGAAACTATTGTTTGGTTTTTTATTTTACTAACCTGCTTATCTACACTAGTGCTTTCTCCAGTTAAAACAGATTCATCTATATTTAGATTAAGAATTTCTATTAATCTGGCGTCAACGTTAATTTTATCTCCTGTTTCAAAAAGTATAATATCTCCTGGAACCAATAACTCTGAAGAGATTATTTTTTCTTTATTATCTCTTATTACTCTCGAATTTGGGGTGTTTAATTTTCTTAATAATTCTATGGCTTTTTCTGCTTTGTATTCCTGAATAAAACCCAAGATAGCATTTAAAAAAATTATTATCAAAATAGCGATTCCATCTAAAAATTCTTTTAAGGCAAAAATTATTATTGTAGAAATTATTAATATTATAATTAATGGACTTGTAAACTGGCCGAGAAGTATTTTTAGTTTTCTTATTTCATGTTTTTTTTCTAAAACATTTTTTCCATATTTTTCTAGTCTTTTTCTAGCTTCTATTTCTGTTAATCCATTTTTAGAACTATTTAATTCAGATAAAACCTCTTTTATTTCTTTTTGGTAATACATATAATAAAAAGAAATGATATTAAATATATAAATTATTATGTTCCTCTAGCTTAACAACCACTTCCATAATGGAATGAATTTTATTTTCTTTCCCTTTATTTTCTCTTCTGCTTCATAATTACTATTTATTATAATCAAATTGCTACATTTTAGTTCCTTGCTTGCTTTTAATAAAGCTTTAACTTCTCTTTCCTTTGTATTAAAGTCTTCAACGTCATAAGAAGACTGAATAAGTTGTTTAACCGCCTTATTTTCCTTGATAACAAAATCAACTTCCTTGCCCTGAATATCTTTCCAATATGAAATGTTCAATCCGCGTTTAAACAACTCTATGAAAATCAAGTTTTCCATTAATCTTCCAACATCTTGTATCCCGCTTATTCTTAAAAGACCATTATCTATAAAATAAATCTTTGGAATAGACTGCTCTGCCTCCTTATAAGAGTTAGAGAACTTCCTTAGCATAAACACAAAAAAAGCATCATTCAGATAGTCTGTGTATCTATACAAAACAGTTTTCCCAACTTTAACTCCTCTTGATTTTAAGAAATTATAAAACTTATTCACTGAAAATTCCTTAGAGTTTATTAGAGCGTTTATCAATAGCTTCATAGCTTTTGTATTTCTTATCTTGTTTCTTTCAATTACATCCTTGAATATGGCAATATCATTAATATCTGTAAGTATTCTTTCTCTTTCTATCTCATAAACAACTGCTTCTGGATAGCCCCCGTATTCCAAATAGGTCTTTAATAGATTTACAATTTTTGCTTTTTCATAAGAGGAGTGATATTTCTGGAAAATTATTCCTTTGGTCTTTAGGTATTCTTTAAATGAAAATGGAAAAATTGAATAAGTTAAACTTCTGCCTCTCATACTTGTTGCTATTTCTTTGCTTAAAAGTTTTGAGCTAGAACCAGATAAATACACCTTTATATTTTCATCTAAAGCCGTTCTGACAAATTTTTCCCAATTAGAAACATTTTGAATTTCATCTAAGAACAACCAGATTTTATTTTTTTTATTTTCAGGATAAAGCTCATAAAAAGTTTCTAGCATAACAACAAGATCTTGATATCCTAAAATCCCTAAATCTGCCTTTTCAAAATTAACATAAAGAATCTGCTCCTTTTTTGCATTTTTCATAATTTTAGAAATTAAAGAATACATTTCAAAGGTTTTCCCTGCTCTTCTTGGTCCAATTATAGAAACTGCCCTGTTTATTGGAATTTCTAAAGGAATATTTATATCTCTTTCTATAATGCTAGGCAATTCTTTCTCTTGAAAATTCTTTATCGTTTCCGCCCATTTTTCTTTGCTTATCATAGTATTATATAGGAGGAAACTATTTATAAATCTTTCCTTGTATGTAGTCCGTATTTAACTTAATCTATTTAGGCCAATTATTTAATATTTCTCATAACTTTGTCTATTAAACTTTCATCCCAGCCAGAATCTAATGCCCCTTGTTTTATCTGTTCTCTGCTGTATCCCTTGCTTAAGTTTTCTTCTATAATATTTCTTAATCTTTCATAATTTCTTCTTTCATTTTCACTCACTTCTTCCCAAGGTTCTTCTTTATATTTTGGTTTTCTTGTAGCCATTAGATAAATAACAATAGCAATAATTAATAAAACTAAGATTGAAATTCCAACTATTAAAACAGTTATATAATTCTTTAATAAAAGATCTGTAGTTTTTATTTTTGGTGTTGTTTCTTGTATTGGCGGTTGTTCTATCTGTTGGACTGGTTGTTGTATTTGCTGTGTTTTTCTTTGACATATTCCAGAGTTATCACATATTTCATCAGATTGGCACCTAACATCTGATGAGCAAGATTTACAATTTTCACTAGAATCCATTATCCCATTCCCACATAGATTAACTACTTTAGAAGTCGTTTTTTCTGCAACTATAGAAAATATTGAAAACCCATTTGTATCTGCTTCATAAAAGTAGTTTAAAGTATCTTGACTTAGGTATTTTGTATCTAAATTTATCCAACCACTAACTAGCTTCTTTAATATAATACTCTCTTTGCCATAACCATTGTTCTCTAACCATCTTTTGTTAACTTTAAATCTAATTTTCGATTCTGAAAAAATAGAATTATCTAGGTTTATATTTATTTCAAAAGATTTATAGATTATACCAACAGGTTTACTTACTGTGCCAGGCAAAGCGGATAATTGATTTATTTTAACACTAACATCTCTTTGATTATTTTTTAATTTGAAAATAACATTATCAACAGGATCTGTTGTAGAAGAAGCACTTGTTAATGTATCTGCTTTTATATTAGAAAAAGATCTTACCGTTCTTAACCCACCAGAACTTGAACCGCCACCATCACCAGGACCTCCTGTTGGAGGACTAGTTTCCTGTACATTAAATCCTATTAAATTTTGTATTTGGGATGTTTTTTCTTCATTTTGATCAAATATAATTCCTAAATCAATACATTTGCCATTGCTACACTTACTATTTAAACACTCAAAATCATTTTGGCAACTAGAATCTAAACTTTTTTGATTTAAGAAATTGTTATTAATGTCACAGTAAGTTTGACTTGATACTGAACCTATAGGAAAACACTGTGAATTTGATAGGCAACCATTACATTGAGCACTAACATAATTGCTTAATACTAAAAAAGATACTAAAAATAATAAAATAAAAATAATTTTGTTCATAGTTTATTTACTTTGTAAAAAAGTTAAGATTTGATTCAAAATTCCAGTATTACTTTGTATATCACTAACTAAATCAACACATTTATTATTACTACAAAAATTACTCAAACATTCGAAATTATTCTGGCAGGCTTCATTATTTGCTTTTTGTGGTGCCCATAATACACCACTGCAATAAGATGCTCCTTGTTCTGCTAAATTCCTATAACCGACAGGCAAACAAATATTATTTAATGAACAACCATTCGTGCAAGGAGTTAGACTAACACAAGCACCACTTGAGCAAATTTTTCCTTCTGATTCACACTCATATAAATCTATACTTATACTACCATCACTCAAACAAGACCATTCCCTCAAATCTCCTGAATTTACTCCTAAATCAGTAACACAAGAATCTTCACTACAATCAGTTCCTGCACATAAGGTTCCCTTAGTATAATAATTCTTCCCACCATCAGAATCAACACAAGTAGCGCCTTTAATTTTGACATTTCCCTGAACTTGATCACTAGGAATTAATAAAATAACTTGATCAGAGGCACCATTTAAAGCAGGATTTTTTATAATAACGCCATATTTTGTTCTATGATCTTCATTTTTAATTCCCAAGTTATTGATAGAGCTAAAGGATTCATAAAGAGTATTCCATACAAGCTCATCTGGTTCTGCAAGTGATATTATATTGCCTAGAGACAGAAATTCCCCGTCAGATATTAACCATTTAGAAACTAAACTATCCTCTCCGGTTTTAAGTTCAACAGAAGAATCGCCAGTCATTTCTACATAAAGATTAAAATATGAGCCTGAATATCCTCCCCAGAATACACCATTATTACCAGAGGTATCCATAAATTCTATATCCCCAATGGGTGTTTTTGAGGAAAAATCAAAATTATTAAAAAATTGTACTGATGGATTTTGGTTAGGATCCTTATAAAATATTCCAATCTCTCCATTTGTAAATACTTGTAACCAAATTTGAGAAGTTAAATGTCCTCCTAAGTTAAATCTATTCTCTCCAGGAGCAGTTATCTCAATCACTTTTGCGCTAGTTCTACCTTCAGGATGACCAGACTTAGCAGTATCTACACTAGGATTATATTTTGTAGTAACTTCTAAATAATCATTATCTGGCACAGTTAAACTATCCAAACAAATTGAAATATAATCATTAGGTAAATTGTAACAACTACCAATACCGGGAGGAAAATCTGTATCATCATCTTTTGTAAATGCATTTTTTATACCAATAACAGGACCAGCAGGATATGAAGATGGAAACTCTGCTTGTATAACATTTACTGTAGTAGTGGCAGACTCAGCTAAACCATGAATAACCCATTCCCAATCAGGATCATTCTCATTTTCACCTATAAAGGCATCTCCATCTTGGTAAGTTGCAATAGCATCATCACCAACATACAAAACAGCAGATCTTTCTGAAAGTTCATTTGTATAATATGTTTCAAAATTATAGATCGCAAGCCCGTTTACAATTAATTCAGTTTTAGCTGGAATACTTCCTTGTACACCACCAACACTAACCAAAACAGATCCACCTTCACCAACATTTTGTAGAGCAAGAGTTTTCCCCTTGCTATCTATACTTTCGCCAACATTCATAAAATATTCACCACCTACTAGAGCAGTAAACTTATTACCTAAATTTCTTGTTGAATCACCAACAGAAATAATTTTAATATCTTTACCTAAAAAATTTATTATAAGTGGTTCATTGGTTGTAGCTTTAGAAACATTTATCAAATCATCAAAAACATAATAAAATTGGATATCTTTACTCATTGTTTCTAAAAAAACATTACTAGCATAATCATCATCTTGACTAGTTAAACTGGTTTCTAAAGAAGGACTATATTTAGATAAAACTAATTCTTCATGTATGTCATAAACTCTATTTTGAAAATTAATCTGCGTATCTTTTAATATAGGTATATCAACATCAACAAAACTCCAATCAAATCCAAAAGTTGTTGAATTTGAAATACCTTTACCTAAAGGAATATCCTCAATAATACCAACAGATCCACCACCACTACCACCACCAGTACCGCCAGTACCACAATCCTCAGGACAATTAACACTATCTTCACCTATGCTAGCATCACAAACATTATCAACGATACATGGACCGGTAGCTTTACCCGTAATTTTTACCTTAGAATAATCTAATATAAAAAAATTAACAAAGAGCAAAACAAGAATTAACAGAATAGCAGAAATTAAAATGAATTTAATTTTCATCAAAGCCACCTCTTTTTAAATATAATATTTAATAAAAATAAAGCAGGCTATATTATATAAGCTTAACTATAAACTTTTTATGTTCTTTTTTCTCTATTTCTTAAGTCTAAGAGAATATAATCTTTTTAGATATTCTTTAAAAGCTTCTTTATGTTTACCAATTGATTAATAACCAAATGGTTTTTCCTTCAATAAAATAAATCAAACGTATATTTTTCGTTATTGGTTCACAATAGCAATTCTCTCCACCACTAAGGTGTTTTTCTCTTTCAGGATTTTCTTTTATTTTTTCCTTTTTCTTGTAAAAAATATTTAAATCTTTTAAACTTAATCTATCTAGATCTTTAAAAAAATCTTGGTGTTCCTTAATCTCCCAATCATTAAATTTTTACTCCTCTTTTTTAGATAAGTATCTAATTCTTTTTCTGATTTGCCTGTTGAAGGATTTAATTTTATTTCATGTAATCTTCTTTTTGCTATCTCATCTTGATCAAAAATGGATGCAACATCCTCTATCAAAGTCTCCACGTAAGATAACACCCTATTAAATTTTTCCTCTGATACTGTTATTGTTGCCATAAAATTAATAACATGAGTACATTTAAATAATTAACGTTTCTTTACTATTTATTAACTATAAACTTCCTTAATATCTTTCTTCTCTAAACTACCGTAAGGATTTCCAAATTCCCTTATGTTATCAATCATTCTTCTATTTGCTTTAGTTTCAATTCCGTTTTCAACTAATCTCTCACGTTGTTTTCTTACTTCTTCTGAAATTTCAACATTTGTAGGGCAACTTCTAACAGTAACGTCATTTAAAGGATCAATATAAAACACTTTATCTAGAATACCTTTCATTATCAACAAAGCTTTCCCTCTGGCAGTTAACATTTCTTTTCCAGTAACTCTTAATAAAGCACTATCTGCCCTGCATTTTCCGCATAATATACATTTATCAACACCTGCCATTTTAAATCACTTTTCCTTTATTCATTATATGCATTGGATCCATTTGTTCTTTTAAATTTCTTAATTCTTCTTTCATGACTTCATTCAAATAGTTTTTCTTCAACAATCCGATTCCCTGTCTGCTTCCTATTACTCCTCTTAGCCTTAAAATCGTATCGTAAAGCTCTTTTATTTCTTCTCTATTTGAAAAACATGGATATAAAACATTAATTCCAATTGGTCCGTAGCATGGAATATTTTTGGTTTCTAGATAATATAAAAATTCAGCTAAATTCTCTTGAGGTATTAAAGGGTCTTCCAAATAAACATAGCTGTTACTGGCTAATTTATGAAAAATCTTCTTTCTTATATGCCATAACCTGCCCATCTCATTTAAATCTCTAACTCCGCCTTCAAAACCGTGATACTCAACTATTAAATAATACCTTTCTTCTAAACCTGCTAATTTTGCAGCATCTAGGTTAATAAATTCAATGGCAATAACTTCTTGATTGCTTTTTAGTTCGTTAACTTTACTTAGAACGTCATTTAACTTATCATATTTGAAAACATTCATACTTCTTTCATCTATCTTATCAGTGATTTTCAGTTTAATGTTTGTAATTAATCCTAAAATGCCTTCTTTTCCCACTACTTTGCTATCGTAAGTTTTTAATCTTCCGTTTCCATCAATCATCTCAACTTCCAAAACCCAATCTTTCATTCTTCCATATTTTTTCTCATAAAAACCAGAAGAATTAATTCCTATCATGCCACCAATAGTGCAAGTAGAACTGTCTTCTGGTTGTATTGGAAAAAACTTATCCCTTAAAACAGAGTTTAGGTCGTCTAAAATAACTCCGGGTTCAACAACAACATAATTACTAGTCAAAGCTATTATCTTATTCATCTTACTAAAGTCAATAACAACAGAATTGTCTGGAACACAAGAACCAACTAAATTAGTTCCAGCTCCTCTTGGAATAAGATCTAACTTATTTCTTTTTGCGTATAAAACAATTTGATGCAAGTGCTTTACTTCTGTAGCCCATACTACTTTGTCGCATTTTCCTTTAATTTGACTAGCGTCAGTACTATAAACTTCTCTGTCAACTATTTCGTCTGAAACATTTTCTTTTCCAACTAGGTTTTCAAACCACGTAATGCTCATATTATTACCTCACTCATTTCTATAACTTGTATATTTCTAGGAGCATTATTTTTTAAGTGATAATAAGCTAAGGGATCTGAAACTATTAATTTTTTTTCAGTGCACATATCAAAAACTTCTTTGCTGATTTTGTTTGCTAAAGATGGGAGGTTATGTATTAATCCTCCTTCAGCGCCACAAATAATAGAGTTTTGCTTGTTTCTTTTTAATTCTTTAATTTCAAAGCCTAAAGCTTCTAAAATCCTTCTTGGCTCTTCATAGACATTTAAACTAACACTATCATAATAATTAATCTTTTCATCAAATTTAACAGGAAGTTTTCTTATATATTTTGCTATTAATTGAGTGACATGAATAGTTGAAATACTGTAAAGCTGAGTTAAGGTTTTTAGACAGCTCGTATCATTAGTAACTATGTTTTTTACATTATTTTGATTAAAAAAAGCTAAATTTTTACTTCTTATTTCTTCAAAATCTTTGCTGTAACCATTATTATAAGCTATGGCACCACAACAATTCAAAGAACTTAAATTATATGTTTGTATCTTTAGTTTAAAAAATATTTTCCTGTAGTTTTCTACAATTTCTGGAAGAACATAATTACTTAAACAGCCGGGAAAATACAAATATTTCTTTTTAAAAGCATCAAACATCTTTTTACTATATTATTGAATAAATAGGGCCCTATCACCCCTTCTATCACCTCTTACAGATTAGAAGATAACTAATATTTAAAGATATATTAACTTTAAAATAACAAATAGAATACTCTACTCGTAAGATAGTTCACAACTGGTTATACTTGATAACAGTTCTATACTTTGAACTCCTTCGTATTTAGTCCCGTTTATTATCCAAGTTGGGTAACCGGTTATTTCTTTAGAATCACATAATTTTTTATTTTCAGGACATTCAATATAAGCATTATTGTCATATAATACTTTAACTACATTTCTTCCTAGCAGTTCTTTTTGGCTTTGGCAGTGAGTACACCATTCGGCACCATAAAATACTGCTCCATTATCAACTAAACATTGTCCAAATTCACTGCTTAAAGTATTTCCTTTTATAACGAAAGCAGTTATTCCATAATAACCAAAAATACCTAAAGCTAAAATGATTATCATAATCCAGATTGATTTTTTCATATTAAAGAAAAAATGATACTTATTGAGTATCAGTTTTATTTGAGTCCTCCTTTGTTTCTGTTTTAGCTAATTCATCATCAATGATTTGCTTGAAGTTCTCAAATGGCTGGGCTCCTTCTAATAATATACCATTAATGAAAAATGCAGGAGTTCCAGCAACACCATAATTAATTCCATCGTCAGTGTCTTTCTGAACTTCTTCTTTCATTGAATCTGAATCTAAACATTTTTCAAACTTATTGTTGTTCAAGTTTAAGTCATCAGCATATTTTTTCAAGTCATCAACAGTCAAAGCATCTTGATTTTCAAATAATTTATCATGATATTTCCAGAATTTGCCTTGTTCATCTGCACATTCAGAAGCTTCTGCTGCTTTTTGCGCGTAAGGATGTATATTGGTTAATGGAAAATCCCTAAATACTAATTTAACTTTTCCTGTATCAATGTATTCTTCTTTTAACTTAGGAAAAGTATCTTTTTCAAATCTGCCACAGAAAGGACATTGGAAATCTGAAAATTCAACTATAGTTACAGGAGCATCTTCCTTGCCTAAAACAGGATCGTCATCAACACTGGCTTCTATTGGAGCTGTTGGTTCGTTAGTTATTTGTGTTCCTTGATCTCCCAAGGAATCTACTTGATTAAAAAAATCAGCTAAATTAACTGCGGCTGGAAAAAACAAATTTCCATCTTTTGTTACATAACCATTCATTGTTTGTCCTCTTACCGTTAAAGGAACTTTATACAAACCAGATTCTTCATCTTCTAAAACACTGCCTACTTCAACTACTGCTCCGCCAGTTACAATATTTGCATATTGCTGAACTTTATTTTGTGCATCATCTTTGCTTATTGCACCACTTAAGCCACTTCCTGAGAAGTTAGCCATTAAAGAAACTATAAATAATATTAACAAAACCACGCTGGAAATCTGCCAGAACTTAATTTTGCTTAAAATGCCTGGTTTTTTTTGATTTTCGTCATTTTCCATTTTTACATGTCCCCTGTTACTTTTTGCCCCTTTTAATAAAGCCAAAACAACAAAACTATTATATATAAACCTTGCTATAACGCCAATTACTATGAAAGTTAAAGAAGTAGTATTAATTATTGTCCTAGTATTGTTCATATTTCTTTTAAATTTTAAACTGTTGGTTTATAATACTGGCTTTTATGATAAAGAAATTGATAGATTAAATATTACTATATCAAGAGAATTAGCTGAAACCAATATAAATAATCTAATTTCTTACTTTAAAGACGAGAAAGAACTAACAACTAATTTTTTTAATGAAAAGGAAAAGTTGCACTTGAAAGATGTTAAGGGTTTAATTAATAAAACTCTGGCTTTGTTTTATATAATCTTAATATTATTAATAATTTTAATAGCTTCAAACTATAAAAACTTAAAAAAACCCTTTATTCTTTCAGGAAGTATAACTATTTTAATTATTTTATTATTTTACCTAATAAATTTTGAAAATTTTTTTAATAATACCTTTCATAAAGTGTTATTTAATAATGATTTATACTTATTAGACCCAGCAAAAGATAATCTGATTAACTTATTTCCTTATGAATTTTTTCAAGATTTCGCATATAAATTATTTATTAATTCATTTATTACAAGCTTAATTTTGATTACTATTGGATTTATTCTTAAAAGAAAAAACCTTTTTAATATCTTCCCTGTAAAATCTAAATAAAATGTAGCTGCTAATAATTATCATTAATAGACTAAACCATTGTCCGGCGCTTAAGAATAAATATCTTAAATCTTCCCTAATAAAATCTAAAAAAAATCTTCCAATTCCAAATAAAAGGATGAAATTCCAAAAAATAAATCCTTCTTTATGTTTATTCCAGTATTTCAATAAAATAAAGAAAGCTAAAAATCTTCCAAAAGCAGCATATAACTGGACTGGATGACGACATCCTTCATAATGCTTGAACTTAAAACACCAAGAAACATCAGTTATAGTCCCAACTATTTCTTGATTAATAAAATTAACAATTCTTCCTAAAGCTAGAGCAAAAACGGCTGGTAAAGTTAAAACATCTGCTAATTTAGCCACATTTATTTTATTTTTTTTACAGTAAATATAACCGGCTACTAAAATCCCAAACAAACCACCATGAAAACTCATTCCACCCTGCCATAGATATAAAATTTTCCAAGGTTCTTTTAAGAAATAACTAAAATCCCAGAATATAGCATGAAATAGCCTAGCACCAATTATTACTCCAAGCATAAGATAGAACATTAAGTCATAGATTTGGTCTTTTTCTAAATTCAAGATTTTCTCTTTTCTGGCTTTGTTTAATATATATAATCCCAATAAAAAACCAAGAACATAGACTAAACCATAGTATCTTATTTCAAATCCAAAGAAGCTAAAAAGCACAGGATCTATATTTACAGTAATCATATTATTTATCAAAACAGTTATAAATATAAGCTTTTCCTAAAAAAGCATGGAACAGAAGAAAATATTAAATTACATATCAATTACATCAATACTTTCAATTTTAGTTTCAGCTTATTTATTATACTTGCATTACTCTAAAACTACTGGAAAATTCTGTAATTTTGGAGAAAATTTTTCTTGTGATTTAGTGAATAAAAGCATTTATTCTTTATTTCCACCCAAAATAGGAATTCCGGTTGCTTTTCTTGGGATATTATTTTTTATGACTATTTTGATATTATCTAGAATGGTTTACAAAAATCCAGAAAATGAAAAACATACTATTAATTATCTATTTATTTTATCTATATTTTCTCTATTATTCGCTGTTTATTTATTTTCAATAGAATTATTTGTTATAAAATCATTTTGCATATTTTGCTTAATTTTAGATGTTTTAATAATAATAAATTTAATATTGAGTTATAGACTTAAAACCAAAATAAATTAGAGGTAGAAAGTTATATAAATCCATATATAACGAATATAATACATGGAACAGGAATTAATAACAAAGAAAATTGAAAGCATAGAAAAAGAATTAAGTAATTTGAAGAGTATCATTCTGGTTAAATCAAAAAAAAATGTTATTTCATTAAAATGGGCATTAGGCAAAATAAAAATAACCGAAAAAGAAATAGAAGAGGCAAAAAGGTCATTATTTAATTATGCATCATGATCTATGTAACAGATACACATAGTTTAGTATGGTTTCTAACAGGAGATAATAATCTTTCAGCAAAAGCTAAATCTGTATTTGAAGATACCGAGAAAGGAAATAGTTTAATAATAATCCCAACAATTGTACTAGCAGAGTTACTTTACTTATGTGAGAAAAAGAAAGTTCAAGATAAATTCTCTGAGATTATTGAGAAACTTAAGAAAGGTATGAATTACATTACTTATAATTTAGATGTGGATATTATAATTGAATGTAAAAATTTAATTAAGATTAGAGAAATGCACGATAAAATTATTACAGCAACAGCAAAGATTTTAGGCGCAACAATAATAACAAAAGATAAAGAAATCAAAGAATCTAATTATGTTAGAACACTTTGGTAATAAGCTTAAACACCAAATCCCCGCTTAGGTCTGGAAGGCAAGCCGAATTCGCTTTCTTCACTAACTTTAATTATCTTTTTAATTTCCTTAGTTTTTCCTTTCTTGGTTTTAATTGGTTGTTTTTGTTTGATCCATAAATAAAGAACAGAAACTAATAATATTACACCAATAACAAAACCGATTGATAAAATTAAATTCCACGGAATTGGTTGTTTTTTTACAATATTAGTTATTGGAACTTTATTATTCTCAATATTAGTATTAATCTGTTCGTTTATGAGGTCTGGTTGTGGTGTTTCAGTTATAGTGGGTATTGTTGTTGTGCTTGTTACGATATTGTTTGCTGTATTAATGTTTTGAGTTTGACATTCATTGGGGCATCTTGCAGAGTTTTCAAAATAATCACATATACCATTATTATTGCAGCTTGGTTGTATTAAGTCAGCAACTGAAACAGGATATAAACCCGCATTAGCTAAATTAGTGAAAAGAATTACAAGACTGAATATTATAATTGTTTTTTTCATGTACTTATATCACACATTGAAGATGCTCGTGGATCCGGTAAGCCACAACCAAAATAATAACCCCATAAGAAACTTACTCCTTTTCCGACTAGTAAAACATATTCTCCACTATCTCTTTGCTTGTCGTATGTTATATCTAATCCCCCAATATTAACTGTAGTTCCCTTAGTAATATAATCGCTTTCAAAACCACTAACTTTTACTTTAATTTTATCATTATCCCCTTCAGTTAAAACAATCTCTTTTCCGTTTATAGTTTTCTGATTTCTTAATATAAAATAATATTCTCCGCATTTAATATTAAACATATATGCTCCAGTATTAGGATCTGTTGCTTTATAGAAATGGCATCCGTTGCTATCTTCACAAGCCATTACGTCGTTATTAATACTACTAATTGTACTAGTTAACCTGGTGCAATCACTACAAATTGGGTTGTTATTGAGTTCTGTAATCTTTATGTTATTTAGATCATCAGAACTTAAACTATATAAATTACTAAATAGTTCTTTAATTTTCTTGTAAAAATAAGTTAAATCTGCATTATAGATAAATTCTTGATTGTCTAAAATGAAAGATTCTTCTTTCCCAATTCTGCTTTCTTTTGAAAACTTTAAAGGCATATTTAATTTTACCAATAATCTTCCGTCTAAAGGACAAGCTTGGGGTGTTCCTGGATCTACAATTATCGCTTTTTTATTTGGGTCTGGAGCGTTATGTGTATCTAAATATTCTTTAATGCTTCCAGAGAAATCATCACTAGATTCCCAACCGTCGTTACTCTCTATACTCCAACCTTTAGTTCTGTAGTCTTTAAATTCTCTAAGACATCTTGGTAATTTGTCTCTGATGTATCTTTCAAGGGAATATGAATCAAATACACCTTCATTAGGCAAAGTTGATATAAATTTAAATGCATATTTGTCGATATCTGGTATATTAATGCTGGAAATAGTAGTCTCTGCTCTAGAGTCTAAATTGGTTACTTTTGCATCACAATCATCAGTTAATTCTGGATTGTACATCATCCTAATTTCCTGTGTTGCTGTTGGTATTATATTACAAGGATTTAGAGTACTAGTTCCTTCACTCAGTGAATTCCATAATATCGCTTCACCACCATGTCTAGAGCTATCTAATATTCCAGCTTCAACTATGTTTTCAAAACATAATTTAACGTCTAAATTAACCTGCCTTCTTACTTCATCCAAAGTAGAAGCAGTAATTTCACTTTCTGCAATCCTATTTCTAGTGCTAATTATAACAAAAACAACACTTAAAATTATTAATATCAGCAAACCAACAACTACAAAAACAGTAACCTGTCCTCTTTTTTCCATACAATAATTAGAAAACTAACCAGTATTTAAAGATTATTAAGCATAACAGTAGATCGGAATGTAAAAAAGTGACCGGACTTTGAAAAATTTCACCAGTAGAAGCTCTCTCCTTATCATTTTCAAGATAACTTAGTGCAAGAAGTTTATGTCTTTTTCTTAATCTTGCCAATCTATCTGCAAAATCTTTTCTATATTTATAATCTAGTCAGAAGAAAAAACAATAAATTTAAATAGCTGTTTAGAAACCAATCCTATATGGGAAAAAAATTACAAATTTTTAATTTAATATTTGTAAGTCTTATTGTATTAACTTTTCTTGTCTTCATAGGCATAACATTTTTATCTGTATTGTATTCTCCTTTTGCTATTTCTGCTTTAAAATTATCTCTTTCCTATTCATCATTTTGGTTACAGCTGCTATTTGGTATCTCTTCATTTTTTTATTTGTATTTCATAATTAGGTCATTTTCAAAATGTAATCTTAATAATAATTACTTCAAAACATCAGCTATTTTAAACATATGTTTAATCCTTATTGCAATTTTATCTTTTATAGCATTCCCAATAACGATTACTCTTTCTGGAAATCAAAATTCTCTTGGTGCCTTTTACAACTTACAAATATTAAGCCTAGTAACCAAAACATTAGAATACTTATTGTATTCTGTTTCATTTATTGTTTTTATTATAGGTTACTCTAAAAACAAAAAATAGTATTCTATTAACCAAACAATCTAGATAACCATTTAAATATCTTCTGCCAAAAACCAGGCTCAGTACATTGATTATCTAAACAAGAATTAGTCTTACATTCAAAATTATTCTCACATATTGAATTTGCCTCTAATTGTGACATGAAATCTTCATTCTCTGAACAAAATTTTCCCTCTTTTCTATATCCAAAAGGAAAACATTTGCTTTCTAATTGGCAACCACTACATATAAAAGGTAATTCTTGTACAGACCTTTCCTCAATTTCACTTGGTTCTTCTTTAATCCTCGATTTTGGGGTCTCAATTGGTCCTGTTTCTTCTGTAGGTTTTATTATTTGTATCTTCAAAAATACTTCCTCATCAAAACTATCATCCCTTAATGTTAAGTATATAGTATCATATTTAAAGTCTATGTCTTTTATTCCTATTCTACAGTTTTCTGCAGTCCATGAAAGACACGAACTCTCACTTAACCATTTAGTACCTAAATTCTTATCGTTATAGAAATTTTCTATAAGAACTTCATTAGAATCTGGATTACTATCTTTTAACAGGAATGTTATAATATCATTTTCACCAGTACCTGCTTCAGCACCATAATTACTAATTTTCTTTAGTGGACTGGCTCTAGGAATTTGTATATTTATACTCTTTGTTTCCATTTCATCAATGCCTTCTACTTTTGTTAGAGTGACCTGTTTATAAGGAGAATATACCCAAACTGAAGTCAATTTCACATTACAGGCACCACCGCTCCCTATAATACAATCATTCTTATTTACCCAAACCTCATCGAAACCTGAAGAGGATATTATTTTAAACAAAGCTTTTGTTGCCCCAGCTGGTATATCTACTAAAGGCATTTCTTTGAGAACTATTTGAATGACTTCTTCACCATTATCAAAACCAGCAATATTATCACTAATCTTATATAATTTACTTAGAGGAGAAGTAGAAATAATCTCTTTTTTAATTCTTAGATCTGTTTCATCACCACATGTATCCAACAATACAGCATATTTCCAATCATCATCTTCATAAACCCTCTGAAGTTTTGTACAATAATCCTTTCCAACACTATAACATGGACCAGTTAGTTCAGAAGGTGCAGCTTGACTCCATATAGGGGGATTTCTAATATCACTATCCTCATTATAAACCTCATAATAGATATTATTGTTCAATATATTTACATTGAGTACATTTAATCTTTGTACGCTTCCTTGAATTTCTATTCTAGCACTATCCGCATCAGTCGATACAAGGGGATAGCAGGATTCATCATCACCAATACAAATACCATCTTCACATTGTCTATTATGACATTCTTCAATTAAATCTCCTTGAACATTACAACTATCAATCCAATATGCCCCTCCTTGATAACAACCTCTATGATCATTAGGAATACAATCACTATCTTGACCTAAAACAGATTGGATTAGAAACAAACCAATAATTATCATTAAAATTATTCTTTTCATAAATATTCACCTCTTTTTGTAGTATATAAACATAATGTTAGCTTTAGTATTGTTTGAAGTTTTATAATTTTCATGTTATTTTGGCAAAGTTCATTTCAATATTTGATATCATTTTTAATTTTGCTAAACAAAACTACAAATTACTAAATAGGAGAAAAGTAAATATAGCTTATGATATTCATAAGCTCCCTTATTATGGAGATAAGAATGATCCTTACATTGTAGAAGGAAAACCAGAAAGAGGCACAACACATTTCTATCAATTTCTTACATGTTCAATAGTTATCGCAGGGCAAAGATTTACAATAGACGCTATTCCGATTCATAAATTTGATAATTTATCTGGACTACTAGATGAAAGTCTAATAAGAGTAAAACCTAAGGTAAAGATTGATCAAGCTTATTTTGATAGAGGCTTTGATAGAGCTAAAATTATCAATTTAATTAAATCCCATAGAATAAAATTCATTATGCCGAAAATAAGAAAAGAAACAATTAAAGCTTATTTAAGAAAATCAGAAGATTGTAGTGCTAGAATTATTAATGATTTTGAAATTGGTAAGAATGAAAAAGCAACTGTAAATTTAATTTTAGTTGATGATGAAGAAGGAATTAAGAGAGCATTTATTACTAACTTTGATATTCCAGTTCAATTAACTCATTATTTATATTCATGGTATGGTAAAAGATGGGGTATTGAAACAGCTTATAGACAATTTGATCATGATTTCAAAGCTAGAACCACAAGTAAGAATTATCATATTCGACTATTCTATTTCTTATTCTCCGTTTGTTTATGATTTCTCCGAGCAAGAACACTTCAGGGTTTAGAACCCTGAGATGAATTGCGAGTTCTTGCATTTTAAGAAGCAGTTTCAATTTGGAAGGTGAAAACTGCTAAAAAGAGCTAGTTCTTCTTACTTAAAAAATTATT
>JACPIM010000005.1 GCA_016188045.1 Candidatus Woesearchaeota archaeon | reverse complement strand
GTTATATCTAATTGAGAATTTCCTCTTTTTAATTGATAAGCCATTTTTACTACTAAATTATTATACTCTCTTGCAATTTCATCTGCTGTTTTTATTACCATATATTAAAGAATAAACGTTGAAACATTTAAACTTTCTTATTTAAAAATTTCTTAAAAACTCTAAATCTTCTTTAGGTTTTTCTTCTTGAATTCTTGATTTATATTCATTAAACTTTTTTTGTCCTTCTTGTATTATTGCTGAGTCTGTAGCGTTACTTGATAAATATTCTGTGGTTTTACCATCTTTTGTTATTTTAACCTTATCTATTTGGTAATCTGGTGGATAAGGTGAATTATCAGTTAAATCTATTGAGCCCCCTTCTGCTTTTTCTATACTCATTGTTTGTGAAGTTAAATACCCCGGATTATCAAAAGTTTGCACATAACTTACATTAGCATCATCTATTTTTCCATTATATAGTGTCTTTGAATTATTACATCCACTTGATAGAGCTACTGTTGCTAATAAAGCACAAAGTGTGTTTCTTAAATTTCCTGGAATTTGCATTTTTAATTTCTCTTCTTTTGTGTTATTTAAGCTTTCTTATTTTCCCATAAAAAGTCAAACATTGTTTCTAATGCGTGAGCAAAAAACGGAGTATTTGTCCATATTGCGGTGTCATAGTTTTCATGAGTGGTTTTATCATCTGTTATAACTGATAAAATTTCTTTTGAGTCAATAATAACAAACCTTCCTCTTATTGGGTTAATTGACCTTAAATCTGCAATCTGTTTTATTTCATTAACTCTTTTCTTAACTTCTTCACTTGCAGGAGCAGCAATTCTTATCTTGACTCCTTTTTCTTTTAATTTTTTGAATCTTAATCTTAACCTGTCAAACTGTCTTAATAAATCCTCGGGTGTTGTCATTATTGTTACTGTTTTTTTAGCATTTTGCAACATTGTATCCAAATGATCATAGATATTTTCCCTTCCTTTAACAGAACCAGCTAATGATGTTGGATCTATGTGCTCTATTCCTGTTTTGAATAATAACTCTATTTCCCTGAACAAAGGATCTTCTTTAACGTTTGTTAAGTGCGTTAATTTTGCTTCAGTACTATGTTTTACTCTTTCTTTTACTCTTTTTATTACTTCTTCTGGCTGAACTGCAATATACTTAATAGGCTTGCCCAATTTCATAATTACAAAGCCTTTTTTTTCTAAACTTTCAAGAACATCATAACTTCTTGATCTTGGAACATTGGAGATATCAGATAATTCTCCAGCTGTTGCAATTCCACGGGACAATAAAGCTGTCCAGATTTTAACTTCATAAATGTTTAAATCAAATGCTGATCTTAATTTTTTAAGGAAATTTTCTTGGATTATCATTGATAACCCCTCCTACAATTTGTTACTATCATATAATGGTTAGTAGCACATTTAATGGGTATATAAAGCTTTTGGTTATTTCATTATCTTATGGTAGTAAAAAGATTTATAAATGAAAACTAGGTTTTTTATTTTATGACTAATAAAAATATGGTTGTTGCTGTGGGTCCTAGAGATGACTTGGGAGTTAGATTAAGGACTTTTATTTATAACGGAGAAGGAGAAGTTGTTTTAGAGTATAGGTCAGACAGAGAACATATTGGCCAACTTGGAGATTTAAGAGGAAGAAGTTTACAAGAATTAATTAATCCAAATTCAAATGGACAAGATATCTATTCTTTATCGTTGTGGCGCAATCCTGTTAGGAGCGCATTATTACTAAGAATTGGAGATTATGTTGTGGATGGAATAGTTAACAGATCAAGAAATACGAATGATCATAGAAGCAAGCCTAGAAGAAAAAGGGGATTTTATGAACCAGATTTTAAAAAATCAGGATTTGAAGCTGAAGATATTCATATTGAAGATCCTGTTACTTATGGCGAAAGTGGAATTCAACAGGATACAATAGGGGATTATTGTGGTTTTGGTCGTCAATTAACACCTGAACAAGAAAGGGGGTTGTTCAGAAGATTTAATTGGTTAAGATATAAATTAATGGACGCTCAAGATAAGTTAAGAAGAAGTCAAGATAAATTTGGATATTTAAGTGAACTTGGTAATTTAGTAGATGATTTAGAACCTCAAATAACCGAAGTTAGAAATAAAATAGCTAAACATAATATGGCATTAGTGGTAAGTATGGCCAAAAGAATAAGAACTGATTTGTTCCATAATGAATTGATAAGCGAAGGAAATCTTGCTCTTTTTAGGTGTGTTGATAGATTTGATTATACTCGCGGTTTTAAATTTTCAACTTATGCTTGTAACGGTATATCGAAAGCATTTAGTAGAGTACTGGTTGCAGAAACTAAGTACAGAGGTCGTAATCCTGCTTCTTTTGAAGATAAAAATCAAGAGCCAGACTATTTAGAAACTACTAGAGATGAAACAGCTGGTCTTTATCTTGAACATCTTAGACGGGTATTAAATAGTGGTGAAGCTGGATTAAATGAAATTGAATCAAGAGTTATAGCGCTTCGATTTAATTTAGATCATGTATTTGATGATGATGAAAAACCTACTTTAGAAAAAGTTGGTGGTATGATTGGCGTAACAAAAGAAAGAGTTAGGCAAATACAAAATAAAGCACTGAGAAAATTGAAGGTGGCTCTAGAAGCTAGAATTAATTAAAAGTTATAAAATTTAAATTATGAGTTTGTTTTTTTGCTTTTTCCAGTTTTCTTGAGAAATTATTTAAAAAAATTGTTAGTTTTTCACAACCAATCTCTTTTAGTTCTTTGGTTGTTAATTTTCCTGACTTATAATCATTGTAAATCTTTTCTAGTTTTTTATCGTCTTCTTCTAAATGTAATTTTAACATTTCAAAGACCATATCTTTTTCTGGAATGCCGCCAAGTTTCTTGTGTTCTTCTAATGTTTTTCTTCCGCCTGAAACTGCATTTTTTAATTTTTTACATGCTGATTCTTGGTTTTCAGGTAGCTCTATAGAAGAATTTGGACTTGATTTTGACATTTTAATTGAACCATCTAAGGAAGGAGTAAATTTATGATAAATCGAGGCCAGAGGAGAAAAATTGTAACTGCTTTTAGTTCTGTTTATTATATCCCTTGCTAATCTTAAGTGAGGAGATTGATCCGGACCTACCGGAATAATGCCCGGGATTTTTTCTTCTAATTGAGGAAATAACATGTCTGCTGCTTGTGTTAATCCTGATAATATTCTTGATGGATCTGCTATTCCATAAATTGCTTTAAATTCATTTAATGTTATTTTTTTAGAAAAATCATAAGTTAGGTGCATTACTTTCTTGTTTTCCGATTGGAAGTAAAAAATTGTTTTTTTAGGATTTAATCCTAATGCTATATATGCTGGGATATGAAAATCTAAGGCTCTTTTTTTAGCTTCTTCTAATGAGACATTTCTTGTTGCTGAAGCTTCTAAATCTGCAACTAAAATATATGTTTTTGCATTATGTTCCTGGAAATAAATCAAATTTTCAACAACCATCTTATTACCGAAATGTATTTTATTTCCTGTTGGCATTATGCCCGTTAAAGCATAATACTTTTTCTTATTCTTAATACAGTTTGAAATGACTTCAAGATCCTGATGGGCAAAAACTGCGTTTCTTCTCATTAATATATTCGGATTTGGCAATAATAAAGGAGAAAACGGTTTTAATCCGAAGTTTTTTATTAATCTTTCATAATCTTGAATTAATTCTGAGCCCCATGGATTTACTATCATTAGTTAAGAATCTTTTTGTAAAGTATTTAAATATTATGATACATTTATATAGAAGTAAATTTTAATTTTAATTATGAAACATAATCTTAATGTAACTCTATTACTGGTTTCTATGTTTTTCGTTGCTCAGTTAATTGGACTATACGTGACTAATTATTATTTGCTAAAAGAATTGCCTTTGGGAATTGAAAGACCAGAATTTAATCCGCAGACAAGTTATATTCCTGTTTTTGCAATAATATTAGTTGCTACTTTAATAGCTGTTGTTATTGCTATGTTGAGATTTGTTAGATTATGGAAATCTTGGTTTTTTTTAAGTGTTATTTTTGTTTTAAGCATATCTTTAAGTGCTTTTTTCAATCAGTATTTAGCTGTAGTTATTTCAATAATTGTTGGATATTTTAAAATAATAAAACCCAACGTTTATATTCACAATATCAGTGAATTATTTTTATATGGTGGATTAAGTGCTATGTTTGTTCCTGTTTTTAATGTTTTTAGCATTTCTATTTTGTTATTGTTAATTATGGGATATGATGCTATTGCTGTTTGGAAAACAAAACATATGGTAAAACTAGCTAAATTTCAAAGTGAATCTAAGTTTTTTGCTGGTTTTTTAATACCTTATGGAAGAGCCTTTCTTGAAAAGAAAGCTTCGGGAAAGAAAAATGTTAAAGTTCCAGAAAGGTTTGCTATTTTAGGCGGGGGAGATATAGGATTTACTTTATTATTTTCTGGAGTAGTATTTGCTAAATATGGGTTAATTAGTTTAATTATTCCTGTTATGGCTAGTTTGGGTTTGTTATCGCTTTTAATTTTTGGGAATAAGAATAAGTTTTATCCAGCAATGCCATTTTTAGGTGGAAGCTGCTTTATTGGTTATGGGTTGTTGCTTTTATTAGTTTAAAATTAAAGAAAAAATTATTGTTTAATCCTATATTCTAAAACTCTGATCGGTTTCCCATTAGATTGGCTTATACTAACTATATCTGATGCTCTTTGATAAGTACAATCTTTAAATTGAACCTGTTCTGCTCCTGCACTAAACATCATTCTTTCTAATTCTCCAATTTCTGGTGGTATTGTCATAACTTGATTAGCACTATCTAAAACTCTAGTAACATAAACTACTGGTGGTCTAGTACTCTGTGATTGACTAAATTGTGGTAGTTTCCTTATAAAAGCCGCAATTTCTTGTTTTGTTAATCTCATTATTTCTGGTCTTTTATCAAGTCTTAATTTATCAAATCTTGTCTTATACTTTTCTTTTAATGGGCTAAAATCCATTTTATAATTTTCTTCTGGTGGGATAAAATAATTTTTTTCTGCCATTTTATTATCCATAAATCTTAAATTAATATAAATTTAAACTTTTACTTATTTATAAACTTTTCGGTTTTTAACTACCTATAAGTTGTTACATTTTAATTGGTTCTTTTATTTAATGTTCTATAATAAATTTAGAAATTCTTCTCTTTTCATCTTTGATTGTCTGATAATTTCAAGTAATGTTCCTTTATCTATTTCTTTATGTAATGGGACTACTAAAGCAACCTTACCTTCTGAATCTTCCTTTGTCATGATTACATGGCTTCCTTTTTGTCTTACTGAAATAAAACCTATTTTAGAAAGTGTCTTGATAACTTCTTTACCTGACAATACTGGTAGTTTTGCCAATATGTTCTACCCCAAAGTTTACAACGATTGTATCATTAGAGGAAAACTCTTCTGGTAAGCCTATTTCTTCAATGTATAATTCTACAGCTTCTTTTAAGTTTTTTAATGCTTCCTCTACGGTATAGCCTTGACTAGCGACATCTAATTCTGTGCAAAGAGCAACAAATTGTTTTTCGCCTTTCTTTATAATTGCAGTAAAAGATTTCATAATTTGTTATTAATTATTATTCTTTATAAACTTAGTGTTTTTTATTTAATGTTTTATAGTAAAAATAAGATAAAATTAAGATACTTAAAATTGAGATTATAAAAATATATAATGAATTGTTGTTTGATGTATTATTAGTTTGCATTGGGTAACATTTGTGGTTATAAGCGCAGTAATTATCAGAGGGACAATCTAAACTATCGTTGCATTCTCTTGAAATATAAATAAAGGCATATGAAATTAAACTTAGTATTATCAGAACACTTATTGTTAATCCAAATACTTTCCAAGCGTCTGCCATGTATTTATTTTAGATTATTTAAACTATCTAGAAGTTTTCCCTGCGGTGTTTTGAAAAAAGCCTCTATGTTAATCTGATCTTTATCAGAGCTTGTTTTTTCTTCCGATAGAACTGGTATTGTAATATCTTCTCTTTTTGATGATTGATATGGGCCAGAAAAATTAAATAAATCGCTTCTTTGGTTAATATGATAATTTTGAGATGAACTCTGTTCTAGGTCTACGGAAGTTGAATCTTCTATACGGAATTCTTGTTTTGTAGGTACGTATGGTCTTATATATGATCCTTCTGATACAAAGCCTTCTCTTTGTTCTATAGGATCACGATTACTATCTAACAAACAAGTTACTCCTGTTCCCGTTCCAATTGGTCCAACTGTTAATACAGTATAAAATGCTACTTTTCTAAATGCTTTCTTAATTTTCTTAAATGCCATGCTTTGGTTGAGAAATTACTATTTATAAATCTTTTCTTTTTTAACTACTATTTAGTTAATAATTTTAAAGTTTATTAAACCCTAGAAAGAAGTATGTAATAGACTGTGAAACACTTAGTCTTTAATTATAAACTAGATTCTAACCTCCTTTTGTACTATGTAAATTGAATTAATATTTATAGTTTTCTATCAATTTTTGGTTAAACGGAAGATATATAAATAACTATATACCATTAATAGCAATATAAATATTAAATAAAATGGAACAAGAAACAATTATGATCTCAAAAAAGGAATACGAAGGTATGAAAGAGACTATTGAGATACTTCAAGATAAAGAATTAATGGATCAAATAAGAGAAAGTGAAGAAAATCGTAAAAGGGGTATAAAATTTAAAAAACTAGATATTTAGTAAATTTTATGTGTTCCAACAGCAACCATTTCTATTTTTCTCTCAGAATCGTTAATAATATAGATTATTCTTAAATTTGAGCCCAACCAACAAGACCATCTTCCTGCTAAAGGACCATGTAAAGGATGTGCTCCTACATTTTCTCTTGGATTTTCCTTTAATTTTCTTAATTTTTCAAGAATATCTTTTCTGGTTTCAATTAATTCCTTCAACTTTTTTTCAACTCTCTTATTTGCAGGAAATAATTCATATAAACCCATAGAAACAGAGATAAACTAATTGTTATTTATAGTTTTCTATGACGTATTATAGTCTGTAAAATATAGTAAGGTTTATATAGGTTTTAGTATAATAATATTAATATACAAATATTGAGAAAAATAATACAAAATGGAACAAGAAACTATCTTGATACCTAAAAAAGAATATGAGGAACTTTTAGAAGAGGTTGGTATATTGAGAAATAAAGAGATGATGGAAGCTATTGCAGAAAGTAAAGAAGCAGAGAAAAAGGGTGTAAAGGGTTGGAAACTTAGGACTCACCCATAAACCTTATGAGAGCCAACAGTATAAACGATTATTTCTTTTGTGTTGTCATCAATCCTATAAACCATTCTAATATCACTACCTAAGGAACAACTCCATAATCCTTCTAGTTTTCCTTTTAGTTTATGAGCATCTAGTTCTTCTCTTGGATTTTCTTTTAACTTTTCTAGTTTTGCAGGGATACCTTCTCTGGAATTGAGCACTTTATAATATTGTTTTTCAGCTTTTTTACTCTTAGTGATTATTTCATACATTTTTGTATATATCCAATCTAGTTTACTTTAATTGTGGATTATACTTCTATTTATATCTGTTGGCACTCCATTGGTCTAGATGGATTTAATCAACATCAAGCTTTTCTGTTGTAAAAATTCTGAACATAAAAGAAAGAGATAGTTCGTTGGTTTATATTTATGTCGGCATTTTTTAAGTTGGACTTACTAGCTTAGAATACTAAACCCTAGCACTTTCACCATTTAAATAGAATTTCTTTTTTTAAAGATTTCAATGATTAAAGTAATGCAAGAATTTATCCATAAACAAAATTGTCATTCCAACAACAAAAGTAAGTATAGTTGTCCATATAAAAGAAGTTGAATAAAGCCATACTCCACCACCAAAAATACAAGCGATTATTATAGCATAAAATATTTGTTTTTCAAACACAAGAGGTTTAATATCATATCTCTTTAATTCAGTATAGTTATTGATTATTTTTTTAGCAAGAATAGAGTAATTTATCCTATTCGCATTACTTGTACTAATTTCAATCATAAAATAAATTCCTGAAAGCATGAAAAATATGCCAAAAAAGACAGTTGGCGTCATTGCTGTAATGGCGTTATGCAAAGCCTGATTAGTATAAAAATAATACAAAAAACCTATAGCTAACGAAATAAAACCAAAGAATATTTTGTTTGAAAATGATTGTTCACTCTTTACATAATCTCTGTTAATGTTGATTAGTACCTTTTCTCTGTCTGATATAGTATCTATGCTCATATCACTACTATTAGCTTAAAAACTTCTTTTTAAGCATTATTGCTCAACATAGTATATGATTAAACAAAGACGCTAAACATAAATAAGATAAAACCCTAGAAAGAAGCCCCTTCCAATTTCAAAAAGTACTGAAAGGAAGCTTACTTTCTGGGCAAACAAGAGGTGATTATTAATTTAAAGTTATAAATCTTTTACTTTCACAAGTGCATTCAAAATCTGGTATAGATCC
>JACPIM010000004.1 GCA_016188045.1 Candidatus Woesearchaeota archaeon | reverse complement strand
GTAAAATTCTATGTTGAAAGAAGCCAGAAAAAACATTGGGAAGCATTAGATTACGAATATTACAAACAAGATAAAGAACAAATGCAACTAACCAGCTTCTCTCGTTAGACGCTCAGGGCTTTAGCCCTGAGTAGTTCACGTTAATATCGGCTATTGTTTCCTGAATTAAATATATTGTATAAGCTTCGTATGATATTATTCCTGCAAATACTATAATCACAATAGATAGTATTATCTTGAAATTTCTCTCTCTCATAATAAGCACCCGTGGTTCTTATAAACCTCCTTTATATTAAGCTATTTATAAATTTTAGTTTTAATGATTATTAAAAACTACCTTTGGAAGTTCTTGGCTAATAAATTTTGAAGCCATTAAATAAACTGCCGGAGTTGGATTTTCTTGAAATCTTCTAGTAATGTAATTTATCGCCTCTATCTGTAATGAATATGTTCCATTATCGACTATTGAAATAAGCTTGTTTCTTAAATTTGTTAATTGCCTTACTATCTCTTCTATATTTGGTGTTTTTGATCCAAATTGTTCATATAGTGTTCTTGATGTGTCTATAAGTTGTTCTTTTAGGTTAAAAGACCTTGTTAATCTTGTTGGGAAAGTGAATGTATCTTGTTCCATTCAGAAAACTGCTTTTGTTATATTTTTAAAACTTATGAAAGTTGAGCCTACTAGGATTTGAACCTAGATCTAAGGGTTTCATCTTAATAAACCGAAGCCCTTTGTGTTTTCCAGATTGCACCATAGGCCCTTAAAATCCTAGTTTTCTGTGCTTTTTAACATTTCCTCTCTCTCTTTAAGAGTAGTATGTGCAGGACAATACCCTAGTTTTTTCCAAACTAACAATCTTGATAATTTTACAGGATTCTTAGAGCCAACTTCCTGAAAAAACCTTTCCGTATTATTGTAACCATATAAGGTAATATAATATTTTATGTTCTCTCTAATACTCTTTGGATGATAGAGGTATCTAGCTATTTTGCTAAACCCAATCTTGCTCAATAATTCTATGATATCTTTATGTAGATTTAAAGAGACTGTTGAAAATCTAATTATGGGATAATGATGATGCGTTCTCTTGAATTCTCTATATTTCCCTTTTCTCTTTAATAAGAATAAGCAACCATCCGTGTCAAAATATCCCCTCAAAAAACCCGAGATTATCGTTTTATCTGAAGAAGTCTTTATTACTTCTGGAACTTGAATCGTTGTCGATTTTTTACCGTAAGGAAATCCTAATTCATGCATGAATTTATTTATACTTCTATCCCTAATAACGAATCCATAGGTATTCCTCGAATTAAAAAAGCGGCATTTAATATCTATTCCGAATGTTTTTTTAAAGATATTCTTTACATTTTCATCATAATACCCTCTTTCTTCAACATTCCCGCTTATGTCTAACTCAACTCGTTTATTTGGACCTCTTAAATAACCATCACCAACGTGAATTCCGCAAATTTCTGCTAATTCGGGAGTAATATTTATCATCATATTTGTAATACTAATATGTTTATATATCTTTCGGTTATATCGGTAATACAAAAATGTTTATAAACTATCGAAAATATATTATGCTATGACTGGAAAAGACAAAAAGAACAATTACCCTGAAGTATACTTAATTAGACTAGACAAAAAATTAAAGGAAAAGCTGAAAAAAATAGGGACTAAAAAAGTAAGAGAATATTTGAAAAGATTAGAAAGATGAATATCCTGTCCAGGTTGAGCTATAGGCCCTTGATTTATCAATAGAAAATATATTTAAATAGGTATTTGTTTTAATTAAAATTATGAAAAAAGAGGTTTTGCAAGCTATTGCTATTTTAATTGGAAGCATTATAGGTGCTGGTGTTCTAGGGTTGCCTTTTGTTTTTTATCAAAGCGGAGTATGGACAGGGTTATTAGCTCTAATTTTACTTGGAATGGCCACTTTAACTGTTAATCTATATGTTGGTGAAATTACTTTAAGAACTAAAGATGTTCATGAATTAACTGGATATTGTGAAAAATATTTAGGAAAAAAAGCTAAAAAGATAATGACTTTGGCAATGGGGGTTTCTATAATCGGTGCTTTAGTTGCTTATCTTATAGGGGTAGGACAAGCTTTGGGCGCTATTTTTAATGGTAATCCCTTTTTTTACAGCTTGATTTATTTTATAATAATGAGTGCTTTGATATTTTATGGAATTAAATCTGTTTCAAATTCTGAATTAATCTTGGGCGGAATAATGCTAACTTTAATGATATTGATTTTATTTTTTTCTTTTAATTATGTAAAAGTTGAAAATTTATATGGTTTTGATTTGTGGAAAATATTTGTTCCATATGGTGTAATCTTGTTTGCCTTGATTGGAACCAGTAGTATTCCTGAGATGAGGGCTGTTTTGGATAAAAACAGAAAGGAATTAAAAAAATCTATTTTTATTGGTAGTTTAATACCTATCCTATTGTATGGACTATTTGCGGTTATAATACTGGGAGTTACAGGATTTAATACTACAGAGGTTGCGACAATTGGCTTAGGAAAGGCTATTGGTGAACATATGGTTTTACTTGGGAATTTGTTTGCTGTTTTTTCTATGAGCACTAGTTTTTTGGCTTTGGGATTAGCTTTAAGATGGGTTTTACAATTAGATTATGGAATCAGCAGTTTTGTTTCTTGGGGGATAACTTGCATTACTCCCCTTTTGGTTTTTTTAACTGGTGTTATGGGATTTATCAAAGCAATGTGGTTTGCTGGTGCTGTTTCTGGTGGTGTAGAGGGTATATTGTTGATTTTGACGTTTCATGCTGCTAAAAAGAAAAGTGAGAGAAAACCTGAATATGAATTAAAGTATCATAGGACTTTAAGCTGGATTTTAATTTCAGTTTATTTTTTTGGTGCGGTTTATAGTATTTTTAAATTGTTTTTTTAAAATTTATTTTTTTAAGTTACTTATTCTTTCGACTTGCTTCATATCTATGTCGAATTTCTTTTCAATAAAAATTCCCTTAAAAGCGTCGATAAAATTTTTATCATTAACTGTTCTATTTAAATTTTTTAAATTTTCATTAACTTTTTTTGTATCCCCTATGAAAAGATATTTTTGAATTAAACTTAAATCTGTATTTTTGGCTAAAGTCGCAATATCCCTAAAATCAGTTAAACTTCCTGAATGTAGTTTTACCACTATTAATAATTCTTTTATTGGAATTCTAGCAAGGATTTCTTTTTCAATACCTGTTATTTTATGTTTTTCCGAATTCTCGTATAATAATCTAAAGCTAAAAGAAGCGTTGGTGGTTCTTGAAACTAGGGCATCTATCAATATATCAACACTTACCTTGTCTTTTTCATATCTGATGAATTTAGAACCATAAATATCTTCTAGATCTTTAGATATAACTTCCTTGAAACCTTCTTTTTCTAAAATTATTTCAAATTTGCTTAAATCTACTGAATTAATGACAATATCCGCATCAACAGAAAATCTATGCTTATAAGCAGATACAGCATAGCCACCAACAAGTATGAAATCTAAATTTTCATCTATGAATTTCTGTAAAATTTCAAAAATTTTATTTTCTCGTTTTATTAGTTCTTCCATGTTTATAAAAAATTAACCTCGCTATATTTGGTCTTTAATCTTTTGTTGTAGGTTTCTCGTATCATTTCTAATGCTGGTTCAAAGTTATAGATATTTTTCTTCATAAACTCTATAGTTTCATCTAATGGTTCAATTGGTATGTTTTTTATTTTAATCATCTTAAAATCATTTAAAACTTCTGGGACATAAAAAACTCCTTTTTTAGATTTTATCTTTAAATTTAATTTTTTACAGTAATACAAAAAGATATCATAATCTGCTTCTTTAATCTTAATGAAAATAGGATAATACTCTTTGTATCTTGCTATATTATATCTTCCTTCTACGTAAACATAAACTGCATCTGTTTTTGTATAACAATACTTAATACCAAATAAACCCAAGATAGAATAATGAAAGCTAATCTCATTTAAGAAATTTTCTTTAATAAACTTTAAAATTTTTTTATAGGTTTTATTATTCTCCTCTAAAACTATACCTCTCCATTTCTCTTTAAAAATACCTTCTGTAACTAATTCTTTTATCCATCTATGAGTCCAGCCATATGATAAATTTATCCTCTTAGAGATAGAGCTAACGCTGTCTATCTTTCTAGCTGAAATTAATATCTTTATTACGTATGGGTTTAATAATTCAATTTTCATAGTATCATTATAGTGATAGTAATATTTAAAGGTTTCGGTTTATTGAATCAGCTTAAAGACTTAAAAGTTGGTTACCCAATAGGTAACCATACAAGATATTTAAAACAAAACTTTATAAATAATAATTTTATTATTACTTACTTATAAGTATTAGGGGTGATTTAATGGATCAAAGAATTCAAGATGTTGCTAAAACTTTAGTTGATTATTCCATAGGTGTTAAAAAAAACGAGTATATAATTGTCGAAGGAGGAATTGAGGCTATTCCATTGATAAAAGAAATTTATAGATTAATAATAAAAAGAGGGGCTTTCCCAAAAGTAAATCTTGGTTTTCCTGGGCAAAGTTATATTTATTATAAAAATGCGTCTAATGAACAATTAAAAAAATTTCCTGAAATTGCTTTTTATGAAATCAAGAAAGCGCAAGGATATATCGGGATACATTCAACTAAAAATACTAGGGAATTAACAAATACTGATCCTAAAAAAATTGCCTTAAGACAAAGAGTTACTGATCCTATAACACACTATATTGTAAATACAAGAAAGAAGATTAGAAGATGCAGCACTCTATTTCCGACTGAAGCTTTTGCTCAGGAAGCTGATATGAGTTTAGATGAATATGAGGATTTTGTTTTTGGCGCTATGTTGCAAGATTGGAAAAAATTGAAAGTGCACATGGATAGAGTTAAGAAAGTTTTAGATAAGGCTGAGAAAATAAGAATTGTTGGAGAAGATACTGATCTTGAGATTGGAGTTAAGAACAGACCTTTTATTGTTGATGCTGGAGAAGAGAATTTTCCTGGTGGAGAGATATTTAATGCTCCTTTAGAATATGAAACTGAAGGGAGAATTCATTTTACTTATCCTGCTATAAGGGCAGGAAGGGAAGTTGAAGACATTGTTGTTGAATTTAAGAAAGGAAAAGTTGTGAAAGCTACTGCGAGGAAGAATGAGAAATTTTTGAATGTCATGCTTGATACTGATAAAGGAAGCAGATATTTGGGAGAATTAGGAATTGGGTTTAATCCTAAAGTTACTAGATTTACTAAGGATTTATTATTTGATGAGAAAAAGTATAAATCTATTCACCTCGCCTTTGGTATGGCCTATACCGAATGTAAAGGAACTAATAAATCTGCTTTGCATTGGGATATTGTAAAAGATATGAGCAAGGGAATAATTTATGCTGACAATAGAAAAGTTTTTGTTAATGGATGGAAAATCTAGATGTACTGTATGGTTTAATATATTGTTTAAAAGAAAGATTTAAGAAAAAACGGGAAGATAATTGCTGATAAAAAAGTTGTGCAGAGAAATGCTAAGTGGTTGATTTAGTTAGTATTCTAAAATCTAAACGAAAGATTTATATATGAGTACATAGTATATGTATGAGTATGGGAAACATTAATATCTCAATAAAAGAAGAAGCATATAACTTTTTAAATAGTTTAAAAGCTAAAAATAAAAGTTTTTCAGATGTCATTTTGGAATTTAAAGAAGCTAAGGGAAATAAAGAACATTTAATGAGCTTTTTTGGTGTTTTAAATAAAGCAGACATAGATTGGGTTGCTAAAGAAAAAGCAATGAAAGAATTTAGAGATTCTTTTAATAGAAGAATGGAAAAAACTACTAAAGAAATGGAAACATCAAGAAAATGATAGGAATGGATAGTTCTACTATTATTGATTTTTTTAGAAAAAATGAAAGTTTGAAAAAAGTATTAGAAACCATTGATGAACCCTTGGTTATTAATAGAATTAGTTATTTGGAGATAATGTTTGGTTTGGATTTTTCTAACCCTTCTCATAAAATAGAAGAAGATTTTTGTGATGGGCTTTTTGATTCATTAATAATTTTTGATTTAGATAAACAAGGATGTAAAAAATCTTCTGAAATATTCTGGTATCTAAAGAAAAAGGGGAAAATTATAGAGTTATTTGATTGTGCTATAGCTGGAATTTATTTATCTAATGGCATTAATAAGATAATTACAAGAAATAAGAAACATTTTGAAAATATTAAAGGACTAGAAGTTATTTCCTATTGATTTAAAAATATTTTTATAACTTTAAAGTGGTTTGAAGTTATAAGTAGATTTATATAGTTTTTAATCATATTTTTTTCTAAATGCTGTTGATAAGAAATGGAGTTTCTTATTTTTGGAGATAAAAATATGAAAAAATTAATTATCTTGGTTTTACTAAGTTTGTTGATTGTTCCTTTTGTTTTGGCTTGTAGTTGTATTGCGCCTGGAACACCTTTAGAGGAGTTAGATAGGTCTGATGCTGTTTTCTCTGGCAAGGTTTTGAGTATTGAAGATACCGGTGGTTATAATGAAGTTAAAAGTAGAGATGTTGTTTTTGAGCTATATACTTCCTGGAAGTCATCCTTTAAGCTTTATGATACAGTAAAAGTAAGAACAGCAAGAGATAGCGCTGCTTGTGGTTATGGTTTTCAAAAAGGAGAAGAATATTTAGTATATGCATATAAATATTCTGATAGTGGTAATATGTTAAGTGCAAATATATGTAGTAGAACTAAATTATTATCTCAAGCAGATGAGGATATAAAAGAATTAAATGGTGAAGAAAATGAACAATTAATCAAAATACCTTCTGAGTTTTCATTAAGTAAAGGAGAAACTGCAAAAATTACAAATTATCAAGATATGAAGATTGAATTAATTAATACTGATGTTTGTCCTCCTAATGCTTTATGTTTAGTGGCTGATTCAGTGAATGTTAAGGTTACAACTCCTATGGTTTGTGGACCTACGTCAACATCTGTTTGTAGCCCGGATTTCGAAAAAGAATATACTCTTTATGAAGGTAAAAAAGTTGATATTTTGGGGATAATTTTAGGTTTAAATAATGTAGAGAAAAAGATAAAGCTGAGTTTAAAATCGCTTTTGGTGGCGATAATAGTAATAATAAACCGTCAGTTATTACTTCTGTTGGTGGTCCTACGGATTTGAAAGTTAATGAAATTGGAAAATGGAGTATAGAAGCTTATGATCCCGATGGAAAATATTTAAAGTATAGTGTTGATTGGGGAGATATGCCATCAACCTTGCTGGGAGCCCAAATAGTAATAGAGAAATAAGTCAGGAGGCTACTTTTACACATAAATATTCTCAATCTGGAAATTATAAAGTTGTTTTTACAGTTACTGACGATAAAGGAGCTAGTGCTCAAAGTTCAATAAGTGTTAATGTTGGAAGTGGTTCTGATAACGGGCAAGAGTTTTCATTAGAAGAAGGGGAAACTAAGGTTTTTAGGGAAGAAGGAATTAAAGTAAGATTAAAAGATATTTTGATTATGGCTGTCGATTATGCTAATAAACTTGGTAAAAATGAATATAGTGTTGAAGTTGAAATTATTGATTCCGCCTCTAAAGTTGTTCTATATGAAATTAAAACATTAAGGATTGGAGATGAAGTAGAGATTTTTAATAATGGAAGATTAAAACTAATTGATATTCAAACTATCAAAACAATTCCAGTACAGTACGTTGCAGTATTCGGGATAAAATTTGAAAACCAGCCAATTGCCTGTAGTGCTTGTATGAATGGTAAGCCTACTGGTGAATATGACCAGGATGGATGTATGATCTTTGAGTGTCCTCCTATAGTTAATGATGAGATTTCAAAACTATTAATTACAGATGAAAAGTTTGGGAATGACGTTTTCGATCTTAAGGAAGTATCTATTAATGGAGATATTTTGAGTGTTATAGCTTCTTATGGTGGTGGATGTAAGGGACATAAATTTACATTGACATGGGATGGTGGTTTTATGAAATCTGTTCCTCCTCAATCTAATCTGTTTTTATACCATAATAGTAATGGCGATTCATGTGAAGCTTATATTACACAGACCTTCAACTTTGATTTAACGCCCCTAAAGAATAGGTATCAAGATTTGTACAGTAGAAATGATAAGATCATTATAAGATTAAATAGCATAAATGGAGATATACGTATGGTCACATATGAACCACAAACTGAGCCATCTGAATCATTCTGTGTTGTTAATGGAGAATGTGAGACTCAATTTGGTGAAAATGAAATGAATTGCCCCGAGGATTGTAAGGAACAAAAAGAATGTCCTCAATTAGGATATAGAGAAAAAGGAAGGTACTGTAACATAAATAACGCCTGGGAAGAACAACTAAATGGCGGAGAATATTGCAATAATAACTTTGAGTGTAGTAGCAATTCTTGTTTAGATAGCCAATGCACAGAGCCTGGTTTTTGGATAAAGATAAGTGAATGGTTAAGTAAAATATTTAGTTTAAAAGCTTAAAAACAAATCAATTTTTTATTTGATTTTGTTAATACAACAGGTTTATTTTTAACCAAAATAGTATCTTCTATCCTAATACCATAATTTTTCTTATAAATTCCTGGCTCTATTGTTATAATGTCATTTGATTTTATTTTATCTGAAGAAGATGATCTCAACCAAGGTGGCTCGTGAATTTTTTTACCTACTCCATGACCCAGAGAATGATTAAAATAAATCTTATCTTTTCCCAATAACAATCTTGCTTTTATGTCTAAGTCACAATAATAATTTTCTGGCTTTATTAAAGAAATTAATTTTTTTTGAATTTTTAGCAATTTATTATAGTCTTGCAATTCTTTTTTACTGGGCTTGCCTATGTAAATTGTTCTTGTCATATCAGATTTAAATCCATTATAAGAAACACCAAAATCAATAACAGTAAATCCATTTAGCTTGTTTTTTGTTGGCTTTCCATGAATCTGATTTGATCTTTTCCCAGAAACAACAATAAATGGTGAAAAAGATGGTTTTACTTTGTATTTTTTACTTTGGTGTTTTAAGAATTTCTCTATATCTTTCTCTGTTCTGAAATTAAAATTTTCAATTAAACTAGAAAACATTTTGTCTGTTATTTGACAAGCTTTTTTAGTATATTTAAGCATTATAAAGATTTATAAATTGAAATTTATATAGTTTTTCTTTATGCAAAAAAGAGTATTAAAAAATGGACTAACTGTTATTTATGATGAAAGAGATACTGATTCTGTAGCTGTAGAGATTTTAGTTAGGGTTGGAAGTAATAATGAAAATGATAAAACAAGAGGATTAAGCCATTTTTTGGAGCACATGTTATTTGAGGGGACTAAAAAAAGAACAAACAAGGAAATTGCCAGAGAAATTGAAAGCGTGGGTGGAGAAATGAATGCAGCAACCACAAATGAAAGAACTTTTTTTTATATTCATATTTTAAATAAATATCTAGAAAAAACCTTGGAAATACTGTCTGATATAATTAAGAATTCTGTTTTTGATGAAAAAAACTTTGAGAAAGAAAGAAAAATTATTTTGGAAGAAATAAGTATGATTCAAGATGACCCTAAGATGTTTCAATTTGACTTTTTCTTAAATAAATTATTTAAAAAACATCCTACCAAATATTCTGTTATTGGCACTAGGGATTCTATAAAAAAAATGAAAAGAGAAGATATGATTAGCTATTTTAAAAAGTATTATGTTCCTAAAAATATGGTTTTAGTTATTAGTGGAAAATCTGAAAATGTATTTAATAGAGTTGAGAAATATTTTAATAATATTGAACCTGGTGGCAAAAACTTATTTAAGAAGGTAACTGAACCTAAGGATTTTAAATTTAAGAATTATAAAATAAAGAAAAATATTGATCATTCTTATCTGGTTGTAGGCTATAAAACTGTTCCTAGGAGCAATAAGGATAGTTATGTACTGGATGTTGTTCAAAGTTTATTAAGCAGGGGTTTTAGTTCTAGATTATTTGATGAGATCAGAAATAAGAGGGGGTTAGCTTATAATGTTGGTGCTGTAAATGAAGGTATGAATACTACGGGTTATTTTGCTTGTTTTTTAAGTACTGACAAGAAGAATTTAACTGAAGCTAGAAAAATTCTATTAGAACAATTTAGACTGCCTGGCTTAAATGAGGGAGAATTAAAAGAAGCTAAGGAGTATATTGAAGGAAATGTTAAAATAAAACACGAAGATAATAAAGAGAGGGCGGATTTTCTTGGGTTTTGGGAATTGATTAAAGATGCTAAAGAGGCTGAAAATTATTTTGATAAGATAAAGAAAGTTACTATTTCTGATGTAAAATGGGTTGTAAAAAAATATTTTGATGGAAATTATACTGAAATTTTAATAGAACAGAAAAATTAAAAAACGATAGGTTTATAAATGGTTATTTTAGATTTTATTTTACTTGAGGTTTATTTAGATTACCCCTAGTTTTCTAGGTTGGTTAAAAAGGAGAAAAAATGGATGTTTATAAAAAAAGAAGAGTAAATGCTCTCATGTGCGAGTTGGCCTTGGATGCGCGTACTATTGCTTATGTAGTACAAATAAGTTGTATTCTTGGTGATCAAATTGATTTACCTGTTTCAACTGATACAGTACTTGAGGAAATTGCTTTACATATGGATGGGTGTGGTATGTGTAGAGCTGATCAGCTTATGGATGGCAATGTTGGTGGAATAGAAAGTCTTGGTGGTCGAGAAGAATTTTGTATGTATATTGCTGAGAGGTATAAAGTAGCTTTACAGAGAAGATAATTTTTCTATGGAGTTAAAATGAATCAAAATACTGTTATGAGATATGCTCTTTTTAGAACAGCCGGAGTAAGAAATGTATTAAGGTCTCTTAATGAGTTTTCCTTGGGAAGGATTGTAACTGTGGCTGTGAGGGACTATCATGGAAAAGTAAGTGAGATAGAGAGAATTCAATTAAGTGAGGATAAAGTTTGGCCTTTTTTAGCGCATGAATTGGCTTGGAGATATTTTGATCAGCACGATGCAAATCCTGAAAATTTGAGAAGTAAATTAGAAAGAATGATGAGAAAATATAAGATGACCTCTGAAAAAGTATTTTCTGTTTATGCGGGCAGAGTTTATACCGATGCAAGAGCTAGATTAGTTTTAAGAGATTTGAAATCTAGGGGGAGGGCTTAAAATGAGTTTTGCTTATAATTTTTTTCAAGGTATTGTACAAACCGTTGGCCTTGGGCCTGTTTTTTCAAGTATGACTAGAAGAGAAGAAGTTACTGATTTTATTATGGAACTTTATAGATTACAAAGCGAACCTTCTGGTCGATTAGAGAGAATGACATATCATCCTCAAGAAACTGTTGGTTTTTTAAATTTTCAAGCGGCTTTATCTTTATTTGAACGAGTTGATGAGTTAAATAACTTAAGAAAGATGAAGAAAAAGTATCCTGATAGATATAAGCAAGGAATAGAAAATTTGGCACTAGTAGCATATACGCAAGCCAGGGAAAAAGCCAAACAGTTAAATGCTTCTGGTTATACTGTTAGAAAATTCTTAGCTCAATTTCCTGCTTAAAATTTCTTTTACTTTATATGGATCTGCGGTTCCTTTTGTTTTTTTCATAACCTGGCCGAAAATAAAGTTTAGTGCTATTTTATTTCCAGATTTATAATCCTGAACTGCTTTAGGATTTTCTCTTATTGCCTCATCACACAATTTTTTTATATCTGATGAACTTGATAACAATTCTAAATTTTGTTTTTTAACATATTCTTCAGGTGAGAATATTTTTTTTGATAGTTCTTCTAATATTTTTTGGGCGGTTGTTTCTGTTATTTTATTGTTTTCTAATAAATCTAATAATTCTGTTAATTCCTTCTCTGTTATTTTCCATTCTTCTAAAGTTATTTTATTATAATTTAAAATTCTCGGTATTTCGCGGACAAACCACCTGGTAGTTAATTTATGGTCTATTTTTTTTGCTACCTTTTCAAAGAGGTTTGCCAGAGTTAAATCTGAGGTTATTATCTTTGCGTCATCTTCTTTCATTTTATATTGTTTAATGAAGCGTTTTGTTTTTTCTTCTGCTAGTTCTGGCAAAGAAGACTTTATTTCTTCTATTTGTTTTTCTGTTAGCTCTATTTTTGTTAAATTTGGTTCTATGATGTAACCGTAATCTTCTTCAGTTTCTTTTGTTCTTACTGAAGTTGTTGTTTTTGTTGTTGGATCCCACATTCTTGTATGTTGCTCTAATTTCTCTTTTGAGTTTATTATTTTTACTTGTCTTTGTATTTCATATTCTAGTGCTTTGATTAATTCGATTATTCCTGTGATGTTTTTTATTTCAACTCTGGGATTATTATCTATACTAATATTTGCGTCAGTTCTTAAGGATGCCTCTGATTTTCTAGTATAAACTCCTAAATATTCTAAAATAATTGTTAATTTTTGCAAGAAAGATCTTACTTGCTCTAAGGAAGTAAAGTCTGGTTCTGTTACTATTTCTATTAGGGGTGTTCCTGACCTGTTGTAATCTATTAAAGTGTAATTATTTTCATGGATTAATTTTCCAGGGTCTTCTTCTAAATGAATTCTTCTTATTCTTATATTGTTTAATTTGCCATTTACTGATAACGGTAATTCGTATTGTGTTATTTGGTAGCTATTTGGCAAATCATTATAAAAATATGTTTTTCTTGAGAAAAAGAATGAAGAATTTATTTTACAATTTAATGATAAAGCTACTTTTAATGCTTCTGTTAATGCTTCTTTATTTAATGAGGGTTTAGAACCAGGTAATCCTAAACAAGTAGGGCAAGTTCTTGTGTTTGGTATTTCTGAACCAGAGGTTGGGCAAGAACAAAATAGTTTGGTTTTACAGTTTTCTAGTTGTACATGTGATTCTAGCCCTATCATTATTTTCATGGATTAAAATATAATACTTATAATTTATAAAGATATGTCAATAAAGTGTTGCAGTTAATAAAACTAATTCCATTGATCCCTATAATATGCCCAATAAGCCCCTGTTTTTCCTTCTCTGATTAGCTTCTCAACACGAGAAGAATTAATAAGTTGATTATCTGTTTTTGATGTGTTCTGAACTGTTGGAACCATAAATCGATAAATGTCACTTCCAACATAATTTCTTATTGTATCGTAAATCTCAGGAATTTTTAGACTTGTGGAAACAAAATAAGTGGGATCTGCAAATAGAGTCCCATTACAATAAAGTCCTTCTCTCTTTCTTGCTTCTGGATTCATCATTTTGAATCTTAACATTGCAGGGCTTCTAGAAAGTGGAGAACTTGGAGTTATTCCTATACCTAAAGTAATTCCGGTTAAATAAGGATCTAATTCTCTCATAAAATCTATTGATTTCTTTATGCTGTCTTCAGTTTCTCCGGGCATGCCAAAAAGGAACTCGTTCATTACTTTTATTCCATTATCTTGACAAATTTTGGTAGTTCTTGCAATGTCTTCTGCCGTATACCACTTTCCAAAAGCTTTCAGTATCTGGGGTTCTATATGATCTGCACTAAATAATATTCCTGCAACTCCGGCTTTCCTCGCTAACTTTGCATACTCTTCATCGAAAGGCAATACTTGAGCATATTCCCATAATCTTAAACTTGAAGGATAATTTCTTGAAGCTATGGCTCTCTTAATCTCCTTTGAGTGTCTAAACGGGATATTTGCTTCACTATCTATTATATGCACATCTGTGATCCCTTGCTCTATTAATTGATTCAATTCAGCAATAACATGATTAACATCTCGTAAAAACATTCCTCCTTTAACCTCAGGTTCCATACAATATGTACATTTCATATTACATCCGTTACTTGTTCTTAACCCTGCTAGTCCGCCATTTCTAAAGTACCATTTGTTATCAACAAAATTAGTTCTATCAATCACCAAAGGAAGTGTCTCTTCTCTTGGTGACCTTATATAAGGATATCCTGCCTCCACAAAACCTTCTAATCCTCTTGGAGATTTTCCTCCTTCGAATGCATCTATGATTCTACTAAAAACTTTATCTCCTGCTCCAACAACGCCATATTTTAATCCGGTTTGTTGCAACATATATTCAGGAATGCTTGAGAAACCCACACCGCCTGCGATTATTCTATCTCTGGGAAAATTTTGAAGTAATATTCTTGCAACTGCTACATGGGAAGGAATAAAGGAACCGTCATCCTTTACAGATCCAAATGAAGTGAATACCATATCCCAAGCATTTCTAAAAGTTATGCCAACATAATTAGGTTTATTCTTAGAGAAATACTTGTTTATCTCTTGTTCATATCTATCGGCTACAGGAGTCAAATCTAACAAATCAATTTCATGCCCTTCTGACCTTAAGGCTGTATTTAAGACATCTAAAGCAACTGGAGCTACAGCTGGAACCTTTACCAAATTTGGGTTTACTAATGTTATTTTAGTCATACGCCAGTCGTTCTATACAGGCTTTTATATTTTTGTCGTCATTTTCTGACGAAAGTATTAAATAGTTAGTAAACTAAAATAGTTAGTAAACTAAATACAAAATGAAAAATGAGCTAATAAACTATGGATTATCCGAGAAAGAAGCAGATATCTACCTAGCTTGTCTTAAAGCAGGCGAAACAACAGCAAATAGATTATCAGAATTAACAAATATAAGAAGAAGTACAATATATGAAGTTTTAGAAAATTTAAAGAAAAAAGGCATAATTTCTTCATTAGTAAAAAATAAAAAATATCATTTTAGAGCTGTAAAACCTTCCTCTTTAATTGACCTTCTGAAAGACAAGGAAAGAATAATTAAGGATATTTTACCTCAATTGAATAAAATAACAGAATCGATAGTAGGAAAACCAAAAATAGAGCTTTTTGAGGGTTCGTTAGCTATAAAAGAAGCCGTTCTTGACCTCCTGAATTATAAAGAGATTTTCGTTTATGGAGGCAGTACCTTGGGAGATGAATTGTTTGGAACATTTACAGCAAACTTTGCTAAGAAAAGAGCGTCTAATAAGATAAAAATGAAGGCCATAATTGGAGAAAAGATACCAGAGCATATGCTCGAGAAAGACGTGAAAAATCTTACCGAAATAAGAAGAAATTTATTATTTGAGGAACATAAAAGTGTTTATTTTATTTACGGAAATAATCTGCTAATTGTCAATTTAGGAACGGAATTGACAGCTATCAAAGTAGCGAACAATCCAATATTGATCGATTCTCAAAAAAGTATCTTTGATAATCTATGGAATTTATCCGATAAATAAACTAATTGTTACATTTTTTTACTGTATTATAAAATCTGTGGTAGTAAAATATAAAAGAGAGGGATATTTCACTAATTTATGGAGAATTATAAAAACATTAAAGAATTAATAGAGTATTCTAAAAGCGGAATATTAAGTAAAGTGATTTTTAAGGATGAAAAAAACGATATTACCTTGTTTTGTCTTGGTGAAGGTACAGAAATAACAGAACATACCTCTACTAGACAAGGTTTTGTTTTTGTTTTGGAAGGAGATGGGATATTTAATTTAGGAGGAGAAGAAATTAAGATGAAGTCTGGTGTTATGATCTTTTTAAAGAAAAACGTTGTTCATTCAATAAAGGTTAGTAAGAATACTAGTTTTATACTTGTTTTGTTTAATTAATTTAACTAAATACCAAAGTCACCCCCCAGTTGTAAGATAGATATTAATAGTTCATAATTCTCTTCATTTACATAATTAAAAGGAGGTAGATTTAATGGCTGAAAATAAAGTTAATTGGAATACTGTTTTAGTTGTTCTTATTATTGGTGTTGTTGGAGTTTTATTGTTGAATAATAGTGGTGTTTTAACAGGCAATACTTCGCTTTCTTGTTATGATTCTGATTATGTTTCTGGAGGATCTAGAGAAGGGGATATTTATGTAAAGGGATATGTCAACCCCAGAGGTGCTAATCTTAGCTACTATGATTCTTGTGTTTTGGGTACAAGTCGAATGCAAGTTCAACGTTGTATAGGGACTAGCTGTTTTATAGCTGAGAAATACTGTTTGTCAGGATCAGCCACGACTGCTTCTACTTTCTATGGAACATGTGCACGAGGATGCGATAGCGGAAAATGCGTTAGGTAAACTTAGTTTTATTTTAATATTTTAAGAAAAACTTTGTCCGCAACCACAAGTAGATGTTGCTTGCGGATTAGAAACTTTAAATCCTGCCCCTTGTAACGCTTCTACGTAATCTATGGTTGATCCTTTAATCATATCTAGGCTTTCTTGATCTATGAAAACTTTAACACCTTCTGTTTCTATAATCATATCATTGTCCTTTTTAGAATCAGTTAATTCAAAATCATAATGATAACCTGCACAACCACCAGGTGAAACTGTTATCTTAAGTCCCCCTATGTTTTTTTGAGTTGAGATAAGATTTTTTAATTTGTCAGTTGCTTTTTTAGTTAAAATTAATTGTTTTCCTTGTTCAGTATTAGATATTGATTCTGAGATTGCAATATTAATCTCATCTACCATCTTATTCATCTGCTCCTCTGTCATTCCATGGCCTAGTGTTCCTTGTTCTAAAGTTTCCCAATAAGAAACATGGCAGCCGATACAATGTAGGCCGTTTGAGAGCATTACTTCTATTGCTGCCGGGTATTTTTGTACTATATCCCCCATAGTCATATCCTTTGTAACGTATTGTTGGACTGTTTTTTGTTGCATTTTATTTAATTTTAGTTACTCCTTTTATAAAATTTGTGTTTATTTATTAAAATGTACCCAGCTCTTAAATCCACTTATTCATAACAAGTAAAACCTGTATTCATAAATGGCACACTGGGCTGGGTTTGAGATATAATATTAATGATTGTTTTAAAAAGATTTTGTTTTTACTTTTTTGGTATAATCAATGCTGCGATTATATAGACTAAAATTCCAGCACCCATTGACAGGGCGGTGAAAATAACCCATAATAATCTTACTACGGTTGGATCTATGTCTAAATATTCTCCTATGCCGCCACAAACTCCAAAAAGTACTTTATTGCTACTTGATTTGTATAATCTTTTTTTCATAAAATCATTAAAATATTAATGTTTATAATATTTTTTATTTAAACTTGAAATTTTTATCACTTTAAAGTTTATAGCAATCTTTTAAACTACTGAAAATAGCAGTTTTACTTAATGGTATATAATTTTTTAGGGTGTGGAGTTGGTAACTCTATGTGGGGGCCATTTGTTGGAATGATGGGTTTTGGTTTAGGTGGAGTTTTAATATTTTTATTGTTTGCTATTTTTTGGATATGGATGTTGGTTGATGCCATTACTAGAAAATTTAAATCTGATCTAGAAAAAATTGTTTGGGTTTTAGTAATCATATTCACACACGTTATAGGTGCTGTGATATATTATTTAGTTGTGAAGTTAAGAGCTAAGAATTCCAGGAAGAGAAGGAGATAGTTGATTTATATTGTTTTAGTAAATTCTAATAAATTATTTTCATTTAAATGATCTGAAATTGCCATTAAACCAATAGGCAATTTATTGATAAATCCAGAATTTAAAGAGATATGAGGAAGCCCTGCTAAATTTGGGCCAACTGTTAGAATATCCATCATATAATTTTCCAAAGGAGTTAATTTATTTATTTCTGTGAATTTTGGCGGCAGGATAGGCATTGTTGGAGAAATTAGAATATCGTATTTTTGAAAAGCTTTTTTATATTCATTTATTATCAGGGTTCTAGTTTTCATGGCTTTTAAGTAAAATGCTTCCCTATAACCCGCCATTCTTGCAAAAGTTCCTAAAATAATTCTTCTTTTAGACTCTTTTGAGAAATATTTTGATCTTACTTCTGTGAAAAATTCATTATATTCTTTGTTTAATGGTTCTGTTTGGCCATATCTCAAGCCAGTGTATTTTGCTAAATTTGTTGATGCTTCTGATAATGCTATGATATAATAAGTTGGAATTGAATATTTTTCTACATTTGGTAAGGAGATTAAATCATAGTTTTTTACTTTAGATAAGATTAAATCTTTTATTTCTTTATTTATGTTTAAAGATTCTTTTATTATTGCTATTTTTAGTTTATTCTTAGGTTTATTTAATTCTTTATTTAAAGATGTTTGGTCTCTAGGATCAAATCCCTTTATTATATCTAATAAATAAAAAGCATCTTCTGGATTTTTTGACATTGCTCCTATTTTATCTAAAGATGAAGCATAATCTATCAAGCCATATCTTGAAACTAAACCATAAGTCGGTGTTAATCCTGTAACACCACAGAAAGAAGCTGGATTTGCAATAGAACCACCTGTCGATTCTGCTAATGATAAATGGGGAAAGGATATTTTTTGAGTTATCCCTGCTGAGCCTCCTGAAGAACCACCGCAGGATCTTGACTTATCAAATGGGTTTTTAGGCATTGTTTTTGTATTTGTTGAGAAAGAGCCGAAACCAAATTCATCTTGAGATGTTTTTCCAATAATAATCGCCCCTTCTTTTATTATTTTTTCAATTACTGTAGCATTAAATGGCGGTTTATAGGTCTTAAGAATTTCAGAACCACAAGTACATTCTATGTCTTTTACACAGATATCATCTTTTACAGAAATAAATAAACCTGATAATTTTCCATTTTGGTTTTTTTTAACTTTTTCTGCTGAATTTAAGGCTAAATCTTCTGTTATATTTATGAAATAATTGTATTCTTTATTTATTTTTTTAATTTCTTTCAAAACCTTGTGTGTGTGTTCTACTATATTGATTTCTTTTTTTTGCACTTGTTTTATAAAATTTTGGATTGTTTCCATTATTTACTGTTTTTTATTAAATTAATTGCTTCTTCTGGCGTTGAAGCCTCTAAGATTTTTACTCTTTCTTTTTCATCCATATATTTATTAGAAAATTGTTCTACTAGACCACCAGAATCTTTCATAAAAACAATTGGTTTTCCGTAAGCATAGGCATAGGCTACTTCTGTTAAGGTGCCTACACCGCCTCCAACAACGATCATTCCATCACAACTGAGAGATATAATTTGGTTTCTTGCAAAGCCCATACCAGTTAAAATAGGAATCTTTAGATGTTTACTTGTTTTGCTTAAATCTGAATCTGGTAATATGCCTACACTGATTCCCCCGGCATCACTACATCCCTTAATTGCCGCGCCCATTATACCTTCTATTCTTCCACCACACAAGAGTATATGGTCTTTTTTAGCAATTTCTTTTCCTAATTTGTAAGCCATTTTAAGATGAATTTTTTTAGCATTATCTCCATGACCAACAACAGCTATTAAGATTTTTTTCATTTTCTAAATTGTTTTTGGTCCCTTAAAAAAACCTTCTTTTTTATGCTCTGCATTTTGTAATGCCTGGTCTTGAGTTAAACAAGAAGAAATCTTATCGTCTCTTGTTATGTTTTTTACTTCTATTGGTTGAAAACTTGGTTCTAAGTTATTAGATGATGCTTCTTTTAATTTTGAGAAAGCATTTAAGACTTCCTTTATTTGCGGTATAAACTCTTTGATTTCTTGTTCTGTTAGTTCTAAACGTGCATTTTTCACTACTTTTTGTATGAGTTCCTTATTTATTTCCATTAATTGAATACTATTAAGATTAAGTTTATTAAGTTTTTTATTGTATAATTTATTATGTTAGGGCAATTAAAAAGAGATTTAGAAAAGCTTAGTAATAAAGAAAAAGCCAATATACTGCGGAGATTTTTTAAAACTGGGAAAGGAGAGTATGGAGAAGGGGATATTTTTTTAGGCATAAACGTTCCTGTCCAAAGAAAGGTTGCTAAACAATATTCAGATCTGTCCTTGGCTGAATTGCAGAGTTTATTAGACTCAAAGATACATGATCATAGAATGGTTGCTTTGTTTATCTTAATTGATAAATTAAAGAAGGCTAATGAAAAAGAAATAAAGGAGATATTTGATTTTTATTTAAAGAATACGAGAAATATAAATAACTGGGACTTGGTTGATTTAAGCGCTAGAGACATAATCGGTGAGTTATTACAAGACAAAGACAGAAGAATAATTTATGAATTAGCCAAATCTAATAATTTATGGGAAAAAAGAATTTCAATAATATCAACTTATGCGTTTATAAGAAAAAATGATTTTAAGGATACTTTGAAGGTTTCTGAGATTTTATTGAAAGATAAACATGATTTAATTCATAAGGCTGTTGGATGGATGTTGAGGGAAGTTGGAAAAAGAAATCAAGATATTGAAGAAGAGTTTTTGAATAAATATCATAAAGAAATGCCAAGAACCATGTTGAGATATGCAATTGAAAGATTTCCTGATGAGAAAAAGAGAGTTTATATGGGCAAATAATTATTTATTTAAATTGTGAGTTCTTCTAATTTTTCTTTATGAATATTTTCTTTAGTAATATCCCAATAAAAATTAATAAACTTATTTACAACTTTATTTTCTGTATTTAATTTATACATTTTAGATTTTCCAACACTTCTGCTTTGGATAACAAAACCAATTTTTTCTAGCTTTTTAATTAAAATTTTTAAAGTTGAATAGCCAATATTTGCTTTGCTTGCTATATCTGTCAAGCTATAATCAAAATCGCTAAATACTATAAAAAAATCCAATAATCTATTTATAGGGCTATCTCCAAAAGTGGCTATAAATACAGAATTTCCCATATCTTCGGTGTTTGTCATGTTAATATTTTATTTACTAACTTATTAATATTAACTCATATATAAACTTTTCTAACCATTATTTAATATAAATCTAAATATATTGGCTAAAGATAGAAATATTTATAAGTTAGTTGAATTTGTTTAATTAAGTGGAAAAGCAAGAGAACACACAATTAATTGAGTCTTTAATGATTAGAGTATTAAAAGCTATGCACTCTAGGAGGATTTATGGTTCTAATCACAAACAATTTGAAATAGTAATGAGAAGCTGTTCAGTTGGTTCTGATCAATTAGGTTTAGTAAAAGAAGCAATTGAAAGATTGTTAAAATTTGGTTATGTACTATGGTATGATAAAGGGAGGAAAGCCATACAATTGAATAAGAAATTAAGCGGAGAAATTGATAGAATAATAAGAGAAAACAAGTTTATTTATTTAAATCCAATTTAATTTTTAATTCTTTTAATTGTTTTTGGTCTATTTCAGATGGTGAATCATCCATTGGATTTTCCGCTGACTTGTTTCTTGGGAAAGCAATTACTTCTCGAATATCATTGAAGCCAAGCATTAAAGCCACTAATCTATCTACACCCAAACCCATACCTCCATGAAAAGGACTTCCGTATTTATATGCGTTCAATAAGAAACCGAATTTTTTATATGCTTCTTCTTTTTTCATGCCTATAACTTTCATGACTTTTTCTTGTAGTTCTGGATTGTTAATACGTATTGAGCCAGAGCCCAGTTCTGTTCCATTTAGGACAACATCAAATAAGTCACCTAATACCTTTCCTGGATCTGATTCAAGATATTTAATGTGTTCTTTTTTTGGTGAAGTGAACATGTGATGTTCTGGCTCCCATTTTTTTTCGTCTTTATTGTAAGAAAACAACGGAAAATCAGTTACCCAACAAAATGCAAATTCATTTGGATCTTCTTTATTCTTTCTTAAATCTGGCTTATCTGTTTTATATTTTTTCATAGATTCTTCATAAGTCAATCTTGGAAACGGTTTAAGGTCTATATTCAAAACTTTTTTAAAAATGTGTTTGTACAAACCTTCAACAAAGTCCATAATATCCTCTTTTGTTACGAAACTCATTTCTAAATCAAACTGAGTATGTTCTGGTTGCCTATCTGCTCTTAAATCTTCATCTCTTAAACAACGAGCTACTTGAAAATATTTATCACAACCAGAAATCATTAAGATCTGTTTGTATAGCTGTGGTGATTGTGGCAAAGCAAAGAATTTTCCAGGATTTATTCTTGATGGAACTACATAGTCACGAGCGCCCTCTGGTGTTGGCTTGACTAGTAGCGGTGTTTCGACTTCTAAGAAATTATTATTTGTGAAATATTCTCTTGCGGAATTAATTACTTTTTGCCTAAAACTTAAATGATACTGCATTTTTGGTCTCCTTAGATCAAGGAATCTGTATTTTAATCTCAAATTTTCAGAGGCTTCTTTTCTGTCATCTATCTCTATTGGAATTTGCTCTTGTGGTTTTGAAATTGTTTCTATTTCTCTTGCTTCTATTTCTATTTCTCCTGTTGGAAGCTCTTTGTTTTCTGTTCCTTTTAATCTTTCTTTAACCAATCCTTTGATTTTTAATATGTATTCTAGTTTTATTTCTGGTATATCTTTAAGGTTTTTTGGATTTAGAATGATTTGGACCAGGCCATAACGGTCTCTTAAGTCTAAGAAAGTTATTTTACCATGAGATCTTATTGAATGAACCCAACCACAAAGTGTTACTTCTTTTTTTATAAAATCTTTATTTAATTCGCCACATACATTAGTTCTATATGATGTTTTTAGGGACATAATAGAAAAAGGGTTTAAAGTAAATTTATAAGCTTTTCTTTATTTTAACCATTTAAAACGGGCTAAGACCCTAAAACTATTTTTCAAAGAAATAAGATAAAGAAACTGAAATCAAAAATAGTATTAAACCTAATAATATGTGTAATTTTGAACTTTCATAACCTATAACTGAGCCAGTGATTGATGGCTCTGATAATGAAATAATAATAAAGTAAATTCCACTAAACAAAGTAGAGAAAATAATAGCTCTTCTTAGAATTGTTGAAAATGATTGTTTGATTATTATCATCTCAATAAAAAACTACGTTTCTTATTACCTTCCTTTATAAATAGTAATATTTAGTTATTTTTAAATATTTTGATATTTTAAGTAATAAAATGAAACTAAAACAAGTGCCTAATGATTTCAAGGTTGAGGAAATTGGTAAATTTAATGTTGTAAATAGAGGCAATTATAAGCTTTATTTATTAGAAAAAACCGGTTTAGAGGGGTTTTTCATATTGAGTTATTTGGCTAAAAAAAATAATATTCCTGTAAATTGTTTTGGAATTGCAGGTTTAAAGGATAAACATGCCATAACAAAGCAATATTTTACTATACCAACTAAATATGAGATAAAAACATTAAATGAAAAAGGGTTTAAGATTAAGTTTGTTGGTTTTGTTGATAAAGAGATTAAACTGGGCGATTTAGAGGGGAATAAATTTGATATTATAGTTAGGGATATTAAAAAGGGAGAACTTGATGGAGTTTATCAGAAAGCTAAAACTCTAAGTGAAATTGGTGTTCCGAATTATTTTGATTCTCAAAGATTTGGCAGCGTATTCGATAAAGAATTTATTGCTAAAGAGATTATTAAAAAAGATTATGAAAATGCGATTAAAATATTTTTAACTAAATATACTAAATTTGAAAATAAAAAAATAAAGGATGAAAAAAGAGAAATAGAGAAAAATTGGGATGATTTAAGCAAATTAAAGATAAAAAATAAAGTTTTTTCTTTGATTATTAATGAATGTTTAAGAAGTAAAGATTGGTTAAAAACATATAAAAAAATTCCAGAAAATTTAAGAGAAATGTATGTTAGTGCTTATCAAAGCTATTTATGGAATGAGTGTATTAAAGAAGTATTAAGAAGAAAGATAAATAAGAAATATTTGTATTCTGTTGAGTATGCTCTTGGTTCTTTATTGTTTTATAAAAATTTAGATAATGAAATACCAGAAACATTTAAAACTATAAGTGACGAAATTAAACCTAGTGAATTTGAAAAAGAAATAATAAATAAAGTGCTAGAAAGAGAAGGAATAAAAATTGATGAATTTAAAATCAAAAGAGAAACGGGTGATTTTTTTAAAACACACGAAAGAAAAGTTATTGTAAGGCCGGGTGATTTTAAAATCTCTGAACCATTAATAGATGAATTAAATGATAAAGGAAAGCAAAATATATTTGAAATTAGAATTGAATTTGATTTAACAAAGGGAAGTTATGCTACTATTATAACTAAAAGATTGTTTAATAAATAATTACCTAACGTATTTTTTTAGTAATTCCATAGCCGATTTTCCATCAACAGAGCCACGATATCTTTTCATTACGTCTCCCATTAAACCAGAAATAGAAACTCCTTTGTTTTTTTCTACTAAATCTTTTATAAATGCTTCTAATTCTCCCAAAGAGATTGTTTGATACTTTAATAAATTTGGTTTTATGTCTAGAGAAATGTCTTTTAAAACTTCAAATGCTGCCTCTCTGCTTATTTTTTTATTTTCTAAATTATCAAAAACAAATTCAAAATCTTTTTGCTTTAGTTGTTTTTTTATTATAAAACGTGAAGATATTTCTTTTGGTGCCTCAATTAACAAGTTAGCTATTATCTTTGGTTCTATTTTATATTTTTCTGCATAATAATCAAAAGGAATGTTTTCTGAAACTATTTCACGAGCATGATCAGAAGGGAGATTATATTTTTTTTCAAAATTTAAGGCTCTTTCAGTTAATAATTCCGGGATTTCAATTGTTTTTAAAAATTCTTTAGAAATCTGTATTGTTTTTAAATCTGTTTCTGGGTATAACCTAGATGAGCCGGGCATTGGCCTTAAATATGAAGTTGTTAAATTAGGTTCAACTTTTCTTACATGTGATGATTCATTTTTTTCTTTTAATTGCCTTAGGATTTCATAGTCTATTACTTTCGGGATAGACCTTAAGTCTTGGAAGCCTTTTAATTCTATTCTTGAATGATTTTTAATTGAAATATTAACATCTTGCCTTATAGAACCTATTCCTCGATGAGCTTTTCCTGTGCTCTTTACAACCATTCCTATCAAATAGGCTGTTTCTTTTGCGTGTTCTGGATCTTGTAAATCCGGAGAAGTAGCTATTTCTAGTAAAGGAATTCCTAATCTCGATAAGTTGTAAGTTACTGTGTCTTTCGTTTTACTTGTTTTTTGGGCTGCATCTTCTTCTAGATATAAAGTTGGGATTTTTACTTTTCCTTTTGAAGTTTCTAAAAAACCGTCTCTGCCTATTAGGGTTGTTCTTTGATAACCTGAAACATTGGAACCATCTATTACTATTTTTCTCATAACAATAACTTCATTTACTATTTTCATATTAAGAAGCATGGCTACTTGTATTGATGTTTTTAATGCTCCTTGGTCTATTGGGAAAGGTGGCGATTCGTCTAGTTCAACTAGACAAGAACTTGAATTAGAACCTTCATAAATAAAAGTTTTATTTTTAGATTCTTCATATTCGGCCGCTATGTCTTTTTTTCCTGATTCTCCCTCAAAAGCCATTAAGTTTCTCTGAATTTTGTATGAAATTGAGTTAGAATCATGAACTAGATTGGGGCAGTGGCAGAATAATTTTCTAGTAGATAGCTGGTAGTGAACTTCCAAACCACACATAAAACCAAGTTTTTTGTAATCTAACATATTGTTAAATAGTTAATCTTATATATTTAATGTTTTCTGAAATTGGCTATGGAAGGCATTAAACTTAGAAGAATAGAACAAGTAAATCCTGGAGATGGAGCTAGAAGATTTTTTCAACCATTTCAAGGGGAAAGGGGGTATGTTACTTTAGGTGTGTATAAAAAAGGTAGCGGTTCTGATTTCCATTATCATATGGGAGATGATCCTTCTAAAAATCCTGAAAGGCTTTTTTTGGTTACTGGAAGATGTTTTTTAGAGGCGCGTGATGGTTTTTCGAGTGAGACCTATAGTGAAGTTTTAGATGGAAAAATTGAAGTGAGCATTAACCTGGGCATTTTACATAAAATTACTGCTTTGGATGATGTTGTTTTTTTTGAATTTAGAAACACCCCCTTTAATAGAGATAATCCGGATAAATATCCTGAGAATACATATGCTGCTTATGTTGAGATTATGAAAATGAAAAGATAATTTATTTTTTTAATTCTCTTTTCCAAATTATTATGTTTTTATTTCGTATTTCATAAATTCTATGTATGGGTATCTGTGAGTCATCTATAATTATAAAATTGTCTTCTAATCTTATCTTTTCATAAGGAATTTTAATTAACTTTTTAAGAATTCTATCATAGTAATACAATGTTATGCCTTTTGGATAAAACTTGCCAGAATATTTAATTTTGTTTAATTGGTATCATCTAGGTAATGTTCTGGCAGAAGTCTATTATTAATTTCTCCTCTTAGATCCTTATTCCAGAGTTCATAAAACTCTTTTTTATGGTTGCTTAATAACCATGCGGCTTTTATGAAAGCTGTTTCTGTTGTAATGTCTGAATTGTTGTTAATAACTCCTGCTTCTTGTAATTTCCTTCCTGGAGAATAAACGTCCATATTAATTCTGCCAAAAATACATTGAGATGTCATTATTATCGGCATTTTTTTGGATAGTTTTTTTATTGAATTTAGTATTTTTTCATTTTCAGAGGATTCTGAATCTATTTTTTCTACTGCGATATGCCCTAGACCTGTGCCTTCAATTATTAATGCATCAAAAGAGTTGTAATTTTCAATTTCTCTAGATAACATATTTGGATGGGCTTTTAGAATTCCAATTTTTAGCTTTTCTTTTATTGTCTTTAACTTTAATTTTTTATTTTCTTTTTTTGAATAATCTTTTGTTAAAAATTCTATTTTTTCTGAAATTATAGCTATCGGGGAAGAGTTTATTGGCTTGAATGCATCTCTCCTTGATGTATGTACTTTTCTAGTTTTACATGCTGGTAAAATAACTGCATTTTTATCTTCAATGGATTGATGCATACAAATTGCAACACCTGCGAAATCTGTTTCTTTTATAAAACGAGCAGAAGAAATTAAATTTAAAGAAGCATCTGAAGATGGCCTGTCTGAAGATCTTTGTGAGCCAACTAAAATAACTGGAATTGGTAGATCTTCTAAGATGAAAGATAATGCTGCTGCCGTATAATGTAAGGTATCTGTTCCATGAGTTAAAATTATTCCATCAACTTTAGAATTGATTTCTTTTTCTATTTCTTTTGCCATTAGATTATAGTGATGGAAACGAATGTTTTCTGAGAACATATTTGAGATTAATCTTGATTCTATGTTTGCAATTTCTTTTAATTTTGGAAACTTATTTATTATGTCTTGAGGTAAAAATTGTGCTGAAACTGCTCCTGTTTTGTAGGAAACTTTGCTACTAATTGTCCCGCCAGTATGAAGTATAATAATCGTTGGCAATTCTTTTCTGATTTTTGTTTCTGTTGTTTTTTCTATTTTAGGAATGTGCTTTTCCAGTATTTTTATTGCTTTTATCTCTGATTTTTTTATAGAAAGATTATAACCAGAAGGCAATTTTAATGATAGCATTTCTTTATTATTAGAAGGTAAAAATGTTCCTTTAATTTCTTCACTTAAGGTAGTTACTTGAATTAGATCACCAGGCTCAAAACTGTCTTTTTTCATCGTTATAAGGCTTTGGCACCAAAATAAATATGTATTTGTATTCTTAAAAATATATTTTATAATGGGATAATGTTTAAATATAACCTGTAACATATAATAAAATTATAAATTAAGAGAATTAATCTGATTTTAATTTGGCGATTAAAATCAATGAATATTATTCGAACTTTTGGCGAAGTTCTTTTGGCGAATTAGTTTGAACTGTTGTGAAAGCTTAAATCATGAATCATTAAACTTTTTTATTCAAAAACTATTTCTAAAATTAAAATGATAGAACTACAATATAAATATTATTGTACTGTAGTATATAAATTAAAAAAATAAGAGGGGGAAAAAAACATGGAAGGTTGGATGCAAAACGCAATTGCGCAACAAAAAGAGATGATGCCTGAATTCAAAATAGGCAAGGCCAATATTAAAGTTATAGGTGTAGGTGGTGGTGGATCTAATATGGTTAACTGGCTACACAGAAAAGGTGTTGAAGGAGCAGAGGTTATTGCTTGTAATACAGATAAACAACACTTAGATATAATTTCTTCTGATCATAAGGTGTTAATTGGCAAGGAATTGACTAGGGGATTAGGTTGCGGTGGATTTCCTGAGAAAGGAAGAGAAGCTGCAAGAGAAAATATGCATGATTTAAGAGCACATATAAAAGATGCCGATATGGTTTTTGTAGCTGCTGGAATGGGCGGTGGAACTGGAACTGGTGCTGCGCCTGTTGTAGCCCAATTAGCAAAAGAAGTCGGTTCTATTGTTATTGGAACTGTAACAATGCCCTTTGATATTGAAAGAGCAAGAGTTGATAAAGCTGAATTTGGATTGCAGCAATTAAGAGAAGTTTGCGATACTGTAATTGTAATTGATAATAATAGGCTAGTAAACATTGCTGGCAATTTACCTATACAACAAGCTTTTGCTGTTGCTAATGAATTGGTTAGCACTATGATTAAAGGTATTGTTGAGATAATTGCCGTACCATCATTAGTTAACTTGGATTATGCTGATGTAAAAGCTATAATGTCTAATGGAGATGTATCAGTTATAGGTATTGGCGAAGCTGATAGTGAGGCAAGAGTAGAAGAAGCTGTTAAGAGAGCTTTAACAAATCCATTACTAGATGTAAATTATGATGGGGCTGTCGGAGCATTAATACACATTAGTGGTGGAGATGACTTAACTCTAGATGAAGTTAACAAAGCTGGTGAGCTAGTAACTGAAGCCTTAGATGCTGATGCAAATGTTATTTGGGGTGCCAGAATTGATCCAAGTTTGAATGGTAAAATAAGAGTCATGACAATTATAACTGGTGTAAATTCACCATATGTACTTGGTAGAAGTGCGGTAAGCTCAAGAAATAGAGCACAAGCGATGAAGGGATTTAGTGACGAGCTTGGAATTGATATGGTTTTACCCAAGAAATAAAACCTTTCATGTTTAAAAAAGGGCATACCCCCCTGAGATTTGCCCTTTAGAACTTTATCTTGCTGGTGCCCTAATTGGGTACTAGCACTTTTTCTTTTTATTTTCCCAATAAGTTTAAATAATATAGAATTACCAAGAGTTTATGCTTAAAAATGGCGGTTCTAAAGACTTAGATTTTAGAAAGGCAGTATTTACTTTATTTGTTGTTTTAGTAATAATTCTGATCTTTGCTTTAATGGATTACTTTTCTCATCAGATTAGTGTAAAATATTCTGTTCCACCAAGATATTTCCCAAATAAAATAATTTATGGTACTATTATAGGGTTTATTACTTCTTTATTTGCTAGAAAATGGAAACTATTCACAAAAGCATTAATATTTTCATTAGTGATTAGTGTTTTATTACAAATTAAATACTTCTTAGAAGGATACCCGAGAGATTTTGTTTTTCTTTTTTTAGGAATACACTTTGTGATCTTATTAGTTGTTTCCTTTATAGTTTTTAAATTAACTGAGAAAGATGTCTAGTTATTTCTTTAATCCTTTTTTAATTTTGTCAGTTAGTTTTTGAACTTGTTTTTGTAATGGAAAGATAGAAGCATCTCTTTTTTTTCTAGCAAAACCATATTCATCGAAATATATCAGATACTCTATTGGATGCCTTTTTGTTACTTTGTGTCTTCCTTTTGGATAACCTACTGTAATTAGTATTATAGGGTGTATATTTGATGGCAGTTTTAATGTTTTTGAAACTGCATTTTTATCAAATACCGCAACAAGGCATGTTCCAAGTTTTAATTCTATTGCTTTTAATGTTATATAAGAGGCTGTTATCGCACTGTTTAATAATGAAAATTCTTCATGGAGTTTAGGATATAGTTCTTTTATATTAGAGTCATCATAGCAAACCACTATATGAACAGGAGATTGATTCATCCAGTATTGTTTTAATGAAGCTGCTGCTATTTCATTTCTTTTTTTCTTGTCTTTTACGATTATAAATCTCCAATTTTGGACATTGCCACAAGAAGGGGCTTTACGAGCAGAATCAATTAATTCTCCAATTAAATCATAACTCACATCTTTATCTTGGTAATCTCTAATACTGTGTCTAGAATCGAAAATCTGGTCTAGGTTCATACAAAAATTTATATGTTGTGAGATATATAAATTTTGTTATATGGAATACAAGAAATTAGTTGAGGTTTATGAAAAATTAGAGAAAACAACTAAAAGACTGGAAAAAAGAGATATAATTGCTGGAATTCTGGGAGAATGCAAAGAAGATGAATTAGATAAAATTATCTACTTATTACAAGGGAGAGTTTTTCCTCAGTTTGATGAGAGAAAAATTGGGATGAGTTCCAGGTTAATTCTAAAAGTTATTTCAAAAGTTTCAGGGGAAACAGTAAATGGGGTAGAAAGACAATGGAAAAAAATTGGTGATTTAGGTGAAGTTACTTCTTTTTTAGTTCAAAAGAAAAAACAATCTACTTTAAGATCAAGCAGTAAACTAACGATTCATAAAGTGTTTGATAATCTATTGAAAATATCTGAACTTGAAGGAGAAGGAACGGTAAATAAAAAAATAGATTTGGTTTCTGAGTTAATTGCCAACGCTAGTCCTGTTGAGGCAAAATTTATTGTTAGAACGGTTTTAGAAGACTTGAGAATTGGTGTTGCTGAAGGCGTTTTGAGAGATGCTATTGCTTTAGCTTACAATGTCGATGTTAAGGCGGTTGAAAAAGCATTTAATGTTTTGGTTGATTATGGGGAAGTTGCGGGAAGAGCAAAAGAAAAAAAACTGGGTGAATTGGAATTAGTGATAGGAAGACCATTTAAAGTGATGTTGGCCATAAAGGTAAATAACATAGAAGAAGCTTTTGATGAAGTTGGCAAACCTGCTTTATGGGAATTTAAAATGGACGGGTTTCGCGTTACTATCCATAAAAACAATGATGAAATAAAGCTATTTACCAGGAAAATGGAGGACGTGACTAAACAATTTCCTGAAGTTATTGATTTAATAAAAGAAAATGTTAAAGCAAAAAAAGGTATCTTGGATTCTGAATTTGTTGGCTACGATAAAAAAATCGGGAAGTATTTGCCCTTTCAAAATATCTCACAGAGAATAAAAAGAAAATATGATATTGAAAGTATTGCAAAGAAATTTCCTGTTGAGATTAATGTTTTTGATATTTTGAATTATGAAGGAAAATATCTAAAAAATGAAAAACAACTTGAAAGAAGAAAATTATTAGAAAAGACAATAAAAGAGAAAGATAAAAAGATTGTTTTGACTAAGAAATTAATAACTGATGATGTTAGTAAGGCAAAAGAATTTTTTGAAGAGTCTTTGAAAGCCGGAAATGAAGGTTTAATTGCTAAAAAAATAGATGCTATTTATCAGCCAGGAAGAAGAGTTGAAGGTTGGGTCAAGTTAAAAAGTGTAATGGAGAATTTGGATTTAGCAATAATTGGTGCTGAGTGGGGAACTGGAAAAAGAGCTGGTTTTTTGAGCAGTTTTGTTTTGGGCTGTAAAAAAGGAAATGAATTTTTGGAATGTGGAATGATTGGAACCGGGATAAAAGAAAAAAGTAAAGAAGGTGTTTCTTTTAAGCAGTTAACTAAATTATTGAAACCATTAATTAACAAAGAAGAAGGTAGAAAAGTTAAAATAAAACCAAAAATAATAATTGAAGTTCGTTATGAAGAAATACAAAAGAGCCCAACTTATAATTCTGGTTATGCTTTAAGATTTCCAAGAGTGATTAGATTAAGAAATGATAAGCCTATAGGTGAAATTGCTGATTTAAAACAAATTGAGAAATTATACAAGGGACAGTGAAAATAACCATTACAGAATAATAATCTTTAAATAGGAGTATATTGTTACAACATAGTAAATATAATCTTTCATAAGTAGAAAAACAAGGGATAAATGAATTAGTAGTTATATGTTATAACTATTAAAATTAAAAAAGAGGGTGAATTTGACCTAGGAGGTCTTTATAATGATTGTAAAGGATGAGTTTTTAGCAAAACTACGTCAATATTTCGGGTTAAACCTATATGAAGTTAGGATTTGGACTGCTCTGCTTTCAAGAGGGGTTTCAACTGCGGGTGAATTAAGTGACATAGGTAATGTTCCTAGATCAAGAGCATATGATGTTCTCGAAAGTTTAGAGAAAAAAGGCTTTGTTGTAATGAAGTTAGGCAAGCCTATAAAATATATTGCTGTTGAGCCTGTTGAGGTAGTTGAAAGAGTTAAAAAACTTGTTAGAGTAGATGCTGATGAAAGAGCTAAGAGATTGGATAGCTTAAAAGGTACTGATATTTTACAAGAATTGAATTTATTGCACAAACAAGGGATTGAATTTATTGAACCTGCGGATTTAGCTAGTGCAATAAGAGGAAGACATAATTTGTACACCCACTTAGAACTAATGGTTAGAAATGCCAAGAAAAGCGTTACTTTAATGACAACTAGCAAAGGTGTTATGAGAAAAGTTGAGGCGTTGAAACCAGAATTAGAAAAACTTGCTAAAAAAGGAGTTAAGATTAAAATTGCTGTTCCCATTACAAAAGAAAATTCTGAGGACGTGAAAGATATTTCAAGAATTGCAGAAGTCAGGGACAATAAAAACATAAATGCTAGATTTTGTGTTATTGATAGTAAAGAATTATTGTTTATGATTTTAGATGATGAGGAAGTGCATCCAACTTATGATGTCGGTGTTTGGGTGAGTACTCCTTTTTTTGCAACCGCCTTGGATAATATGTTTAATGCTTGTTGGGAAAATCTAAGTCCGGCTGATAAAGTTGCTGTTAAATAAAGAGGTAATTTCATGAAAGATAGGACCGTGATATTTATAATAATACTCGCTATTTTTCTTCTTTATTTCTTGGGAGATTATCTAGGGATTAATGCTCAAGCTATAAGTAATAGATTTTGTGAAGATTCTGATGAAGGGATGAAAGTTTATATGCCTGGGCACGTTGTTTCTGATTTAGGAAATTTTAGAGATAGATGCAATACTGGCTTGAAATCTGTTAGAGAATATTATTGTGAAGAAGATATTAGAGGTAAAGATAGAGTTAAATCTAATTTTATTCAATGTGGTCTTGGATATCATTGTGAAAGAGATGTTATAGGACAAGATGATGCTTGCGTGAAGGATTAAGAAACCATTCTTTTCTTATGAATTTTTAAGTATTTTCTTATAAAATAGTTAACAAACTGTTCTTCATTTTTTTGCAATGCCTTGTAGTATAAATTTCTTTTTTTATACTCTATAATTAACATAGGATATTTTGAATGCCAAAGAATATAATTCATTAATAATCTACCGATTCTGCCATTTCCATCTCCAAAAGGATGTATTTTTTCAAATCTATAATGTGCCTTAGCTGCTAATTCTACAGGATTTATTTTTGTTTTATTCATGAAATTGATTAATTGTTTCATAAGTTTCTCAATCTCTTGCCAATCTGGAGCTATATAATTACCAACCCTTACTAGATAATCTCTAAATTTTCCAGCAATATCTTGTTTTGTTTCACTAAAAATCTCTTTGTGCCATTTTAATAAGAGATGGATAGTGATCTTCTCTTTTTTTTCTAATGCTTCTAAAAAAACTCTATTGTGTACTTCTGTTTCTCTGATATCTCTTAATGACTTATTTGGAGCTATTTTGTCATGAATAATCTCTCTGGCCTCATCGAGCGTTATAGTTGAGCCTTCAATAGCGTTAGTATTATACGTAAATGCAATAGCTATCTCTTCTTTTTCTTTTTCTTGAACTGTTTTAGGTATTTTATTCCATTCTTTTTGAAAATTTTCTCTTATCTTCTCTAATTTTTCATATATCTCATTTTTGTATTCTTTTTTAAGCTGTTCTTTTAATTTTTCAATGTTTTTAGGTATGCTTTTGCCAAGGTATCTTTCTTTGGTTATTACTTTTTTATCTTTTCTAAAAGAATGTTGTAGATAATAAAATTCTCTATTTCCTTTTTTTCTTTTTATTATTCTCATAGATTAACTACCATTACATTACTATATAAATATTTCTATTTTGTTTTTTTTGTAATGGTAATACTCCTTGTATTCACTACTTCTTTGTTGTACAATATATATATATTCTTTAATTAATTATTAATTTGTAATTTTTCAAAAAATAAAAGGATGGTGATTTGATTGGTTGAGTTTAATAATAAAACTATTTCATATTTTTTTGTTGGTGTTCTTGTTGTTTTGGCTGTGGGTTATATTATGGGTTCTGGTGGTGGTAAACTAATATCAGGTTATTCTATCTCAAATCAAACAAATACTACATGTACTGATAGTGATGGTGGGTTGAATTATAATCTTAAAGGAAACGTATATTGGAATAATTTAACTTACTGGGACTATTGTACTAGCAGTATTAATGTTGCAGAGAGATATTGTTCTAATAGTGCAGTACAAACTGCTTATTATAATTGCCCTAGTGGGAATTGTTATGACGGGGCGTGTATGACTAATACAACAACTACTACGACCACTGTATTAACTACTAGCACTACAGCACTAACTTCAAGTACAACTCTGCCTTTAAATCAAACAGGTAACTTATATGTTTCATCTAAACCAACTGGGGCTAGTGTATACTTGGATGGCGTATATAAAGCTAAAACTAATACAACAATAAAAGGATTAGCTCCTAAGAGTTATTCTTTGAAATTAACTAAATCTGGTTACGTTGATTGGACAGCAAGTGTGTGGATTTATAGCGGGCAAACTAATTATGTAAATGCAATACTACAGCCCAATAAAGGGAGTATTAATATAACTTCAATCCCAAAAGGCGCTAATATCTACTTAGATAATTTATATAAAGGAACAACTAATAGAATACTGACTAATATAGCTACAGGGTTGCATAACATAAAATTAAATAAAACTGGTTACTATGATTACACAAAGAATGTGACTGTTTATGTAAACATTACAAGCCAAGTAAGTGCTTTGCTAATCCCTAAAAATTCAACTGGTAATTTAACAGGATAAAACTCTTTTATTTTTTTATTTATGATTTAATAAGGTTTATATAGATTTATTCTTTTTATTTGTTTATGGATTTTGAAATAGAGATTAAAAAAGAATTAAAGAAAATTCTTAAGAAAGGGGTTAAATTAGAGATTCCTCCCGATAGTAGATTAGGAGACTATTCCTTTCCCTGTTTTGAATTGGCTAAAGAATTTAAAAAGGACCCTAATAAAATAGCTAAAGAATTAAGCGAGAAAATAATAAATAAAAATTTTAGAGTTGAGAATAAAGGGCCATATTTGAACTTTTTTATTGATAAAGAAGTATTTGCCTTATGGGTAATAAAGGGGATTTTAAATACAAAAGGTTTAACAAAAAAGAAAGGAAAAATAATCTTAGAGCATACCAGTGTAAATCCAAATGCTTCTCCTCATGTTGGTCGGGCAAGAAATTCTATTATTGGAGATTCTATAAAGAGAATTTTGGAATTTAATGGATATAAAATAGAAACCCATTATTATGTAAATGATGTAAGCAAGCAGATAGCTATCTTGGCTTTGAATTTTAATTCTAAAAATGATTTTAATGATCTATTAAGAATATATGTTGAGGTAAGCAAGAAAATTGAAGAAAACCCAGAATTAGAAAAAAAAGTTTTTGAACTTTTAAATAAATTTGAGAAAAAAGATAAAAAAACCGTTGCGTTATTTAGAAAAATAGTTGATATTGCTGTGAAAGGACAAAAGAAAATATTTTCATCTATAGGCATTAATTTCGATTATTTTGATTATGAATCTGATTATATTAATTCTAGTAGAGAAGTATTAAAACAACTTGAAAAAACAGGTAAATTGTTTAAGGATGAAGAAGGTAGAATGGTTTTAGATCAATCTGGAACCAGATTAGAAGTTAAAATGAAATCTCCTGTTTTAGTTTTAACTAGAAATGACGGAACTGGATTATATCCTTTAAGGGATTTGGCTTATACACTATATAAATGTAAAAAAGGTAAAAACGTTATTGTTTTAGGTGAAGATCAGAAACTTTATTTTGAACAATTGAAACAGGCTTTGATTTCATTAAAAAGATCGTACCCAGAAGTTGTTCATTATTCTTTTGTTTTATTGAAAGATGTTGGAAAAATGTCTACTAGGCGTGGAGAAGTTGTTTTATTGGATGAATTTATAGGGGAGGCTGTTAAGAAAGCTGAAAAAGAAATTGAGAAAAGAAAAACTAAAGGAGATAAGAAAAAAATAGGAATTGGTGCTATAAAATATGCTATGTTAAGGAATGAAAATAATAAGAACATAATATTTGATTTGGAGCAAGCTTTAAGCTTTGAAGGCAATTCGGGGCCTTATTTGCAGTATAGCTATGTTAGAGCAGCTAGTATTTTAAAAAAAGCTAGGAAAAAAAGTAATTTTAAAATTGTTGGATTGAAAGAAAAAGAGATTGAATTAATTAAAAAATTAGATGAATTTAAGGTTGTGGTTGAACAAGCGAGTAGTTCATTAAATCCTTCTTTGATTGCTAATTACTCTTTCCAGTTAGCTCAAATTTTTAATGAATTCTATCATTTATGTCCTGTGATAGGTAGTGCTGAAGAAGGACAAAGATTAGCTATTGTAAAGGCCTTTTTGATAGTAATGAAATCTTCTTTATGGTTATTAGGAATTGAAGTTATGGAAGAGATGTAAAGATTTATAAATAAGGGGCGGCTATAGGCAGTATGAAAAGAAGATATAATATTATTATAGAAAAAGATGAAGAAGGATGGTATGTTTCTGAAGTAGTAGAGCTTCCGGGATGCCACACACAAGGCAAAACTATAGATCAATTAGTAGAAAGAACAAAAGAAGCTATTAAGGCTTATTTAGAAACAGAAGAAGAACCAGAAATAAATGAAGAATTTGTAGGCATACAACAGATAGAGGTGTAATTCTTTGGCAAAGTTGCCTAAGCTAACAGGAAAAGAATTGGGCAAGATTATTAGTAAACTTGGTTTTGTTTATAGCCATATAACTGGAAGTCATATGATTTACAAACATCCAGACGGAAGAAAAACTACTATTCCATATTATGGTGGTGAAGAAATAGGTCCTGGTCTTTTAAATAAAATAATAAAGAAAGATCTTAGAATGACAAGAGAGGAATTTCTTAGAAACATTTAAGTTGATAATCTAAAGATTTATAAACTATATTCTAGAGTATATAGATTATGAAAAAAGTAGAGCAAATTAAAATAAAAAAAGGAATGAAAGTTGATGAATTAGTTAGAGAAATGGGAAAAACAGGAGTTATGCAGGGTTCTAGAGTAGGTAAAGCAGTGGATATTTTAGAAAAAATGATTAAAGATAAAAATTGCAAAATCTTTTTAGGACAAGCTGGTGCTTTAATTCCTGGCGGGATGAGAAATATCTTGAGTGATATTTTAAGAAATAAACTTATTAGTGTTTTTGTTTGTACTGGGGCAAGTTTAACTCATGATTTAGCTGAAGCCTTAGGCTATAATCATTTACAAGGACATGAGGACATGGATGATAAAGAATTAAACAAAAAAGGATTAGACAGGATGTATAATAGCTTAATGGATAATAAGGTTTATGAAGGAATGGAAGATTTTTTTGAAGAAAACTTTGATGAATTTTCAAAAGCTAAAACTGTTAGAGAGTTACTATGGTTAGTTGGAAGCAATATAAAAGATGATAATTCTATCTTGAGACAAGCTTACTTGAATAAGATACCTATATTTTGTCCTGCTTTGGAAGATTCTGGAATTGGTTTGATGATTTGGGGTAGGTTAATGAAAGGAAAGAAAATGGAGATTAAATTATTTGAAGATTTGAAAGAGATAGTAGACATAGCTTGGACTTGTAAAAAAGCAGGGGTTGTTTATCTTGGTGGGGGGGTTCCTAAAAATTATATACAACAGGCCATGCAATTTTCTCCTAAAAGTGCGAGTTATGGTGTTCAAATAACAACTGACAGGGCTGAATATGGCGGAAGTAGCGGAGCTAGTTTGAAAGAGGGAATTAGTTGGGGTAAAATGGATAAAGATGGAGAATTTGTTGATGTTTATGCCGATACTACTGTTGTTTTACCTTTAATTTATGCAAGTTTGAAAGAAAGAGTTTAATTATGCTCTATTTCTTCTAAATCTAGAGACTCAAATAAAGTTTTGTTTTTTTTGCTTTCTTCATAAGAAATCATTTTTTACACCTCTTACTATATTAGGAAACTAAATGATATATAAACATTTGTTGATTGCAACACCATAATTTTAAATTATATTTTTTAGAACAGAAAAGGGGTATCACTAGTGAAAAATTAATACTTTTTTTAGGTTATTTTGAAAAAAGGCTGATAGAAAAGTATAAAAAGAAGTTTGAATTAAAAAATATTATGGGAGTAGAAAAAAAAGAGGTATTGCTATTTGTAGGTGCCATTTTTGCTTTATTGCTTATAGGGAATAGTTTTAATACCACTGGTAATGCATCTAAAGATTATACTTGTATAGATACTGATGGATTATCTACTTTAATTCAAGGAAGTGTTACATATAGAAATTCTGGTGTTGTATCAGAGAGAACTGAAAAAGATTATTGTTTAGAAGAAGGAAAAGCAGGAAGTTTAGTACATGAATTTTGGTGTGCTGAAAAAACCATGCAGGAGTCTAACTTTGCCTGTTCTTATACACAGAAATGTATGGATGGAAGATGTGTTGATATTTACTAGCCAGCTTTCTTTTTTATAAAAAGTAAAAAACTATTACACTAAATAAAGCCAGTAAGAAGAAAAATAATATCTTTTTTTTGGATGATATGAGTAATATAATTGTTTCTAGTAATAAAATCCAAGATTGAACACTTATTATTTCAGACATATTTTGCTCCCGCTATTAATCCAAAACCGATAGTTGCTAAAACACCGGCAAGTATTTCAACTAGCGGATTAGTTGAAAGTTTTACTATAACAATAGCGATTCCTATTAAAACTATTCCAGATATATCAAAAGCGAAACTTACTCTCGATTTTATTATTTTGCCCATATATTGTTATTATCTGTTTACTTCTATTATATTATTTTCTGTTTGTTTTTTTAGTATTTTTTTGATAATCACTACTTTATCGTTGTACAATATATATATATCCTATGATTAATTATGAATTAAATAATATTTTAATGATTAAAAAAAGAAGGTGATTTAATGGCTAAAAATAAAGCAGATTGGAATACTGTTTTAGTTGTTCTTGTTATTGGTGTTGTTGGGATTTTATTGCTTGGAGGCAATGGAATAAGTGGTGCTCAAATATATAAGAAACTGGTTAAAGAAACTGTTAGGTGTTCATTTAGTGGTTCAAATAATGTAGAAAATTGTTATTCAGATTCAGAAAAATGGTCTTGTAAAGGACAATCTTTTTGTGATGTTACGGTTTCAGGTTCATATGGGGAAAAAATAACATGGAAAAGTTCTTGTGGAGGTTATGTAACTACTGTTATTGATGGCAAAGATGAAAAAGTGTTATTTGTATGTTCGGTTCCTCCGACTACTGAAATAAAAGCCAATTCCTGTGATGGTGATAGTGTTTGCGAAGCAAAAGCTTTTCAAGCAAAAGATCTAGCAGGAGAAGGGACAAATTATGTTTGTGTTGATAATAAAGGTATTTTATTTAATAGTCCAGTGCCTTGTGTACAAGAAGTACCTACCCCAAAATGTACCGATAGCGATGTGACTAAGAACATTCCTGATGGGAAGAATTATTACACCTTAGGAAAGACCTGTGTTGGTGATTTTTGTAAACCCGATAGGTGTATTGATGATAAGAACTTAATGGAATATTATTGCCAAACACCAGAAGAGAGCGGAAGTATTACTTATAATTGCAAGGGTGGTTGTAAAAATGGTGTTTGTTTATGGCTATACTGATTAGGTAAATTAGAAAATTTTATTTTTTTATTTTTTATAGTTCATAATAAACATTATCTTTTTTTTGTTGAATATCTTTTTGAGAATTTGGTTTGTTTATCCTGGCTCTTCCTGTTTCTTGGTCTTTTCTGTAGGTAATATCTAGAATTTTCAGAATTTTATTCATCCCTTCTTCTTTCTTTAGTGGTTTATCTACTTTTCCTGATTTTCCGGGAATTCCTTCAAAAATCAATATGGAATCAGATAAATAATCCATAAACTGGAAGTCATGATCTACTACTAAAGCGCAAATATCTTTTTGCTTTATAAAATCTTTTATTACTTTAGAAACATTTAGTCTGTCTTCAACATCTATGAAAGCAGAAGGCTCATCTAAAGCAAATATTCTAGCATCTTTGCTTAAACATTTCATAATATGAACTTTTTGCAGTTCTCCGCCAGAAAGCTCATTTGCTTTATTATTTTTTAATCTATTTAAACCCAATTTCTCTATATTTGACTGGAACCAGCTTGAAGAATATGATTCATTGTCTAAAGATAAAAATTCCTCAACTGTGCCTTTAAACATAGTTAATTGTTGAGGTTTTAGACTTATTGAAGTATTTTCTAACTTTCCCTTATCTGCTTCTAGTTGTCCTGATAAAATCTTTAAGAAAGTTGATTTTCCAAGACCATTTTGTCCCATTATTCCTAGAATTTGCCTTTTTTTTACTTCTCCCTTTGAAATATTTAATTTAAAGTCCTTGAAGGTTTTTGTTATTTCTGGATATTCTAGGATTATTTCTTGTTTTACTGTTCTCTCTTCGTGTGATTTTGTGAATCTTATCTGGTAATTTCTGAATCTTACATTATCATCTGGTAGGAAACCATCTAAATATTCGTTAATACCGCGTTTTACTGTTTTTGACTGGGAAACTATACCATAAGCCGCTTGTTCACCATAGAAAATCTGGATTTCATCTGAAATATAGTCTAAGATTGCTAAATCGTGCTCAACTACCAAAATTGAAGTATTTTCTGATAATTTTCTTATTAATTTAGCTACTTTTATTCTTTGAGGAATATCAAGGAAAGCACAGGGTTCATCTAGGATTATTAATTCTGCCTTTTTTGATAAAGAAGCCAAAATAGCTAGTCTTTGCAATTCACCGCCCGATAATTCGTCTATGTTTCTGTTAATTACATTAGTTAGTTCCAATTCTTTGATTAATTTATCTGAGATGTTTTTTTCATCTATTTTTTTGATTAAATCAATAACTTTTCCTTTGTAGATTTTTGGTAGCAATTCAATTCTTTGTGGCTTGTATGATATTTTTATTTGGTTATTATATAATTTTTTGAAATAATCGCCTAGAAAAGACTTTGAATATCTTTCTGTAATCTTATTTTCTGGTTCTTTGTCATAATTGCCCAAATTTGGAGTAATTTGATTTGCAAATATTTGTAATGCTGTTGATTTACCTATGCCATTTCTTCCTAGAATTCCAACTACTGTGTTTTGTTTTGGAATTGGCAAGCTAAATAACTCAAACATATTCTGGCCATACCTATGAATTGGATCTTGTTTTAGTTTTTCTGGCAGATTTACTATTTGAATTGCATCAAAAGGACACTTTAAACAAAGACCACAACCTATACAGGCTTCCTCTATAATCGCTGCTTTTTTGTCTTCTGCTATAATTATACATTCTTTATTTGCTCTATTAACCGGACAAACTGAAATACACCAGTAATTGCCACATTTATCCGGGTGGCATTTGTTTTTATCAATTATTGCTAATCTTTTCATAATAAGCACCTACGGTTCTTATCAACTCCCTTTAATTACTGCTTTTACAGCGGAAATTGCAACTTCAATCTGCTTTTCATCTGGTTCTTTAGTTGTTATTTTTTGAATTAACAAGCCAGGAGTGATTATTATCTTGTTTATAAAAAAATCTTTTTTCTTTGCTGCCAATTTTAATATTTCATATGAAATTGAAGCTATTACTGGTATTAAAATAATTCTTTGCAATAATCTTATGTAAAAATGCTCGCTCCAGACTATTGAAAAAACTATTATTGAGATAAATAATAAATAAATAATAAATGAAGTTCCACATCTTGGATGCAAAGTTGAATATTTCTTTACGTTTTTAACTGTTAATTCTTCATTTGCTTCGTAACAAGCAATCGATTTATGCTCTGCTCCATGATATTCAAATGTCCTCTTAATATCCTTACTTAATGAGATTATAATTAAAAATAGTAAAAAAATTATTATCCTTATAATTCCATCTATTACTGAAAATAGAACTCTGTCTTTCGTTAAGAATTTTGATAATAATAATGGAATGACTATAAATAATCCTATTGCCATAATTAAAGATATTGATATTGAGAAAATTGTTTCTAATTTTGAAATTTTTTCATCATTTTCCAATTGTTGTTCTGCTGAATAATTCAAGTATTTTATTCCTAAATACAGTGTTTCTATTAAAACTATAATTCCTCTTACGAATGGTATTTTTGAGAACTTTTTAGAGAAATTTGGAGTTGGATCTACTTTAGTCTTTATCTTTTCTTTTTTTCTTACTGAAACGGCTATTTTTTCTTTACTTTTTATTAAAACGCCTTCTATTAATGCCTGTCCGCCTATTTCCATAAGAAATTTTTATTAAAATAGGTTTAAAATGTTTTTGTTTTGAGTTTTATATTTACTTGTTTTAAGAATTCCTCTCCTGATGGGCTGTATATTTTTATTGTCTTAAAGTCATTTATTCTTTTCTTGGCATCTACAGAAACACTAAATAAGTTCCAGAAAACCTTTTGTAGCCATTCTATCCATTCTTGATCATAAATATTATAGAAAAAGTGTGTTATTTCTGGAAGTTCGTAAGGCTGTTCTCTTGGCGGATATTTTGTTTCTTTAAAGTTAACAACTTTATTGTCTATTATGGTTGCTCTTAAAGGATGAAAACAATGACGTATTTCTATTGCTTCTCTGCCTAATTTTTCATTAATATTTAATAAATTCTGGACATAATCCAAGCCTGGAACTTCAACTCTTGTGAGTATTTTAATATTGACTTTTTTCTTAGCCAAATCTTCTAAAATGCCCATAATAGTTTCATCGTGCGCTTTAATCGTGCTAAATGTTAGATTTCCTGAAAAAAACAAGATTTGATACTCTGCTTTAAGTAAGAGATTCCTAAATCTTTTGAAGTTTTCTTCGCTATTGTCAACTTCAGTTTGAGTTAGGAAAAAAGCTTCTCTTTTGTCTTCATCTACATGTTGATATATTTCAGATGGGCTAAAGTCAATTTTTTGCCTTCCTGATTCTATCTCCTTAAATAATCTTTCTTGGAATGATGTTGAATGAATCTTTTCTATATTGTTCCAGAAAACTATCTTTAAAGCTCCTCTTGTTCCTTCTCTAAATGTTTTTGTTGAGATAGTACCTTGTTCTTTAGCAATTTTTTCTATATAAGAATCAGCCGTTCTCCAGTTTTTGTTTATTAATAAGGCTATTTCTTGAACTGTTCTTGGTTTTTGATAAATAAAATCATTTATTTTCTTTATTGTTTGTGAATCCAGAACCATGAATTTTCCATGTTTTTGTGTTTTATAAGTATTATTGCAACACTGTGTATATTTTTTTGTGAATAATTGATAAATAAACTACAACACAATATAGTAATAAAACAATTTGGGGTGAAAAATATGGAAGATAGATTAGCCGAACTTGATGAGGGTATTAAGATAATAGGGGATAAACTTATTTATACAGAAATTAAGGATTTATTGAAAACTGTGAAGGTTTTTGATTTAACTACAAATGATGAGAATATTTATTATTTTGAAATCCCAGTTATAACTGGTTTTTTGGGTGGTTAATGTGACTATTTTTAATTTTGATGAGGTTTATAATATAGTTAACGAGAAAAGAGAAAATAAGGCCGATTTTATTTTGAAATTATTAAAGAAGCTGGATGGAGGGAGAAATACAAATTATAGCAATCTACCACCTATAATTATTGTGGATGGTATGGATGGAGCTGGAAAAGGAGTTTATAAAAATATTATTATAGAATATTTGATTTCTAGGGGATATAAGGTTGATTGTATAAAAGAGCCTGGAGATTATATGAGAAAAGAGATATTAAAAACAATAAATAAAAAAGGCGATCCCTGGGTGGCTGCTGCTTTGTTTATCCTAGATAGGAAGTATCAGTTTAATAAATTAACTGAGTGCAAATTTGATAAGAAAACAGTATTAATCTTTGATAGGAGCTATATCTCTACTCTAGTTTATCAATCTGTCCAAGGAATTGATTTTAATGTTTTATTTAATTTACATGATTTTGTTCCTAAACATAAGATGGCTTTTATTTTTATTTGTGACCCAGAAGTTGCTAGGAAAAGAGTTTTAGAAAGAGCTGTAAAAGAAGGAAAAATAGTTGATGAATTTGAGAAATTGCAGTTTTTGAAAAAAACAAGAGAAGGGTTTACTAATGTTATTAATCATATATTAAACAGCTATTTGATAGACACTACTGGCGATGAAAAGGACATACCCGAGATATTTGAGAAAGTAAGAAAAATATTAGATGAAAAGATAGATTTTTAAAATATGTTATTTATAATAATTAAAATGGTAGATTTAAAACATTTTGAGGCGGTTAAAGGAATAATCTTTTATCAGAATAGGGTTTTGGTGGTGCAAGCAGAAAAATATGAAGGTGGGCTATATGAAGTTCCTGGTGGCAGGAAAAAAGATACAAAAGAGAGCGATGAAGAAGCATTAAGAAGGGAAGTTTTAGAGGAAGTTGGTTTAGAAATAAGAGTTAAAAGACTATTGAATAAATGGTCTGTTAATTTACCTAAGATGGGGTTACATATTGATGGGAAAACATATTTGTGTGAATCTTCCTCGAATGTAGTTAAATTATCTGGGGAACATATTGATTATAAATGGTTGTCATTAGAAGAATTGTCAGGCATCAATATTCCAGGTTGGTTGAGGGAAGCAATCTCAAATTTATAACTTGGTGTTTAAAATGCAGAAACAAAAACTTGTTCGTGATAAAATTCCAGGAATTTATAACTTAAAAGAAACACATATAGCTAATGATGAGGAATATATAAATGAATTATTGAAAAAACTTCAGGAAGAAGTTGATGAGTTTAAGAAAAGTAGTGAGATAGAAGAATTAGTCGATATACTTGAAGTGGTTTACTCTATAAGTGGATTTTACGGAAAATTTATTAAAGAACTTGAAGATATGAGAATTAAAAAAGCAAATAAAAGAGGTAGTTTTAAGAAGCGTTTAATTTGGGAGTATGATTAATGGTGAAATGCGATAATTGTGGAGAAAAAATAGAAACCACATTTTTGGGCAAGATAAAGGGAACTAAAATAGGGAAGAAATATTATTGCAGTAAATGCCAAAGTACGAAGAATAATAAATTTGATTAATTGCTTTTATTATAGAGTTCTAAATTTAACCTTGACATTAGATAAGCTAAAGTACTTTCGGCTCCTTGGTTCAGATTTATATATCCTTCTCCTAGACCATCAAAGCAACCACCCGTGACTTCATCATAAACTGGTCTATTTAGTAAATTTCTTCCCAAAAACCAGTTAAATGATAACAGGGCATCATGATAATATTCTTTGTTGTTTGTTATTTTATGAGCTACTAAATAAACATCTACCATTGAACTGGCATCTACTGGCTGCTGATCAAAATAAGCTCTTTTTCCATTTTGATTAAACCAACCATTATGTCCAACCAGAATTAATCTATCCTCCTTAATTACTATTTCTGTTAGGAAATTTAGGCTTTCTTCGGCTACTTTTAAATATTTTTTATCTTTTAATAAGTCATAAGCTAAGAACAAGGCCTCACACAGTCTTCCATTAGAGTAAGTAATCCTTTTTTCAAACCAGTTCCAATCCTTTGAGCTTTCATCTTGATACAACTGTATTAAATCATTTGCAAATTGTTTTATCTTTTCTAAAATCCAAGTTTCCTTATATTTCTTGTAATATTCATACAGTCCTAAGATATAGAAAGCCTTGCTTCTTGGGCTTTTTAATTTGATGTCTTTTGCCTTATTAAATATCTCTTTCGCTAAGGCCCTCACATTTTCATAGATATTATTGTTTGCTATTAAAGTTCCTGTAGCCCATACTGCCCTTCCGAAGCTGTCTTCACTACCTTTTCTGTCTAGGAATTTCTTTCTATAGGAAACTAAGTTATGAAATGTGCCTTTTCTTTTTTGTGTAAAATAAATTAAGCTTAAATACTTATTAATTAAATCTTTGCTTAACTTATCGTTAAATAACTCATTATATTTAGAAATAACTATCAGGGCTCTTGAGTTGTCGTCTAATGTGTACCCTGTTGAGCTATCTTTAACTGAGAATTTAGAATGTTGGACTATTCCCACGTCATCTGTTAAATTTTTTAAGTGATCAAGCTTTATATTTGGCAGTTTTTTCAGACCAACATTTTCGCTAATGTCTACTATATTTTTATATACCTTTAAATATGAGTTGGCTACGTTTGGCCATATCATCTTTTGGCCATATAAATAAGAGTTATTTTCAATTTCTTTTTTAAGTTCGGGATTAGATAACAAGTTTAATATGGCGTCTGTTATTGATTTTGGTGTTTTAAATGGAACTAGAATACCGTGCCTATTTGATAACACTTCTTTAGAATACAAACTTGGGGTTGAGATTATTGCTTTTCCTGCACCTAAGGCATAAGAAACTGTTCCAGAAGTTATTTGGTCTGGATCTAAAGTAGAATTAATATAAATATCTGTAGCTTGCAAGTATTTTATTATCTCTTTTAAAGTCAAATATTTGTTATAAAACTTGACGTGATTTCTTAGACCAAGTTTTTTTACCAGCCTTATCAATCTCAGTCTATATCTTTCTCCCTCGTGTTTTCTCACTTGTGGGTGTGTTTCTCCTATTATTAGATAGAGAAAATCAGGATATTTTGAAACAATATCTGGCAATGCTCTTATTACATATTCTATTCCTTTGCCTCTGCTTAAAAGACCAAAGGTGCTTAAAATTATTCTATTTTTTAATCCTAATTCCTCTTTTATTATATCGGTGGATATTTTTTCTATAGTTGGAACTCCATGAGGTATGACTCTTATCTTTGCTTTTTCTACCTCATATTGTTCGTGCAATATTCTTTTACCAGTTTCAACCATAACTAATATGGATGAGCATCTTTTTGCTATTGCCCTTACAACCTTTTTTCTCTGCTCATCTGGGTTTGGTAAAACGCTATGGAAGTTTACTACGACGGGCTTAGTTAGTGTCTCTAAGAAGGGGATTATATAATCTCCATATTCTCCACCAAATAATCCGAACTCGTGCTGTATGCAAACTAATTTTATATTTTCATTTTGGTTGATTTCTTTTGCCTTATCTATGTAATGCTCCATATCAGATTCATCTAATTGATTAATAACATCTTTTCCGTAATTGTAAATGCTGCTGCCATTATCATTTATTGCCAGGACCGATGATTTTAAAGAAGGATTAAATCTTTTATCCATCGCTGTTGTTAAATCTCTTGTAAATGTAGCTATACCACATTCCCTTGGAGGATAACTAGAAAAATATAAAACTTGAAATGGATACTTCATGTTAAGTAAAACCTCTTTTAAGAACTGATTTTAACCTCTTTTTAATTAACATTTTTATTTGTGACTAATCCATTGTAAACCACTGAAATCAAATTTGAAATCAATACATTTCAGTTTCTTCATTAATTTTCTCTTGTTATTGCAAAAAAACAATATGCTACCCCCGCCCCCTGCTCCGCACAACTTGGCAGCTACTGCTCCATTATTAAATCCAATATCTATTAGTTTATTAATCTTTTTGTTCGTGACTTCTTTGTGTAATTTTGTTCTTTCTTTTAACTCTTCATTCATTAAATCTGCAAAAGTTGTTAGATCTTTTTTTAATAAACAAGATTTCATCTCTTTTGCAATATTTCTTATTCTAATTAAGTGCTTGATATTTTTTCCTTTAATGAAATTTGTTATCATTGCCTTGTTTACTGAGCTTGAAAAATGTGGTTTTCCTGTGTAATATAACACTAAAGAAGATTCTAATTCTTTAATTAATTGTTTTTTCAAGTTTAATCTTGTGATATTTACTTTATCATTTTTAAACTCTAGAAAATTTATGCCACCTAAAGCTGCAGCGTATTGATCTTGTTTTCCTCCTGTAAATCCTAGTGATTGCTCTAACTTGTAGACTTTTTCTGCTAATCTTATTTTATTTTTTTCGTTTGTTATTAAAGATAACCATACTACGTTCATTGCTCCGCTTGTTCCTAATCCAGAATTTGTTGGAATATTTGCTTTATATTCTAAGCTTACTTTTTTTTTAGTTGCTATTAGTTTTCCTACAATATAATGATTTATTGCTGCATTTAAAACTGCTCCGCCTAGTTTTGTGAAAGGATAGATATCTGTTGTTCCGCCTGCAAAATCAATTCTTACAGGAGCTTTTACTATTTTAATCAAAATATCACCTTCTTTTTATATATAGGATTATACTAGCGAGGATATACCACCAAAAAAGTACAGGTAAAATTATATTTCTTTGTGGGTTCAGTCCTTCGTAAATTGCGTGTATTATATGAACGTCATTTAAATATAAAATCGTTGCAGGTATATTAAAAACTATACCAATGGTTTGATTCCAGAAAATTGCACCCAATAGACCAAATATTATATAAATAATAAAAATTACTACCATTACAGTTAATTTTGCTTTACTCCACTCAAAGAATCTTTTTAGTTTTGGATATCTTTTCGACCCATTTTCATAAATATAAATGAGTATACCAGTTAAAATGTAAAAAATTAAGACATTTAATAAAAAATCAAATGCCTGCAACATTGGGTCTAGTATGTAACTTATTTTGGTTAAAGTTGACAAGTCGATAGTTGCTCTAATTAAAAACCCAAATAATTCTTTAAAATCGATAGTTAGATCAATAGAATAGAAATATAAAAATATTCCAAGAAACCAAATTGTCTTTGATTTAGTTATTTTAAAAATATTATCTAAACTCATAATATCATCCTCTCTACTCTATAAGAACTTTTTTTTATTTAATAAATCTATCTCTTCTTGAAACAATCTAATAATTCTTCCAAGTTGCAATATGCGGCGCATATATATTTGTCTGCAGCACCATAATATATTATTAACTTACCATCTCTTAAAATTGCCCCTGTTGGAAAAACTATGCCTTGCTCTCCTCTAATTTCATAATCTTTTTCAGGTTTCAAAATAGGCTCATCTAATCTAGCTATTACTTTTCTCGGATCATTCAAATTTAGTAATGCTGCTGTGACTCTGTAGTTTAAGCGATTGCTTACTCCATGATAAATTAATAGCCAACCTTTTTTAGTTTTTATTGGTGGTGGGCCAGAACCAATTTTTAATTCTTCCCATGCAAATTTTGGTTTCATTAATAGTTCAGGATGCCACAATTTTTTGAATTTGTGCGTGTGTGAGATCCAAATACTTGGAAAAGAGGTTTCATATTTTTCACCTGTCCATAAATTTGGGCGGTGTAGGAAAAGATATCTATTTTTTATTTTTTCTGGGAATAAAACAACATCTTTATCGTCTGCTCCTGGAGAGGTTATCTTTCCGAGTCTTTTAAATTTTTTAAAATCCCTAGTTGCCATTACTGCTGTTTGCGGGGTAGCATAACCAGAATTTGCCGGATTTTTTAGAACTACATAAGTTATATAACAAATTCCGTCGATTCTTGTTATCCTTGGATCTTCCATGCCCCACTTTTCATATGGTTTTCTAAGCTTTAAAATTGGTTCTTTATTCCTTTTGAAATGAAATCCATCTTCACTTACCGCATAACCAAGTTTTGAGATATAATTTTTATCATCTTTTGATGTTGCCCTATATAACATGTTAACTTTTCCCTTAAAGAAAACTATTCCAGGATTAAATACTTCATTATTTTCCCATTTATTTCTAGTTGGTTTTAAGATTGGGTTATTTGGATATCTTTTTAGTATCATTTTAATAGTAAAGCTGCTCCTAAAATTCCTGGTTCTTTTATTTTAGACCATTCAATATTAACTTTTCTTGGAATTATTGTGTATTTTTGAACTTCTTTTCTGACTTTTTTTAAAAATGAATTTCCAATCTCTCTTACTCCACCTGTTAATATTACTATATCTGGATCAAAAACATTTATTAAATTGGCAATACCTATACCTAAATATTTTATTTCATTACTAAGGATAAATTTTGCTTTTTTAGATTTAATTTTTATTAGGTCTTTAGCCTTTATTTGGTGATGTAAGTATTTCTTTGTTATCTTTTTTATAGCTTTTCCAGAGGCTAAATCCTCTAGGTCTTTATGATCTTGAATTATCATATGGCCTAGCTCGCCTGCGTAGCCTGTTCCTTTGTATAATTTATGGTTTATTATTATTCCACCACCAATTCCTGTACCAATTGTTAATAAAATAAAATTTTTCTTTTTAGTTCCTAATTTTGCTTCTGCTAATGCTGCGCATTTTGCATCGTTTTCTATAACTGTTTTAACTTTGAATTTTTTTTGAATTATTTTTCTTAAATTTACATTTTTTAATGGTAGGTTTGGTGGGTTTTTTATTATCCCATTTTTTAATGGACCTGGACTTCCAATGCCTATTCCGTTAATATTCCTGCTGTTTTTTGCTTCTTTTATTGCCTTAATTAATTGAGATATTACAAAGTTTTTTCCTTTAGAAGTGTGTGTTTCTTTTTTCACTATTTTAATTATTTTTAAATTTTTAACTAATGCCGCTCTTATGTTAGTTCCGCCAAAATCAACCGCAATGTTATACTCGCCCATATTTGTCCTCTAATCTAATTTCATCTTTCTCATCAAAATTACCAAAAGAAATTTCTAAGAAACGAGCTGTTTTTGTTGCATAAGCTCTATGTGGGGTATTTTTAGGGATATTAATTTCTTGTCCTGGTTTTGTTTTGAATTTTTTGTTTTTAATTTCTACTACAATTCCAGAATCTAAGATGACCCAGAACTCAGATCTTTTTTTATGAATTTGTTTGCTTAGAACTTGATTTTTGTTAATAGTAATTATCTTAACTGTACATTTCTCATTTAATACATACTGAATAAACTTACCCCATGGGCGTTTCACCTCTTTCATGAATAATATGAACTAATTTTTATTTAAATAATTTGCTTTTTATGGAAAAGTATATATAATCATAAAATAAAAAAAATATATAAAAAATGGGTGTTTTTAATAAGAGGTTTGGGGAGATTTTTTCTGCTCAGTTAACCTCCATAATAGGTGGGTTAATAGCTGGAACGATCTTGGCTGTTTATAAAAATAATATATTATTAATTCCTGGGATGTTCATATTATTGCCTGGTTTCTTAGAAATGAGGGGAAACATAAGCGGAACATTGGCTTCTAGATTAAGTTCTGGATTATTTTTGAAAGTAATAAGAACTGATAAAAAAAATACGAGACTAATAAAGGCTAATGTCTTTGCATCTTTTTTTCTTGCTTTCTTAGTTTCCTTTGTTTTAGGACTAATTGCTGCTTTGTTTAATTATTTTGTTGTTGGTAGTTTTACTAGTTCGATAATTTTACTAGCAGTTATTGCAGGAGTTATTGCTAATTTGATAGAGATTCCTTTAACAGTGTTTACGACTTTTTACTTATTTAAAAAAGGGTTTGATCCTAATGACATAATGGGACCGTTTATTACTTCAACTGGGGATGTAACTAGTATTTTGTCAATACTAATTGCTTTATTACTAATATGAGAAACATAAAAAAACATTTAGATGTATTAAAGAATTTAAAAAGAGAAAAATATCATCCATTAATTCATAAAATTCATAAAAAACATAAAATCTCAAAGAAAACTTTGTTCTATGTTAAAGAATATGGTCAAAAAAGCAATGCTTTTAAAACGATTATTAAAGAAAGTGTGAAGATCTTATTCTTTGCTTCTATTGTAAGTTCTTTGGGTGGTTTTGCTATTGAAAATGTTAAGAACTATTTTATCTTATTAATGCCTTTGGTGATATTATTACCCGCCTTAAATGATATGTTTGGAGATTATGGAACGATAATATCTTCTAGGTTTTCAACTATGTTGCATGAAGGAAAAATAAAAAATAATTTATTTATAAATAGAGAATTAAAAGAATTAATAAAACAGATTTTTATAATCGCTTTGATAATGGGTGTTTTTAGTGCTATTGCTGCTTTGACAATATCTAACTTTGTTGGCTATAATGCCAGTATGAATATTGCAATAAAAATAATACTTATGATATTGATTGATATTGTTTTGTTAGTTGGAATCTTGTTTTTAGTTTCTATAATTGGTGGATTATATTTTTATAAAAAAGGAGAAGATCCAAATAATTTTTTAATACCAATAACTACTTCAATTGCTGATTTTGGTAATATGTTTATTTTATTGATATTATTAATATTGTTTTTTTAATTACATAGAATGTGGTGCTAGTAATAGAAATATTTAAATATGGGTAATCCCTATGGATTACTATGGAAACAATAACAATTAAACTTCCAAAAGAACAGTTAAAAGAATTAGATAGTTTTGTAAAGGAAAGGCACTACCCTTCAAAATCAGAATTTATAAGACAATTAATTAATGAAAAAATAGAAACTAGAAGAAAGGAGAAAGATGGATGGTTGGCATTGGCAGAAAAATCTCTTGAAAAATTGTGGAATAATAAAAAAGATGACAAAGTTTGGAGTAAATACCTAGAATGATAGAGCAAGGCGATTTATTATTAATACCATTTCCTTTTTCTGATCAATCTGGTAAAAAAGTTAGACCTGTTGTTGTTATAAGCAATAATGATTTTAATAATAGTTCTGAAGACATTATTGTTTTAGGTGTAACTTCTAATTTACATAGGGATAAATATAGCATACAATTATCAAGTTTGGATTTGGAAAAAGGCAATTTAGATAAACCCTGTGTCATTAAAGTAGAAAATATTTTGAAAATAGATAAAAGGTTAATAATCAAGGTGATAGGTAAAATAAATAAAAATAAGTTAAATGAAATTTATGTTGTTTTATATTCTATATTGAAGTAATATTCAAAAGGTTTAAATAAAATAATAATTAAGTATTTAAGAAAAGAGGTAAAAATGCTTATTGATGAAGTTTATAGAAATGCAGTTAAAGTAATCAGAAGATGTTGCACTAAGAATGGATTATATGCTTCTGTTGGAGGATATACTTCTGTTTGGGCGAGAGACAGCATGATTTCTTTTTTAGGTGCTAGTTTAGTTAAGAATGATACTTTTAAAAAAACTTTTAAAAAATCTTTGGAAACTTTAGCTAAATATCAGAGTGAATTAGGACAGATTCCAAATAATGTTGATATATTTTCAGATAGTAAAACTAAAAATGGAGTTAGTTTTGCTACAATAGATTCTAGTTTATGGTTTATAATTGGAGAGTATGTTTATTATTTAAGATATAAAGATAAAAGTTTATTGAAGAAATATAAGGAGAATATTAGAAAAGCGTTATTATGGGTTAAATACCAGGATGCTGGTGAAGATTTATTGCCCGAGCAACAGCCGACAACTGATTGGCAGGATGCTTTTCCACATAAATATGGGCATACCATAAATACACAGGCGTTGTATTATAAAGTTTTGAATTTAATGAATGAAAAGAAATTAGCTGATAAAGTTAAAAAAACCGTTAATGAGCATAAAGAGAGGAAATTGTTCAATGGAAAATATTATTCTGCTTTCAGATGGAAGAACCATGATAAAATAAAAGAGGAAGGTGATTGGTTTGATTCTCTAGGGAATTTATTGGCTGTTATTTTTGAGTTATGTAATAAAGAAAATGCTAATAAAATATTGAATTACATTGAAAATAAAAAAATAAACAAACCTTTTCCTGTTAGAGCAATTGATCCTCCTATTACTAAAAGAAATAAATATTGGCAAGACTATTATGAAACCTCTGGTAGTTTTCCTTATAAATATTTAAATGGTGGTGTTTGGCCTTTTATTGGTGGATTTTATATTTGTGCTTTAGTTAAAATGAAGAGATTTAAAGAAGCTAAAGAAGAATTAATTAGACTGGCTGAAGGAAATAATAAAGGTAATTTTAGTGAATGGATGGATGGCAGAACTGGAAAACCTGGTGGCGGAGAAGAACATGCTTGGGATGCTGGTGTTTATATCTTAGCTTATGAAAGCGTAAAAAGAAAGAAATGTTTGATTTGATGCGTGTTAAGTCTTCATGAATGCTTGATGGATTTGATTTTAATTGCATATTTTATTGAATTCTTCTGGAGTTATTATTTTAATTCCTCTAAACTCTTTTAGTTTTAATAAATGATTGTCTTGCGATATTACATAATCTACGTTTCCAGCAACAGCAGTTTCAATGAAAATATTATCCTTTGGGTCTTCTTTAATAATCTTGATGCTTTCTCTTGGTTCTATAATTACTGAATTTCTCACAATTAAATCTATCCACTCTTTAATCATGTCATCTGAAAGCTTGATTTTAAAATCCTTTAGAACTTTTATTATTTCTGAAATTATTTGTAAGGAAATGACTAGTGTAAATCTTCCTTCTTTCCAATTGGTTATAACTTTATTAGAGCTACCTCTCCAGAAAATGCCTGAGATAAATATATTTGTATCAAGGACTATCTTCATCTTCTAGCTCTTTTGATCGCACTTTCAACATCGGCTTTGGTTATATCCCTATCTTTGGCGAACTGCTGAGTTTTTTGAAGTAATTTATCAAAATTTTTGAAGGAAGGCATAGTTACTTTTTTTAATATAATTGTATCTTCTTCTCCTACCACAACAAATTTTTCTCCCTCTTTTAATTTGAGTTGTTCTCTTATATCTAATGGTATAACTACTTGTCCTCTTGAACTCATGCTTGTTATTTCTAATTTTTCCATCTTTATTACCTCCTTAATAAGTATATCTTATTAGTAAGATTATCTTATATATAAATCTTGTGGTTGGTGATGGTGTAAATAGTGGCGATAGTGCGTTGGTTGGATAATGTATATATATTGGCTATGAAAACGTAAAAAGAAAGAAATGTTTAATCTAAATTTCAGGAAAATAAAGCAGTTTTTTATATTTTCTGATTGTAAAATAACTTAACTCCCTGATTTCTGGGAATTTTATTCTTAATTCATCTATAATGGTTAATAAATGCTCTTTGCTTTTTACTTCTAACTCAAATTCAAAATCAGAGCCAGCAATTGTTTGGTCTATATAAGTCGTATTTGGATTAGAATGAATGTAATTTATTAATTCTTTAAGTCTTAATGTGTTATCTAATACAATATCAACTTTATAATATTCATAATTAAATTTCTTGAAATCAAAAACAAACCTGTATCCCTGGATTATTTCTTTTTTTTCTAATTGCTTTATTCTAAAAGAAGCGGTCATTACGGGAATTTTTAATTTTGATGAGATTTCTGTTATCGGAATTCTTGAATTGTTTGCTAAAAGCTTTAGGATTTCTATATCTAATTTATCATATTTGCTTGTTAGTTTTCCACCTAGGTATTCTGGTTTGGTATCATCAAATTCCTTATCTATTATATATGGCCTGTGGAAGTGATATACTTTTGTGAAAATTGATATTTGCTCTTTTCCTATGTATTTTTTGAAATTTTTCTTGAAATCCTGATAAAATTCCTCAAATTGATAGATATCTTTGACATATGTTCCAAATCCAATATCAAAATTACCATCTATTTTAACTACGAAAAAGGTGTTTTTATTATTAATAAGAAAATCTAGAATTTCATTTTCTTTATCTACTGGCGTATTTACCAGTTTTATGTAAACTCTTATGCTAATATAACCTAATTGGTAAAAATTAATTATGGTGTAATAGCCACTTATGAAACCTTCGCTTTCTAATTTTTTTATTCTATAGTTTACTATATCTTTACTTAGCTGAACTTTCTTTGCTATTTCTGAATTAGATTGTCTTGAATTTAAGTCTAATTGATATAGTATTTTTTTGTCTTTTAAGTCTAAATTTATCATATATCACTTTTATATACAATATTAATATATAAATCTTGTGTTTTGATGGAAAAATATGAAGAAAGTTTAATATATACTACTATTACTACTATATAGTAAATATAATTAAAATGAGTTGGTTATCTTTCCCAACCTTAAACAAAAAAAGAGGAGAAATGAAAATGAAAATAAATTTTGAAATAAACCCAAAAAGATGGCTTATGAGGGTTGCCTTAGGAGCAGCTTTAGGAATTGCTGGTGTTGCTGGTTATAGGGGTCTTGACAGACATTTTGCTGAATGTCACTCTAAAATGGATTACACTACACAATTAATAAATAGAGTATATAGTGCTGCTGCTGGGAAGGACAGAATACTATCTACAGATGAAGAAAGAAAAATTTTGGATAACCTTGGATTTGGCAATATAGTTTTAAAAGAAGGTGCTAAATTATCTTTTGATCCCATATTTGAGAAAGATTATGGTAGAGGAAATGTAGTCACTAAAGTTGTAACAGATGACTATGTTAGATATAGAGATAATCAATTCATTAGAGAAGAGTTTGGGCGAGTAAGCAATGCACAGTTAGAAAAATGTCTTAAAGCTTATGAAAACCAAGCAACTATGCCGGCAGAAAGAGAAAACTAAAAATATTTTGGTTTTTCTTATTTTTTCTTTTTTTTAAATATCCAAAACAAACTTAGCTTTCCAGTTTTTTCTTTTTTATTCTAAATTTAACTTTTTCTTTATTAAGTCTGAGACTATTTTTGAAGTGTGGGTGTAATGGAAATTTTTAACTGTGTGTTTTCTTGCTTCTTTTCCCATTTTTTCTCTTAAGTCTTTATCTTGCATTAATTTTAAAGTGTATTCTGCTAGCTGATCTACATCTGCTCTGTAACCCAGTGTTTTTGGTTCATCAAACTTCATTAAAAATCTTTCTTTAAATCCCATTGATCTGGTTGCCCACTCTTGCTCTAAATCTATTGTTTCAGCAACATCTGCTAAAAACCCTGTTTTTTTGTGTACTATTGTTTCTTTTGGTCCCATTTTATTTATTGAAATAACGGGTTTGCCGCATGCTTGAGCTTCGACTTGGATCATGCCAAAACCTTCCAGTCTTGATGGAGCAGCATAAATATCGCACGCATTCAATAAATAGGTCATGAATTCATTAGAGAAGCAACCGTCAATAAACATAATCTTTTTTTCATCTAAATTAAGTTCTTTCATTAACTGCATTTCTTCTCTATGGTGATCTTTGGCTGATTCACTTGGCCAGGCCTTGCATAAATATTTCCAATTTTTGAATTCACCATTTATCTTATGAAGAGCGCGAATCATTTCTTGGGCTCCCTTAGAAGTAACATCTCCACCAACAGTCATAAGAAGAACTTCATCTTCCTTTATTCCGAACATTTCCCTTATTTTTTTTACTTTAGGATCTGTTCTGGGAATTGGTTTTGTTTCATCTGTATCAATGCCAATATATGTTGGGTGAATATTTTTTCCAGAAACGCCATCACGAACATATACCTCTTTTACCCATTCGCTTGTTGTTAGTATTAACGGTAATTTATTTAATGTATCATGATAATTTGCAATCCATCCGTCTGCTACGAACCATGGAACAGGAGTAATGTTATGTTTTTGTGGTTCGTGGATTAAATTCGGAGTCTCATTCCAGACCCCTATACCAATAGAAACTTGCGGTTTTAAATAATTATATATCCATTCTTTTTGATGGCCGCCTTGCTTGTCGCATGGAGCTACTTGATCTCCATTCTCTGACATGCCTTTATAAAGAAAATGTCCCTGAATGCTTAAACCATCTGGTTGAACTGGATGTGTATATTGTATTATTGCCTTCAAAATTTCACTTCCATGAAAGTTTCAACTTGTCTGCAGTTTTCTTCTTCAAAACTATTTTTTTGAAAACCATACATTTTTGTTATAATTTTCTTCTTAGTTTCTAGTTCTTCTTTAGTTAATTTTATTTTTTTATTAAATTTAGCGTTGAAGTATGAGAAAAATAATAATTTACCAGCTTTAAGTAACTTTCGATTGATCATTTTCATAACGGCTTGATGAACTTCTTTGTGTCTTATATGACCGTACTCGCCGTTTGAGTTGTGAGTGAAAACTAAATCATAATTATTTTCAATATGTTTTTTAATTTTTATTATTATTCTTTCAATGTTAACTGGTTTATTGTTTGTATCGTTTAAATTATCCATAAAGGATTTTGAATTATAGAAGTCGCAGACTTTTTTAAATTTAGGAGACCTATCTTTATCGTGTTTCCTGCACAATGATAAGATAGTCCAGTCATAATTTTTATTTCTTAAAATAAAACCACCCATCCAGATTGTTTCATCATCTGGGTGAGCTACAATGATTAGTGCTTTTGTCATTATTATTTGAAATTTTTAATATTATATATTGTTGTTTGTATTATTCTTAATAGGGCTTCTTTGCTGTAAAAGGCGCTATGTGGGGTTATTATTACATTTTTTTGATTTAAGAGCATATGATTTTCTAATAGTGTTTTCAAATCACATTCTTTAAGAAAATGCTTTGTTAATAATTGCTTTTCCTCTTTAATAAAACATTCTCCCTCTAAAACATCTAAACCAACACCTAATAAAATATTATTTTTTAATCCATAAAGAATTGCCTCTGTATCTATTAAACCACCCCGGGCAGTATTTATTAATAATGAATTTTTTTTAAATAATTTTATATTTTTTTTATTAATCATATGGTGCGTTTCTTTTGTATAAGGGACATGCAGGGTTATTATATTTGATTTCCTTAGTAGATTGTTAAGATCTGTGTATTCTATTCCGGTTTCTTTAACTAATTTTAAATCTCTATCATGACTTATTCCTAAAATGTTCATTTCAAATCCTTTAGCTATTCTTGCTACATGTGATCCTATATGGCCTACACCAATTATTCCTATTGTTTTATCTTTTAAATCAAAACCTTCCAATCCTGTTAATGAGAAATTATCTTTCCTTGTTCTATCATGGGACTCACATATTTTTCTAGATAATGCTAAAATTAATCCAAAGGTGTGTTCTGCTACAGTATTTTCTCCGTAGAAAGGGACATTTTTTACTTTTATTTTTCTTTTATTGCATTCCTCAATATCAATGTGATCAATGCCTGTTGACATGGTTGCTATCAGCTTTAATTTTGGCAAGAGATTTAAGATATCTTTAGTTATATTTGAGTAAATGAATATTGCTATAACATCAAAGTCTTTTATTTTTTTAGCTTTATTTTTTGTTATTGGGTCGTTAAAGAAGGTTAATTTATGATTTTTTAATTCTTTTTTTATAAATTCTTTTTCCCAGTTTTCTATTTCAAAAAATGCGATTTTCATAGTAGTTCTCTGATTATTTTTTTAGGATTACTTGATTTTAATACTGCTGATGATACTAAAATACCTTTTGCTCCTAGTTTTTTTGCAATTTGAACATCTTTTTTGTTATTAACGCCTGCTCCGACTAAAATGTTTCTTTTTATTTCTTGAATTGCTCTTTTTATTAAATCTGGGTTTGATTGTGAAACAGAAATTTTACCTGCTATTAACTCTGGTGGTTCTAAAGCTATGAAATTTGGTTTAAGTTTTGATATTTTTTTAGCTTCTTCTAGGTCTTTAGCGAAAACTATTGTTTTAAGATTTAATTTTTTGCATCTTTTGATTGTTTGTTTTAGAATATTAAAAGTTAATTTGTGTTCTGAATGATTTAGAAAAGTTCCTGTGGCGCCTGATGATTTTATTGCTTCTGGTAAGATAAATCCCGTGTTTCTTCCTGGTTCAAAATGATCAACATGCTGAGAATAAATCTGTAGGTTTGTTTCTTTTTTTACTCTGTAGATATCTGTTGCTTGTAAGGCTATAATAATATTTTTATTTATTTTTTTTATTAATTTTGCTAATTTAATTACGGACTCTCCCTGTTTGTAAGTCTTGAAGTTTATGATTAACATATTCACTCTCTTTTTATAGTTAAAATTAGAATAATTTATTATTTAAACGTTGCTATTATTTTAAATATTTTAGAGCTTCATTTACAGACTTGTTTTTGAAAATTATTGATTTTAAAGCTTTAGTTATCTTTAATGGTTCTTTATACTGCCAAACATTTCTTCCAATTGCCAAACCTATTGCTCCTGAATTCATTATGTCTTTGGTTTGTTGTAATAATAGTTCTGGATTTGTTTTAGTGCCACCAGAAATTACAACTTTAGTTTTACCTGCACATTTAATAATCCATTTTAGGTCTTTAGGATTATTATTATATTTTATTTTTATTATGTCTGCTCCCAACTCCAAACCAATACGTGCTGAATAAGCTAGGATATCTTTGTCTAATTCATTTTTAATTGAACTACCACGAGGATACATCCAAGCTATTACTGGAAGATTGTTTTCATGAGCTTCTCGTTCTATTTTTTCAAATTCTTTAAACATTTTTGCTTCGTGAATACTTCCCGGATAAATTGTGTAACCAACGGCTTTAGCTCCAAGAGAAATTGCTTCTTTTACTGTGCATAGTTGAGGAGAAATTGGATCTCCTTTGATTAGGTTTGTTTTTCCATTTAATTTTATAATTAAGGGGGTTTTATTTTTCTTTTTATTATAATATTTTTCAGCTATGCCTTTTTGAAATATAACTCCCGAGTAGTTTCCTTTATCTGCTATGTTTAAGACGTAGTTTGGATCAACGTTTTTATCATTAAAATCAGTAGGACCGTGCTCTAGTCCTTGATCATATGCAAGGAACAATACTCTTTTTTTTAATATTTTACTTGATTTCATCTATTTTTTCCTAGCATTGTGTTTATAACTACAAATGAGTCTACTAGAAATCCTCCTATCCCAACTAGCAACAGAATCCAGCTTATCATGCTTGTTTCTTTATACAAAGCAAATATTGAGTATATTATCACATATAAAAAAGCTAAAACCCCCAATAAATCCATCTTAGCCGCGAATCTTTTAATTTTCATTTTTTTCTTTTGATCAAATACATAATTAACGATATTAACAGATATAGCCAGATTAAAGGAACTAAAAATATGGCAACAATAATAATTCCTTCAATGTTTGTTGGCCTGCTTCCTACTTTACTGAGAATATTCTTTGCAAGACTTAGTTCAATAAATGTTAGAACTATTAAACTTATACTAATCCACCATCTTGGTTTAAAAAATTTTTTCCATTTCATGCAACTTCCCTCCAATATAATAATTTATTTTTTGCTCCAAAATATCTTATTACAGATTCTGAGTTTTTTAACCCTATCTCTAAAGATTTTTTTATATTACTTGTTCTAATAAAACCAGCTACGAAACCAGATGCAAATGCATCTCCTGCTCCGGTTCTTTCGACAACTTTTATATTCTTATGTGGCTTTATAGAATAGAATCTTTTTCCGTCGTAACAAATTGTTGGTTTATCTCTGTTTGTGATACAAACTATTTTTGGTCCTAATTTATATAGTCCTTTAAGTAAATTTTTATTTTTAGTTAATAATCGTGCTTCTTCTTTGTTTAAAATTAAAATTGTTGTTAATTTTAATAATGGATACAGTTTTTTTGGATTTTGTTTTATTTGATAATTGCTAGGGTTTAATGCTAATTTTGCTCCTTTTTTTGTTAATAATTTGGCTAATTTTAATTGTGTCTTGAAACTTTCCTCCAATAAAGAAGAGTAATAAAGCCATTTTGTTTGGGGAATTTGAATTTCATTGAATTTTAAATCATTATTAACTCCTTTATATGTTAAAATTGTTCTATCGTGCTCTTTACTATCTAAAATTATTGATAAACCTGTTTTTCCATCTCTTTTTCCTATGAAAGAAACTTTTTCTTTTTTTAATAACTTTAAAATTTTGTCTCCGTTAGAATCTTTTCCTGTTTTTCCAATATATGCTGTTTTTAATCCTAATCTTGAAAAGGCAACGGCGGTATTAGTTCCGCCACCACCAAGGTCTTCTTTTAAGTCTTTAATTAACAATTTAGAACCTATCTCATAATACATCTTTTTTCCTTTTTCATGCAAATTTGTATTTACAAATAGGTCAATTACATTAGAACCGAAGATTGCTATATCAAACATTTATTTTAACACCTCTAATCCAGGAAGTTTTTTTCTTGATATATACTCTATTAAAGCGCCGCCACTTAAACTAATGTAGCCTAGGTTTTTCTTATTTATCCTTAACTCTCGAGTAGCTTCACTTAAACTACCTCCACCAATTAATGAGAAAGCTTTAGATTTTTCAATTGCTTTTAATATTTCATATGTGCCCTTACAGAATTGTTTTTTTGAGCAATCTCCTGCTGTTCCCTTCATAAAAATTGATTTTGCTTTTTTTATTTCATTAACATATTGTTTTATTGTTTGCCTTCCTATATCATATATTAAGTAATTTGATGGGAAATCCTTTAATCTTAGTTCTTTTCTTTTATGATTAATTTCAACTGCAAAATCTATAGGTGTCTTTTGTAATTTTATTTTCTTTTTTAATTCTTTTATAATAGATAATTTGTCTTCTAGATATTTGTTTTGTTTTCCGAAATTAAAGCCTTTTGCTATCAAGCATAGTTGACCAAATAAACCACTGGTTATTATATTTTTTTTATTCATTAGTAAAATATTCTCTTCTGGTTTTGCTCCTGCTAAGATGTATAATGTGTTTTTAGAGGATATTTTTTTTATTGCGTGGATTTCTTTTTCCATCACTCTACCAATACAATGAGGCAAAATTTTAGGAAAACTTACGATAGATGTTTGGGCTCTATGAGAAACTGAGAAAGCATCATTTACGTAAATATCAAATAAAGGCGATAAGATCTTTACTAACTTATTATTCGTTGAAGGAGTAAATTCTTCTTTTAAAAATCTTATATTTTCCAATAGTAAAGCTTCTGATGGTTTTAGTGATTTAATTTTTTTTATTGCTTTTTTATCTATTATTGAATTAATGAATTTTACTTTTACATATTTGTTTAATAATTTTGAATGTTGCTTTAAACTTGTGAAATCTGAAGAATTAGGACGAGATTGATGAGCCAGGATAACTATTTTTGCTTTTTTTCTTTTAAGTTCTTTTATTGTTTTTGAGTGTTCTATTATGCGTTCATTTAATAATGGTTTTTTATTAACAACTTCGGAATTTAAATCAACCCGTAAGAGAACTCTTTTATTTTTAAAATTAAAATCATCAATAGTTTTCATTGTTTTACTTAAGTTTATTAGCTAATTTCAATGCATCAATAACCCTGCAACTGTAACCATACTCGTTATCATACCAACCAAGAACCTTTATTATGTTTCCATTGGTTCTAGTTGTTAATCCATCAATAATAACTGAATGAGAATTTCCAATTATATCGCTAGAAACAAGTTCTTCTTCTGAATACTCTATTATATTTTTCATTTTTCCTTTTGAAGCGAGTTTAAATAAGTTATTTACTTGAGTAACAGTGACTTTCTTTTTAAGTTCACATACTAAGTCTGTTATTGAACCACAGCCTACTGGAACACGTATAGCTATTGTATCTAGTTTGTTTTTCATTTTTGGCATTGCTTCTATAACTGCTTGTGCTGCTCCTGAATTTGTCGGGACTATGTTTAATGCTGCTGATCTTCCTCGTCGTAATTTTGGATGTGAATCATCAACTAGGTTTTGATCTGAGGTATAAGCATGGATTGTTGTTGCAAATCCTTTTCTTATTCCAAATTTATCATCTATAACTTTAACCATCTGAGCCAGACAATTTGTTGTGCAAGAACCAACAGAAATTATTTTATGTTCTTTTCTTAGTAGTTCATTATTCACTCCTGGGATTATAGTAATATCTTGATTTTTTGCCGGTGCTGTGATAAAGACTTTTTTTGCCCCTGCTTCTATGTGTTTTTTTGATGATTCTGCATCTGTAAAGATACCTGTTGATTCTATAACATAATCAATTTTAAGCTTTTTCCAGGGGAGTTTTGTAATGTCTCTTTCCACTAATGATTTTATCTTTCTTTTATTTATTTTTATGTAATCTTTTCCATAACTTACTTCTCTATCATATTTTCCGTAAAGAGTATCATATTTTAAGTAATATGCTTTAATCTTTGGATCAGAAGTACTATTTACGGCTACAATGTTTAGATTGTTTTCTAAGGCTACTTTTAGAATTAATCTACCTATCCTACCGAAGCCATTAATAGCAATATTCATAAAATCACCTTCTTTTTATTGAAATAATTAGTTTTGGAGATTAATAAATTTTATGATAAATTTTATAAAGTAGATTTTTGTTTGTTTATTTATATGCGGGGATGCCGGAGTCTGGTCAAACAACCTTTTTCAGAGAAAAACTTTGACGAAAAAGTTGGACTTCACGGGCAGGACTTAAGTCTTGCTGAGAAATCCTGTGGCTTAGTGCCTGCGCAGGTTCAAATCCTGTTCCCCGCATTCATAATCTTTATTAATCGCATTATTTCTTCAGATTTTGTGCCGGGGTAGCATAACTGGTCAATGTACCGCCTTGGTATTTAAAACAAAAAGGCGGAGATAGTGAGTTCAAGTCTCACCCCTGGCTTTTCATTAGTTTTATAAATATAAGGATTCCATCCTTATCAACTCGCGAAGGGGATTATCAAAATGGAAATAAAGAATCAATATGCGGTTTTGTCTAAGAAGTACAAATTGCCTAGTTGGAAAGAATTAGATAATGAATTTGAATTGCTTTATTTTACTAGTTTAGTAGAGATATCACATGTCTTGAGATTTATTAGAAGAAGGATTAATGATAGGGTGTCTATGTTTATACATAATCTACAGGGTTTTTTACAACCAAATCCCGGCAGTCCGATTAGTTTAGAAGAAGCTAATTTTCTTGATGAAGAAGAAAAAAAGAAAGTTGCTGTTATTTTAAGAGAGCTTATGAATCTAGAAAGAAGAAATAGCTTATTAGACCTGAATTTTGATGAAAAAAAAGATGCCGAATTCATTAATGATGCTGTAAAAAGGTGGTTTGAACTTAAAAAAGATATATCTAAAATTATAAACAAAGTTAAAAAAGGATGGGAAAGCAAAGTTAAAGAATATTCTAAAGAAGAGTATTTTGGATAACTCTTATAAACTAAACCTTAAATTTCATTAGAAACCTATATATATTAAAGAGATAATATCAATATGCATGAATAAAAGAGGTCAGATCTATATCTTAGCTGCACTTATCTTTAGTTTAGTTATATATCTTCTTTCCATTAATTTAAATACCGCAAAGGGCACTGTTTTTAGTGATTTTTTTATTGAAATAAGCAACAATTATGATAAGGAAAGTGCTAAATTTCTTACTTCTTTAAGTCAGGAATTATTAAAAAATAGTGAATTAGATGTTCAAAAAAATTTTAATGAGTTTAGCGGGAAATTTACTTCATATTCCAAAACCATAAATTCTGCCTTTGGATTTATCTATTTTTTTGATTACAGTCATAGGGATAACAGAAGAGTAATTATTGGAAATCATTTAGATCAGCCTATATTAGTCTGGGTTGATGAAAATAATAAAAAAAAGATAGATGGTTGTAAAGGCGAAATACACTTAGGTACTACTTTTGGTGACCTTTCAGAAGATTTTATGGGTATACTAGGTGATATTTTAGAGAAGTGTTCTGAAACTTTGGATTTAACGACAGATGATAATGTTTATAATGTTACTTATGTTGTTAGTAATATAAAATATACTAGTGGTATTATTAAGGGTGTTCCACAGATAGTTATTTTAAGCGAGGAAAAAAAAGGAGAGGAGAGAAAAGTGTATACTAATCATAAATTTGAAAAAGGTGAAAATTGGGTTGATGGATTAAGACAATATTGTGTAGATCCTTCATTAAGCCCAAAAACTATTTGTGACTGTAATTTAAGAGATGAAGAAAATTGCTTGATGAATGATCTTTGTAAGTTGGAAGGTGGGTGTGTTGATAATGAATAAAAGGGGGGCTGCCGAATTAATATCCTATGTCTTGATTATAGGATTAAGTATCACTTTGGCAATTGTTGTTGGTATGTGGTCCAAAGGTGAGTCTAAAAGAGTTGTTGAAACTACTGTAAAAGAATCTGAAATTGAAACTAGATGTGCTGAAGTTCATCTCGGTGGTTTTGGGTGCATTAGGAATAATAATTTAGAAATCAAGGCTGTAAACAGGGGTAGTTTTAGCATTAATGGAATAAGATATATATGCACTAAGGATGATGGAAGTGATATTAGCGGTAAAATAGATTTGGATAATCCTTTAAAACCTGGAGAAGAGCAAAGTTTAAATAATCTCAACAATTGTGATAGTAATAAAGAAATAATATTAACGCCGTTTATAGCTTTTGGTGATATGAATACAATTTGTCCTGAAGGTGAAAAGATAATTGAATCAATTGAAGAATGCTAAAATGAAAAAAAGAGGTATAACTCCTTTAATTGCTACACTTTTGTTGCTTTTTTTTGTTTTAATAGTTATAACTGTTGTTTTTTTATGGACAAGAGAGGTGCAGAAACAAGCTGTTGAAAAAAATGCTGAATTGAGCAGAAAACAATTGGAGTGTGATGCAGTTCAAATTGATGTTACTGCTGGAAGCGTGATTAATATTATTAATAAAGGAAATATAAAAATTAATCTGATAATAAGAGAGGTATTTGGTGGGAATGTTAGAAAATCTGAGCTATATGATAATATAGAGCCTGGCGGTTCATATTCATTAGTAAAAAGTGATCAAGAATGTACGGAAAATGATACTACCGGTGTTGGCGGGAGATTATGTAAACAGACTACTGAAGTTGAAATTATTCCTGCATTAAGGCCAGAAGGGAGAGGTGCTCCTTTAGTTCCTTGCTCTGGAGCTAGTAAAACTATTAGGGTGTGAGGTGAAATTATGATATCAAAACAACCTTTTTCAAAGAAAAACTTTGACGAAAAGGGTATAACTCCTTTAATTGCCACTGTATTGCTTATTGGTTTTACTGTGGCTTTAGCTGCTGTGATAATAACTTGGGGTGGCAGTTTTGTTGATAGTATGACTAAAAGAACTACTCAGACTACAGATGTTACTTTGAAATGTGTTACAGAATTGAAATTTAGCATATCAAGAGTGCTTTGTGATGGGGCCAATCAAGGACATATTAAAAGCGTAACTGTTGAAAATAATGGTAATTTAGATATTATTGAGCTTACTTTAAGAGCAAGTCCTGGCGACGAGGGAGATGTTAAAGCAGATAAACTAGATCTCTCTACTAGTCCATTAGGATCGTTTGGTGTTAAGACTTTTATTAGCACTAGCACTCCTGCATTAATTAATACCTTAGCAATTAATAATCCCATCAAAATAGATGCAATTGCTAAAATAGCTGGAACTGATGACAAAGATCCGGTGTTATGTACACAAAATGTCCAGGATTACAATTTAGTAAATGTTCCAAATTGTCAAGTAACTGCAGAACCAACTGTTTAATATTTTTTTTAATTTTTGAGATAATTTTAGTATTTGTTCTTAATTGGAAGATTAGATGTATGAAATAAAAAATTGTGAATAATTGTGTTTATCTAAAAATCTAAGCTGATATTTCAATTAATTTGTGTTTATTCAATGTTTTTTCAATTAATGTGCTTTCTAGTTCAAGTAATTTTTTAACTATTGGGTTTTTAGAATTTAAAATAAAAAGTTTTGTTTTTCCAAATTTTCTTGTAATCTGTACAATTTCTTGTTCTTCAATTTGTTTCCAATATTTAAAAAAAGCAGATTTTGAAATACCTGATAATTCTATGATCTGTTTTTTAGTTACATCTATGCCCTTACTTTCAATTAAAGAATCTATAATTCTGAATATTGGATTTTCTCCTAAAAATTTTATAAGTAGTGATTTTTCCATAAAGAATATAGGGTAGGAAAGTATATAAACTTTTTTCAAGTTATATAAAACATTCAATTAATAAAAAGAGGCAAGATGAAAAAAGGTGATATTTGGATAGCAACTGTAATTTATATAGCGATAGGAGTTATAACTTTGACTTTAATTGTTACTGCTGGTGTTCCTTTAATAAATGATATGAGAGATAGAAATACTTTTGTACAGAGCAAAGAAGTTATGCATTCTATTGATGAAGCAATTAATACTGTAGTTTCTGATGGTCCCGGTAGCAGAAGGGCATTAAACCCGGTAATAATTAAAAAAGGAGAATTAACTATTTTGACAGGAGATAAAAATCAAATTTACTGGCAAATGCAGACAAAAGCAAAAATTCAGGAAATTTCTCCTACCAATCTTCCTACAGATGGAAAAGCAATAATTATAAGGGAAAAAAATTTAGATATTATTGAGCATAGCGATAAATTATTGGTGGATTATTTTATTATTAAAATAAGTTCAGATTATTCTGATAGACATATTAGATTGATTTCAGAAGGAGAAAGTAGTAAACTAACTGGAAAGTTTGGACTAATAATATCAAATGAAGGTATTGGTGAATCAGATACTGGTGGTGTTGGTCAACTTCCCGTGAATATTAAAATTAAAGTAATTTAGAATTCACTTCTAAGTTAAAACATAAATATATTAAGTGTGAATGGTATTTTTTATAAAATAGGTGGTTTTATGTTATTTAGAAAAAAAGAGGCAAAAACTAACTCTTTTGCTAACACAAAAGCGTTAACGGAAAAAACAATACCAGAACAAAAAGCACAAACAGAGTTTAAAATAAATCTTAAGCAACAAATTTTTGAATTACCTACAGTTAAAGACAAGACTAAATTAAATATAAGGTATCCTTTGATAGCACCATTTGCATATGCGCATATTTTTTGGGATGAAAAAAGACATGAATTAATTTATCAAGTTGAAGAACCTATTTTAAATTCTGATGAGCAGAGAGTTTTAGCTATTTTAGAGAAAGGGATTGAAGAATTGATCAATATAAGCTTTATAGCAATAAAAAGTTCTGAGGTGATTATAAAATATTTAGAAGAGAATGTTAAGGTTTTGTTAAATGAGTATAGGATAAAGGTAAATAAAAATACTTTATTGAAATTAATGTATTATATTTATAGGGATTTTGTTGGATTGAATGAGATTGAACCCATAATGAGGGATTATTTCATTGAAGATATTGAATGTAATGGTGTGAATTCTTCAGTTTATATAGTTCACAGAAAATATAGGAATATAAGAACTAATGTTTTGTATAATGATGTATCAAAATTAACTAGTCTTGTTGAAAAATTAGCTCAGAAATGTGGGAAATACATAAGTTATGCCAGCCCATTATTAGATGGTGCTTTGCCCGATGGAAGTCGTGCGAATGCCACATATACTCAAGATATAACTAGTAAAGGCCCTACATTTACTATTAGAAAGTTTACAGTTGATCCTTGGAGTCCTGTGAAATTAATGCAGTTTAGAACTGTAAGTCCTGAAGTTTTGGCTTATTTATGGTTATTAATAGAATATGAGTCTAATGTTTTAATTGTTGGTGGAACTGGAACTGGTAAAACTTCTTTTTTGAATTCAATTGCTTTTTTTGTTCCTCCACAGGCCAGGATTGTTTCTATTGAAGATACTCGTGAATTAAATTTACTGCACGAAAATTGGTTGCCTAGTGTAGCAAGAGAAGGCGTTGGAATAACTAGTTTGGTTGGAACAAAGCAAGGGGAAGTTACTTTATTTGATTTACTGAAAGAGAGTTTTAGGCAAAGACCTGATTATGTTGTTGTTGGAGAAATCCGTGGAGCAGAAGCTTATGTATTATTCCAGGGGATGAGTTCTATTAGAGGAGATGAAAAGATTATGGTGTTAAATGATGAGCATCCCAAAAGAATTTCTATTAAAGATATGAAAAAGGATATAAAATATAAAGTAATAACTTATGATGAATTAGGTAATGTAAAAATAATGCCTGTTAAATTTATGATAAGGCATTCAGGACAAAAAGTTTTATATGAAATAATTACTAAAAAAGGCAGAAAAATTACTATTAGCAAGAATCATTCATTGTTTAATTATGATAATGGAATAATCCCTATTGAGGCTGAAAAAATAAAAAAAGGCGATAGAGTGTTAATACCAAGCAAAATACCTTGCGGATATTGTGATTTTGATGAAATAGACATTATGGAATATCTAAGTGATATTAGAGTATTTGCTCCTGATCATGTTAAAGAAGCTTCTCATAAATTAGGTTATTACAAGGCAAGTAAAATTTGTGGAGTTTGTTCCATAACTGATTATTATTCCAATTTTAAAAGAAGTAAACCCTCTTCTTTGAGAGCAGAGAAGTTTGTTAGGTTAATGAAAGAAGCAGGACTTAAATATAATAAAGATGATCTAATTTTTAAGTATGATAACAGAAGTAAGGGTTTCATGGGGAATTTAAAATTAACTCCCGAATTATTGAGGTTGTGCGGGTATTATGTTTCTGAAGGTTCTTTGGATGACGGGGAGAATAACTCTAAAATAGAATTTTATAATCTAAATAAAGAAATTTTAGACGATATGAGACATTGCATAAGGAAAGTTACTGGCAGCGATGCTAAAGAAAGAATAACTTATGGTTTTGGAAAGAGTATAGAACTTTCAGTTAATCATAGAGTTTTATTTGAATTTTTGAAAAGGCATTTTGGTAAAAAAGAGAATAAACATATTCCAGATTTTGTTTTTGGTTTATCAAAAGAAAAAATAAGTGCTTTGTTATCTGGGTTATATACTGGTGATGGCAGTTTGACCAAAGATGTTGGTTATTATACCATATCCAAGGAATTAGCTAATGATGTTGCTCAGTTATTACTTGTTTATGGTATAGTTGCTAGGATAGGTAAAAGAAAAAGAAAAGGTAGGAAGAAAATAGATTATGAAGTTTTGTTTTTCTCTAAATGGGAGAAAGATGTTTTTTTGGAAAATGTTAAAATAATAGGTAAAAGAATTATTATGAAAAAGATTGGTAAACCAAAAAGTAGCAATTACGTTAATGATCTTTATTTAGATATTGTGCTTAAAATTAATAAAAAAATATTAAAAAAACCAGAACCTGTTTATGATTTATGTGTTCCAGGAACCCAGAACTTTATTGGTGGTTTTGGCGGTGTGTTATTGCATAATTCAGGTCATCCTAGTATGGGAACTATGCATGCCGAGGATTTGCATACTATGATAAGAAGATTAGAATCACCACCTATTAATTTGAGTCCCACTTTAGTAAATAGCTTGGATGTTGTTTGTATTATGGCAAATATTAAACAAGAAGGAAAAGAAACAAGAAAAGTGAAAAAAATTATAGAAATTGTAAAAATTGGGGATAAAGCCGGTGAAGAAACCATAAATGAGCCTTTTATTTGGGATCCAAAAAGTGATAAGTTTTACTTTAAATCCCATGGAAAATCTTATTTGAAGATGGACAGTAGAGCCTTTGATAAAATAACAACGCACTACGGAATCAGCAGGGAAAAATTAATGGATGAATTTAGGAAAAGAACATTATTGTTAATGAGGATGTATAAAGCCGGGATAACTGGATTTAAAGAAGTACATAATGTAATAACTGCTTATTATAAAACGCCCGATATGATTTTAAAAAAATTTGGAATTAGTTAATATGCCTGTTTTTAAAAGTAAAGCTAATAGGGAAAATAAAGAGATAACGTTAGATGACTTGAAAAATTTTAATATTGATAAATCTGACTTGAAAAGGTTAATTAAGGAAAAAGACAGAGTTAAAGGTGGGGTAAAAGATATAGAATATACAACATATAAATCTACTAGATACGGAAAGGTTTCTAATTCTTTTTTTGAAGGAGTTTCAAATTATTTAGTTAAGGCTTATCCTAATTTTTTTAAGAATTTAAATGAAGCATTAAAGATGTCTGATATAAAAATATTAAGCAGAACTTATACCAGCATGATATTATTTACTGGTTTTATCACTTTTTTTTCTGTTTTATTAATCACCCTTTTAATATTCTTCATTATGGATTTTGATGTAATAAACATTCTATTAAGGTCTGTTAGTTTGGCCTTTTTAGCTGGAATTGTTGGCTTAATTATTATGTATTTTTATCCAAATATGCTAATAAGAAACAGGAGGAGGGCAATAAAAACCGATTTGCCCTTTGTGATTATACATATGGCGGCTGTTGCTGGAAGTGGAGCACAGCCTATTTCTATTTTTAATTTGGTATTAAATACCGGAGAATATAAAGGATTAGAAGGAGAAATAAGAAAAATCGTGAATTATGTTAATCTCTTTGGCTATGACTTAACTACTGCCTTAAGAGTTGTTGCCAATATTACTCCTAGTCCAGAATTTAGGGAATTGCTAACTGGATTAGTATCAACTATTGAGACTGGTGGTGATTTAAAACAGTATCTAGGCAGCAAGGCTAATGATGCACTAACGACTTATAAGCTTGAGAGAAAAAAATACACAGAGGTTTTAGCCACTTATTCTGACATTTATATTGGAATATTAATTGCTGCTCCGTTATTATTTGCAGTTACTTTGGCAATTATTAATATGCTAGGTGGTAGAATTGCTGGATTTGATGTTAAGTTTTTAGCTATGGTGGGGACGTTTATTGTATTGCCTTTTTTGAATATAGTTTTTATAATATTTTTAAATTTGGTGCAACCAGAGGTATAAGAATTGTATACTTATCAACTAACCCTTTTATAAAAAGCGTTAGCGGAAAAATATAAAGAAGGAGGAAAGAAATGTATTGGGAATTTAAGAAAAAATATTTTATTGGAATCTTAATAGGAGTAGCAATATTACTGTTGGATGGGTATCTTTATTTTATTCTAGAAACCAAAAGATGGTTTTTTTCTCTAATAATATTAGCTTTAACTATTAGTTGGAGCCAATTCTGGGTAGATTTGTTTAAAGAAAATAAGAGGCAAAAAGAAATAGAATTGCAGTTTTTGGAATTTATCAGAAATCTAGTCAGTAATGTACGGTCTGGGGTTAGTATTCCTAAAAGCGTGATAAATACTGCTAATGAAGATTATGGTGCCTTGTCTAAATATACTGTAAAATTAGGAAGACAGATTGAATGGGGCATACCAATACATAAAGCCCTAGTTACTTTCGCCAATGATACTGGGAATAAAGTTATAAAAAGATCTGTTTCTATAATAATAGAGGCAGATGAATCTGGTGGCGATATTGCTGATATACTTGAATCAGTTGCAACTTCTGTTGTTAATATAAAGAAAATGAGAGAAGAAAGGAGAAGCAGTGTTTTTTCTCAAATTGTCCAAGGATATATTGTATTTTTTGTTTTTATCGGGATAATGTTAGTGTTACAGATATGGTTGTTTCCTAGAATATCCACTATTGGTGGTACTGAGGCTTTGCCCTCTGCTATAAGCGGATTTACCCAAAGTCCCGTGGTTGGTGTTGGGGAGAAAGTTAATCTGGATTTCATCTTTTTTTCAATGCTGTTGATACAGGGTTTTTTTGCGGGCATTATGATAGGAAAATTTTCAGAAGGAACTTTAAAACAAGGGCTAATACATTCTTTAATCTTAATGACTAGTGCTGCACTGATAATATTTACTGTTAAAGGTGGATTTTAATGAACAAAAAAGGAAGTGAGCATGTTGATTGGATGGTAAGTATGGGCATTTTCTTAGTTGCATTAATAACTATCTTTTTATTATTAAAACCAGGAATACAAAAAGAAGGCAATGAAAGTTTTTTGCTTAACTTACTAGAAGAAAAATTTAGAACTGACTTTTTTTTGAATGTTAAAAAAGTGCCTCTAGCTATTGGAATATGTGAGAGTTATGATGTTGGTGAAGGTGTTGAGCGTAGACCTGTTGAGCCCATAATAAATCTGGGTGTTGGTATGGGTTGGAGTTTGACACAAACACAATTGATAGTTAAAGATGTTAGTAAGGATATAATAGACCTTGGCATTACTAAAGATCCTAATTGGAATGGAATAACTTGTGTAAGTAGTAGTGAAGCTCCATCTGGCGGGGGATGCAGTAACTATAATTGCCATATAACTAGTGCTAGTACCAATAATGCTTTTGTTTATTATCTTACTTATGCCCAGAGTAATCCTGTTGATTTTAGTATTGAAGATAGCTCAACTAGCGATTGTATAATTGATTCTTGCAATTATAGAATTGGGGCAATAGATAATTTATATGGATTAGACACTGATAATCTAAATTTTAAAAATTTTCTATCTGAAACTGAAGGAAAAGTAAGCAGAAATTCTGAATATAAAAAATCAAATATTAAAACTAAATGGAACTTTCCTGAAAATAAAGATTTTTTTATAAGGGCCGATGATAAAGGTATTTTAGAATTTAATTATGAAACAAAAAAACCAGAAGAAAGAGATAATGTATATGTAAAAACTTTTAGAACTAATTTAATTGATAAATACGGGGAAGTAACCCCTATTGTTATCTATTTTGGGGTGTGGTGAATGAATAAAAAAGGATTTTTGAGAATAATTGAAGCTGTAATTGCAATAGTATTATTATTGGGGTTTATACTTTATATTAATTATAGAGATGTAGGTGATGAATTAGATGTTCCTTTGCAAGTAAAGGATTCTATGGATTCTATCTTAAGTCAGATGTCTTTTGATGGTAAATATGGCAATTTAAGAGATTGTATTTTGAAAAGTGATGTTAGTAATTGTGGTGTTGGAGTAAGCAATCCTGAAAGTTGTGAATGTAAAAATGTTTTTAGTAAATGTGGTTTAGGTACTGGTTTTAATGATTTGATGAATACTAGGATTAATGGTTATGATTATGCTTGTGAAGTTTGCAGTGAATCATTAAGTTGCACTAGGATTTCTGAGAAACTTGAGGATAAAACAGTTTATACTGATACTATATTTATTGCTAATACTAAAGATGTAAATCAAGAGCCCAAGGTCGTTAGGTTATATTTTTGGGGGAAATAACTATTTTTAAAAATATAAAAAAATATATAAATATCAAGACCAATTATAAAAAGTAAGGGGTGAATAAAGTTGGGTGTGATTAAGTATGAAGAGGGAAACCTTATCAGATGCGGTAGGTATTATGGGTGTAGTGATAGCTATTTTTTCTTTCATAAATCAAGATGCTTTACCTTCTATTTACAGAACTGGTGGGTTTATTATTAGTGGAATATTGATAAGTTTTTATATAAAATATTATATAGAAGATTTGTTTGAAGAAGAACTTAATAAACAGGTTGAAAATAAGATGAAATCATTTAAGTCTAGAATTGATAGAATGGAAGGATGGAAAGAAGCAGCTGAGCATTTTTTTCCTAGAGGAAGAGGAGGAAGATTAGATCCTATTACTTTGTTGCTTATACTTTTTATTATAATCATAATTATTTTATACCTACGGGGGAAAATATAAAATTAAATTTTTTCTTTTTTAAATATCCAAAATAAATCTCGCTTTCCAGTTTTTTTCTTTTTTTACAAAGAATTCGTGAAATGTTATTGCCTTAACATCTATCTTTTATGGTCTACGATAAATTTATAAATTCGTATATATAATTAGATAAAGTGATAAAAATGGTGGAAATAATAATTGATGAAAAAAGAAGATTTGGCAAACCTATAATTGAAGGAACTAGAATAGCTGTTGATGAGGTTTTAGGTGCGTTAGCCGGAGGTATGACTTTTGAGGAAATTGAAAAAGAATACGGCATTAAAAAAGATGGTGTTTTGGCTGCTCTTAGATATGCTACAGAGATAGTATCTGAGGAACAAGTTGGTTTATTAAATGTTAAAGGATGAAATTCTTTCTTGATGCCAATATACCTTATTCTGCTTTAGATGTTTTTAGAGAATTTAATCTAGCCGCTATACATGCGAGAGATGTTGGGTTAAGTCGTGCTAGCGATGAGCAAATAATGGAATATGTTATAAAAAATAAGAGCATTCTTGTTACGAAAGATTTAGGTTTTGCTAATATTATCATATTTCCAATAGGATTACATTACGGTCTTGTTGTTTTTAGATTGCCCTTTTTCTTTAAAGCAATACAGTTTGTTAATGTATTAAGAAATTTCTTAAGTTCTGTTGATGTAATCCTTTTGGAGAGAACAATAACAATTGTTAAGTTAGGTAGATATAGGATTAGAAAAGTCTAATGATAATAATGGCTAGTTTTTTAAATATCCAAAACAAATTTAGCTTTCCAGTTTTTTTCTTTTTTTACAAAGAATTCGTGAAATGTTATTGCCTTAACATCTATCTTTAGTGGTTGTTTCTTAGGGTTTATTTTTTCTCCGAAAATCTCTGAAACAATGGAGTATTCTTTAGTTTTTTCTTGTTTTATTTTTACATTAAATTTCGAGAATAACATATATTTTGAATCTTTTAAGAAAATTAACTCATCTATGAAGTCAAATAATAATTGGTCTATTTTATTATTTTTTAGCTTTATTGTTTTTTTAGTTTTAGGTTTTATTTCTTTTATTTCAACCATTGTATCAAATGTTGCTATCGCTGAAGCTTTGAATAATTCATTTAAAGAAGAAGCTTCTATGTTAAATCCTATGTCTGCTGTATGGTCGAATTGGGTTATTTTGAACATATTAAAATATTTGGGTTTAGTAGTTTAAAATTGTTTCTGAATTGGGCGTAATATTAAAAGAGCGGTTAAAGGATTAAATTCATTAATAAAACAAGCAGTGCTATCAAAAAGCCGCTTAGTTGTATAAAATTTAAGTTTGCGTTACCTTTTACATTTCCGAGAGGAACTAATTTTACGATCTTCTTTGAAATTCCAGATTTATCTAATGAGTCAACAACGGTTTCAATCGGCTTATAAGCTATCCCTGCTTCTTCTGCCAAACCTGACATGGAAACGGTTTTAACGTAAATTCCTCTTTGTTCCATTTCTTTTTGTAATTTGTCTCCTCTAACTTCTCTTTTAGCTTGGGCTCTTGACATTGTCCTACCTGAGCCATGAGCTGTTGAGCCAAAGGTTTCTTCTTCTGCTTTTTTTGTTCCAACTAATAGATATGATCCAGTTTCCATTGAACCACCAAGAATAACTGGCTGGCCTGTTTTTTGATATTCTGAAATTAGTTCTGGATTATTTGGACCAAAAGAACGAGTAGCGCCTTTTCTATGTACTACTACTTCTTTTATTTTATTATCTATTTTGTATTTTTCTATTTTTGCTATATTATGAGCCACGTCGTAAACTAAATTTAGTTCTAAGTCTTCTGATGATTTTTTAAAAACATGAGAAAATCCTTCTCTTATTCTGTGTAAAATAACTTGACGATTAGCAAAGGCCATATTGGCTGCACAAGCCATTGCCTGAAAATAATCCTGGCCTTCATCTGAGTTAAAAGGGGCACATCCTAACTCGCGGTCTTTTACAGTTATATTATATTTTTTCATGGCTTGGTCGAAAACTTTTAGATAATCACTGGCAACTTGGTGACCAAAACCGCGAGAGCCACAATGTACCATTATTACTATTTGCTCTGGAGTGTGAATCTTGAAAACTTTTGCTATTTCTGGTTCAAAAATTGAGGAAGCATGAGCAACCTGGACTTCCAAATAATGATTACCCGAACCCAATGTGCCTAACTGATTTAAACCACGAGAAATTGCTTTTTGTGAAACTTTATCCGGATTAGCTTGAGTAATGCAACCATGAGCTTCTGTTTTTTTTAAATCTTCTTCCCAACCGTAATTATTCTCAATACACCATTTTGTTCCTGTTTTCATAATATCTTTAAATTGAGATTGATTAACTTTTAAAAAACCCTTAGAACCAACTCCTGCTGGTACTATTTTAAATAAGTGATCTATTAGTTCTTTTAATTTAGGCTGAACTTCTTTGATTGTTAAGTTAGAAGTTATAAGCCTCATGCCGCAATTAATTTTTCGTTGTAAATAATTTAATTTACACAATCGAATCCAATGCCGCCGGGACTAATAACTCCTTCTTTAATATCAAATGCTGCTACACCACCAATTGGAAAACCATATCCCCAGTGGGCGTCAGGCATTGCAAATGAATATTTTTGAATACCAGGCAAACAGGCTACGTTAGATGTCTGTTCGTATACTTTCTCATCCATTTCTTCAATTAGTTTTTTAGATGCTATGATTCTTCCAGGAACTAACATATCTCCTTGTTTTGGTATTTCCCATTCATAATCTGATATTTTCTTTAGTTTACTTATTTCCATTAACTCCCTCCTTAGTTTTTATAATTTATTAAAAAATTTAGGCTATTTATATAGTTTATGTTGGGTTTTTGCAGATTGTTTTATAGCATAGAAATATTTAAAAACAATATATAACTCTTGAATATTAATAAGAGGGATTAATTTGATTAGAATACTTACAAATTTTATACAGAGAATATTTAACCAGATATTTTCTAAAAAAAAGGAGTTTAAATTAGGTTTATATGGACCTCCGAATAGTGGTAAATCAACACTCGCAAATAGAATAACAAAAGATTGGCTAGGGGAAAAGATGAGTGCTGTTTCTAATATTCCCCATGAAACTAGAGATGTTATTATTAAAGAAAAGATTGTAATTAAACATAAAGGAAAAGAATTAACATTTAATCTTGTTGATACACCGGGAATAGCTACTAAAATTGATTATGAAGATTTTATGAAGTTTAAATTAAAAAAAGATGTTGCTAAAAAAAGGGCCAAAGAGGCAACTAAGGGGGTAGTGGAATCTATAAAGTGGTTAGATGATATGGATGTTGTTATGGTTGTTTTAGATTCTACTCAAAATCCTTATAGTCAGGTTAATATTACCATAATAGGAAACCTGGTTGCAAGGAGAATTCCTTTGGTTGTTGTTGCTAATAAGGTTGATCTGAGGAAAGCAAACATTAAAAAGATAGAAAGCGCTTTTCCACAATATGACGTTATTGGTATTTCAGCTTTAAAAGGGGAGAATATGGAAGAGCTTTATGAATCATTGTTTAGGCAAGTGAAATAAAAAAGGAGGTGCCTATGGCTTTAACTTTACAATTTGTTCCTTATGCCGATATTGAGAGTTTAGATTCTGAAAGTAGGATAGGTAAACTACTTGGGATAGTTAAGAATAAAAATGTTGTTTTAATGGAAGGTAGATTGAAACCTGGTGAAGAGACCCTGTTGATTCAGAAGACTATGGAAGCGATAGATAAAGAATTTAAGGGTGTTGAATTATGTACTATATTTCCAGAAGATAGGAATCTGGCTGTTTTTAGGAAAATAAGAAAAAACTTTACTAGTTTTTTATTGGGCAATAGGGAAGGGTTAACTATCATAGGCCCAGCAACAGTTGTTAAAGAGATAAGAAGGGATCCTAATAAGATACAATTATTTACTGTTGATGTTAAAAGAAGATAAATTCACTAATTAGCAAATAAGTTGCGGGTTGAAAAATTGCTATTATCTTGTAATTTATTGTAACTTATAGGTAGTAAAGTTTATAAATAATAATAACTTTTAATTTGTTATGGAAAAAAATAAATCATTACAACAACTTATTGATGATATAAATACTAGTGAAACGCCAGTTGTATTAGATTATGCTAGAGTAGAAAATAAAACAAATTGGAAGAAAGTGGCCCTTTATGGTGGTATTGTTGGTACGGGAGTTGTCTCTAGTTTTATTTTGTATAAACTTTATGATCTTTATTCTACATTAAGGGGTTTGAATAGTTTTTTTTAGACTACTCTTTACAACATTTTGTTTTTTCTTCATATTCATCTAGCTCTTTTCTATATAATGTTTCTATTATGGTTACAGTTACTTTCGTGTTTTTGACCGTTTTCATCTTTATTGGGTCTGATGAACCACCGTTAACGTAATCTTCTACATCAGGAACTGACTCTTCTAACACGATTTGGTATTTTTCTTCAAATTTGTCTAAACTGTTAATCATATCTATTATATCTTTTAAATAATCCTTAAATTCTTGAACTGTTATTTCAAAATTCGCATTATTCTGTAATAAAATCTTATTTTGGGCTTTATCTTCAGTTACTCTTTCGTTTACATCTACTTCTACTTTAGAATTGTCTTTTATTGTAAACTTTATGTTTATATCAAAATAAAAATATCCTTCTGGTTTATTTTTCTCAAAAAAAGCATACGCGGTCTTTTCTCTGTCAAAACCCTTAAAATAGTATGTGTCTTTTTTATCTTGGTCTATTAATATGCCACCATTACCAACTATGCCTTTTTTGACTATATTCTCATAGAATTTCTTGAAATGTTTGTTTAGGAAATTTAATACTGCGTTTCTTGCTGCTCCAGCAGCATTATTATAACCGCCTGCGAATTCAAATGACGGTCCTTCTGCTCTAAAGTTCATGGTTGTTGTTCCTCTTGGCAGTCCACAGAGCGGGTCTTTAGAATTTTTTGTTTTTGGTAGGTTGAGTTCTATTATCATTTTTGTTTGAAAATTGTTATTGTAATCTGGAAAAAATGATATATCTTTATGTATATTTGTTTTAATTATTCTTTCCACTCTACCATCAAAATCCCCTAATTCTTCGTTGCATTTCTCTTCTGTTGTAGTAGTTGTGCTTATAGGTGGATTAAGTGGTGGTGTTTGTGTCGGTTCTCTTGTACATCCTTTCACCCCCAGTATAGAATTAAAAAAGTTTCTTATAAAATACGCTATTTTTGGTAATGCTTTATTAATATCGTTTGCTAGTGCTCGTGAATCCATTTGCGGTGTTGATTCTGGTTGGCTTGTTGGTTCTGGCGTGTTTGTTATTACAGGTTGTGATGTTGATTCTGAGATAGTTACACAGTATTCTTGCGGACAAGGTTGTGGTAATATCCCGGTAGAAAATATAGCTTGTTCTGGTTGTATTTCTGTGGATGGGATGTCATATAAGCAGGCATATCCTCTTCCTTCCATAAATATCGATCTTGGTGTTTCTGGGCTACCACATACTTCTTTTGTCTGGGTGTTTTCTCTTTTGGCTGTAGTCTCTTTTGGTCTTATGCAGTAATCTGGAATTATTGCTTCAAAAGTATATTCTTGATTATTTCCTAATTTAAAACTATATCTGTTTTCATTTATTTTTCCAAAATCAGTTACTCTTACTAGATCACCAAATTCTTCTTTATTTGGTTCATAAAGCCAAATTAAAATATCTCCTTGAATTGACTTTTGTAAAACTAGTTCTGGACCTGAACTGGGAACTCTGCAAGATTCAATTAGATCTTTTTCAGTTAGTTCATCTGGATTGTTTAAATTCACAGCCAGGACTATGGGATTTAAAATTAATATAATAAAAATTATGAAAATGCCTCTTTTCATTATAATCTAGTATTATTTTGTTGTTTATTAATTTTGGCTCTAAAGGATTTAAGAAATAAAAAAATTTAAGTCGATGGTTTTTTATATAAGTGTTTCTTTAATGTAAACATATGAAAGCAGAAAAAATAAGTGCTTTAGCAACATCAACAATAGCCTTTGTTACTATAATTGGTCTGATGGTTGGTTTTTATTATAATTTAAAGTCGTCTAATATAAATATATTTTATATTATAATTTTTGAACTACTTTTTGTTTTGGCTATTGGATTATTTATATCATGGCGAGGGGTGAAATAAATGAAGAATAAATTAGTAAATTGGATATCAAAAAACTGGAAAATAATAATCGTAGTTATAATAATTTTATATCTTTTATCCAGAATTCAGACTTAATTTTAATAGTGGTAAAAATGGAAGAAGAGGTAAAGAAAGACATTCTTGAAGTTTTAAGGAAGAGTTTAGAGGCTATTAAGAAAGAGGATATTGTAAACTTAAGAGAATTAAGTAATCATACATTACATGATGCTAGTATCTACCAGGATGATTATAGTACAACTATTGCAATTATAATATATAGCTTAAGCAAAATTTTTGAGAGAGTAAGTTATAGGGAATATAAAAGCTGGGGTATGTTTTATAAGAATATTCTTGAATTTTTTGATAAAGCAATAAAAGCACTAGAAAATAATGATATAGAGAATTATGAAGCTGTAGTTCATAATATGTTTAATGCAGTATACAATTTAGAGCCCAAATTAAGGGATTATATAATCGCTGTTTTTCAAGGAGCCAAGATTCATAAAGCTTCTAGGTTGCATGAGCATGGTATTTCTGTCGGGAGAGTTGCTGAAATTTTAGGATTAAGCGAGTTTGAAATTATGGATTACTTAGGTAAAACTGGAATTGCTGATGTTGAATTTAGCATTACCAAGAATATTAAAGAGAGGATTAAATTTGTTAGGAGTATATTCATATGAAATCTCTGGTTTTTGATTCAGGACCAGTAATAAGCTTAGTGATGGATAATTTAATGTGGACATTAAGATCTTTAAACAAGAAATTTAATGGTGATTTTTACATTACTAATGAAGTTAAAAATGAGCTGATAGATAAACCACTAACTTCTAAAAGATTTAAATTTGAGGCTATGTATATTAAAGAGTTTCTAGATGAGGGCGTTTTAAAGTTGGCTGATGAAGATTTGACTGTTGAAACTAATAGGTTATTAAGGTTAAGTAATTCTATATATAAAACAAGAACCGAGTACTTGAAGTTGTTTCAAAAAGCTGAAATAGAAAGTTTAGTTCTTGTTAAACATCTAAATGCTGAAGCTTTGGTTGTTGATGAGAGAACTTTGAGAATGTTAATTGAAGAACCTCAAAACTTGAAAGATTTATTGAATAAAAAACTTAGTAGAAAAGTTACTATTGACAGTAGTAATTTGAAGCAATTTCAGAGAATCATAGGAGATGTTAATGTTATCAGAAGTAGTGAATTATTAGTTGTTGCTTTTGAGCTTGGTTTATTAGACAAATATGCTGATGGGAATAGAAGGGAATTATTAGATGGAATATTGTGGGGTGTTAAATTAAGGGGGTGCAGCATATCTAGCGAAGAGATATATAAGATAATTAAATTAGAAGGGTTTTAGTTCTTATTTGTTACCTAAAGTAATTACTAGTCTAAAATGTTAAATGAAAATGTTTATAAAAACCGATTTCTATTTTTGTTTTATATTTTGGGGGTATAGTTTAACTTGGCAAAATACGCGGCTCCAGACCGCGGGATTGTAGGTTCAAATCCTACTGCCCCCAGTTGTTACCTTTTGTTATTACACTGGTTTTTTATTAACCTCTTCTTTGATTGAGGTTTATTTTTCATATTGTTTTCATTACTATCAGTAATAAAAGTTACTACCATAAAGTTTATATATGGTTATTTACCACGAAACGATAACAATTATGATTTTAATAAATTATAGGGGGGTTTAATATGAAATACAAGTTGTTAACAACTTTGCTAATACTTTTAATTGGAGTATTAGGAATCTCAACTTTAGTTTCTGCTAGTAGTGACATTACTATACATAAGGTAACTGTAGATGGTGTTGAATTTTCAGATGATCCTGCTGCTGCAGTTCCTAATGTAATCTCTGCTGAGAGAGGTAGCACGCTAGAAATTAAAGTTGAACTTTCAACTACAAATCCACAGGATGACATAAGAGTAAGAACTTGGATTGGTGGTTATGAATTCGATGACGTGAGTGATAAAACTGCGCCGTTTGATACAGAAAATGGGGTAAGATATGTAAAAACATTACACCTTGATATACCAGAAGACATAGACGTTGAAGGTACAGATGACGATAACGATTTTATCTTACATGTTGAAGCTTTTGGTAAGAATGTTGATCAAGCTGCTCAGGATATAGAATTCACTTTGAATATTGATAAGATAAGACATAAACTTAACATAATGGATGTCATTTTCTATCCAAGTAACACTGTTGAGCCTGGAAGGGCTTTAAGAGCAGTTGTTAGAGTTGAGAATTTGGGTCAACAGAAAGAAGATGATGTTTTAGTTAGAGTGAGCATACCTGATTTGGGTATAAGCACAAGAACTTACATTGATGAATTGACTGCTAATGAAGAGGATAATGAAGATGACGAAAGTTCTGCATCAAGTAGGGACTTGGTATTGACTATACCTCAAGATGCTAAAGCTGGCGAATATGATGTTGAAGTTGATGTTGAGTACAGTAGAGGACACGAAACTGTAACTAAGAGAAGCACTATCCTAGTTGAAGAAGTAGGAGGATCTGTTACTCCAGTTGTTACTCCTAGTGGTGGTGAAGCACCACAAGCTATTATTAGTATAGACACAACTACTCAAGACCTTGCTCAAGGTAGTGAAGCTTTATACAAAGTAATGGTTGCAAACTTAGGAAAAGACAGAATACTTTATAGTGTAGCTGTTGACGGAGAGGGAGCATGGGGTACTAGTAGAGTAAGCCCAAGTTTCATTTCAGTTGATTCAAATCAAGCTGGTGAAACATTTGTTTATGTAAAAGCAAATGAAAACGCTCCAATAGGACAGCAAACATTCAGAGTTAACGTGTTATCTAATGGAAAGACAGTTAAAACTCTTGATTTAAGAGCTAATGTAGTTGCTAAGGCAACTCAATTAAGCAATTTGGGATTATTAAAGAATGGTTTAGAAATATCATTTGTAATCTTAGTAGTGATATTAATAATTCTTGGATTAATAATTGCTTTTAGAAGGGTTGGTTCTAGAGAATCAGGAAGAGAATCTGAAAGAATATCAGATAGTTTAGGGGAAAGTAGTCAAACTTACTACTAAACTTTTTTCTTTTTTTTCTTTTAATTAATTTTTTAAATAGCAAAATTAGTAGTGATATATGCAAACAAGAACTTTTTTCTCTATTGAGGAAACAGATGAAAGATATCCTACTATTAGGTATTATGTTTTAAATTGGGCTAGAAACCCAGATATTGGTTCTGAATTTGATGAAAGAACCAAAGAATTAAGAAAACTTCCTGATTCTGAACTGCTTAGAATTTTAAGAGGAATGAATTATGATATGTTTTTGGGTTATGAGGATAATGTTATAGGACATTTAGCTCTTCAGAGGCATAATGATGGATTGCATATTTTTTCTGTTTCTACAGCAAGTGAATATAGGAGTAATCCTAGAGCAGTTATGGATTTAGTTAGTTATTTCTTAGAATATTTAAAAAATAGTGATGAAAGAAGATTTAGATTAAGTGCAGGAAATAACAGAAGTATGAAAACCTTATTGAGAATTTTAGCCAGATGCGAAGATATGCTTGGTATTCATATTGGTGAAAATTATTGGGTTGAAGTTAAGGAGTAAATTTATATATTACTTATATTATTATAAATATTGAGGTGAAATGAGAGTAATTCCTAGATTAATAATTATCTTGTTGGTATTTGGAATAACTTTTTCTTTAATTACTTTAAGTGCTCAAGTTGGTGATGTAATTTCTGGCAGTACTGTTAAGGTAGGTGAAAGTTTGCCGTTTACATTTATTTCCATTTTAATATTAGTGGTTGTTTTTTTGATAATCTCTTTGTTAATAATAGGGTTGTTAAGGATGAAGAAAAAAGATTAAGACTTGAAACATTGTTATTGACTATATAAATTATTAAAAAGTAATTTATTATGGGATATTATATGTACCCTTCAGAAACTGGACTGGCAAGAGCAACTGTTAATGGCCTTGTTTCTTATATTGGTCCGGTTGGAAAATTCTGTATTCCTTCTGGTGGAGCGTTTTGCGATTGCCTTTATCATGGACTAGCGGATTTTCTCCAACAACCTGTAGACATGATGGGTTTTATGTTATATAGAGATGCTAGTTCTGAGCAACCAAAAATTAGAGATAAAATAAGACGGGGGCTTGATTATGCTTGTGAACCCAGAATTGAAGGAGACCCCCTTGTAATGCGAATGGTCTCAAATTCTGATGAAAGGGTGGCAGGAATAGATTTTCACTGGATTTTTCGCAAAGGCGATGTTGGACGGCTGTCTGAAAAAGAAAGACAAGAGCTAGAGAACGATGCAAGAGAATATTATACAGAAGATGAAATGCGACAATTAAAAGATATTGCTATTTGTATGATTCCGCATATAAGGGAAAAGATTTCTACAGTAGAGGCATGTGTTGTTTAAATGAATTATCAAGAACTTTAAAGTTTCATGGAAACTATTTTAGAAATACCATTTTGCTGCATTGTTACCCCATAAACTTGGTCTGCTTCTGTTATAACTGAATCATTATGGGATATCATAATGCATTGGGATTGTTTCGCATAAGTTGCCACTAGTTTTGCCAATAATTGAGAGTTTGTTTTATCTAGAGCGGCATCTACTTCGTCTAATAAATAGAAAGAAGCGGGTTTATATTCTTGAATTGCAAATATTAGTGCTATGGCTGTCAAAGTTTTTTCTCCTCCAGATAATGAAGTAATGTCTAAAAACTTAGTTCCGGCTAGTTTTACTTTAATATCTATGCCTGCTTGTAGCGGATTTTCTTTGTCTTCCAAATCTAAATAAGCTTCTCCTTTTGCTGATAATGATAAGAAAATTCTTTTGAAATTTTCAGATATTTGCTTATAAGTTTTAAGGAAAAGGTGCTTTTTCTTTCCTTCAATTTCTGCCATCATAGTCAAAACATCTTCTTTTTCATTTTGTAACCCGTTTGTTTTTTCTACTATTTCATGATATTCTCTTTCTATTGTTTCATAAACTTCTAAAGCCCTTAAATTCACATTTCCTAAGGATTTTAGCATTTTTTCAAACTCACTTATCTCAAGCTTTAAGTCTGCTAATGAAATGTTTCTTCTTATTTTTGTTCCTTTGAATTCTTCAAATTCAGAATCAATAGCTTCTATTTCTGCTGAAATCTTAGCATTATCTAGTGAAACTTCATTGAGGCGTTTTTCAATTTCCTTAATTTTGAAATCGTGTTGTGATATCTTTGACTCTGTGTTTCTTATTTCTTCTGTTAACTTGTTTCTTTTAATAAACTGGTTTTTGTAGTCTTCCCTAAATTGTTTTTCTTTTTTCTCTTGTTCTTTTAAATTAGGATGAGAAGATTTAAGTTTTTGTTCTATTTGGTTAATTTCATTTTGAAAATCTTGAAGCTCTTTTTGATGTTGTTTTATAATCTCTTGTATTTTTAATTTTTCCGGGTTGTGAATGGAGGAAATCTGGTTTTCTATATTTTTTATTTCTGTTTGTATCCGAGATATTAATGAAATCCTGTTTTGAAGCTCTTTTTCTATGTTTTCTAATGAAGACAAAGAATCTTTAGAATCTGGTTTAACTTGTAGTTTCTGCCTTTCCGATTTTAGTTTATCCAATCCCCGTTCATTCTTTTCAATTTCCTGTGTTAGTTGTTTTATCTTTAAATTGGATTCTTTTATATTGTTATTTAGGTCAGAGAATGATTTTTTTAATTCATTTAAATTGCTAATGTCTGAAGTCTTTTGTGCCTTTATTAGTTCTGCTTCTAAGTTATATTTTTTATTTCTTAATTCATTTGAAATCTTTTCCTGAGACAATTTTTTATTATTAAACTCCTGTATCTTTCTTAGTATTATTTCTATTTCAGATTCTTTTTTTGTAATGTCCGAATTAATATCTTTTTGCTCAAAAACCCCCGATATTTTTCTTCTATAACCCCCTATCATAGCTCCTGAAGGCTCTACTAAATCTCCTTCTAAAGTTACCATTCTGACTCTGCCTATGCCTACTTTTCTTGCTGTTGGTATGTCATCTACTACTAGAGTTGAGCCGAAAACATATGAAAAAGCATTATGAAATTTTTTATCATATTCAATAAGATTTAACGCTATGTCTTTTACACCTGAAAGGTTCTTTAGTTGATTTAATTCATTTAACTGAATTCTCTCTCTGATTTTGTTTAATGGCAAGAAGGTAGCTATACCTGCCTTTTTGTCTTTTAATATCTGGATGCATTTTTGGGCGGTTGTATCGTTATCCACTATAACGCTATTTGTTCTTCCACCGGCTGTTACTTCTAATGCGGTTGAATATTTTTCATTTACTTTACCTAATGAAGCGATTGTTCCAAAAACGCCGTTAATTTTTGAATTTAAGATTAAGTTCACTGATTGATTTCCAGAAAGGGAATCTGTGATTGATATTTTTTTCCCTCTTAAAGAGGAAAGCTCTTGCTTAAATTGCTCTAATTTTTCTTTATTTGAATCTATTTGAGTTATAGTAACGTTTAAGTTATTGATTAAATTGTCCAGTTCTTTTTCAACTTTTTCCAGTTCTTCTCTTTTCTTTTTGACTTGTGGTGAGGAGAACTTATCTACTAATTCTTTAACTTTAGTTACTTCTTGATTGTTTCTATCCTGTTCTATAATCAAAGAAGATTTTTGCTCTTTTAAATAGATTATGCTGTTTTGCAACTGTTCTATTTCTGTTTCTATTTTCTCTATTAATGAGAAGTCCTGGATATTGTGCTTTTTTTTGTAATTTTGGATATTTTTTCTTACTGTTTCTTCTTCTCTTTTTAGTGTTTTTTGTTTTTCTTCAAGATTTATTTTTTCTTTATTTAACTCTCCAATCTTACTTTCTATTTCCAGTTCATCTTTTTTTAATTGCGATGACCTTTGATTAACTTTTTGAATCTCTGTTTTTAAGTTTTCCAATCTGGTTTCGTCTCTTAAAATTTCTTCCCTTATTTTTTCAATATTCTGTTGTAAGCTAACTTGTTCTATCTCTGATTTTTCTTCAATGTTCTTATTTATTGAGTCTACTTCTGATTTCTTTTGGTCTATTTTTGTTCTTAATTCTTGGACTTCTTTATTTAGAGAATCAATATTCTGCTGGTGTTTTTTTATCCTAGAGACAACCTCTTCTTTTTTTTCGCTTTTTTCTTTTATTTGCAAGTAAAGATAAGTTGCTTTATTTTCTTTGATATTTTGCTCCAATTCTTTGAATTTTAATGCCTGATCACGTTCCTTTTTTAAGTTCCTTAAATGAGCATCTCTTTCTTTTAAAATCAAATTGGCTTCATTTATTTTTTGATCTACTTTTTCTAACTCTAATAGTGCTTTCTGCTTTTTATCTTCATAAACTGAAATTCCTGCTACATCTTCTATTATTTGTCTACGTTCATCAGAACGCATTTCTGTAAAAGAAACTACATCTCCCTGAAGCAAGATGTTAAAGCCGTCTGGATCAATGCCTGCTTTCGATATCAAATCAATAATCTGCTCTCTTGTTCTTTTTTCGTCATTTATTTTATAATCTGATTGACCGGATTGCTTAACTATCCTTGTTATTTTTACTGTTTCTGAGGCTATTGGAAACTCCTTATTATTATTTGTAAAATAAATTGATACTGACGCTTCTTTCATTGCTGAGCCTTTTTTTCCGCCATTGAAAATAAGATTAGAGGCTTTTTCTGCCCTCATGGCTTTAGCTGATCTTTTTCCCAATACAAAAGTTAAACCATCAACTATATTTGAATTATGTACAAAAATACCGTTTGCTATGAAATTGTGATTATTGGGGATTGTTAAATCATAAACAAATTTTTCGCCCTTTACTTTTTTGATAGAGACTATTTCATCCCAAAAAATATCAGAATTTGCCAAATTATATAACTTATTCATTATTGACTTTAATTCTATTAGTCTTGAACTTATTGCGCGTTGAATAAAATTGAAGAAATTTTCTAAATTTTCGGCTTTGGCCTGAAAATTTCCTGTTGCCCAATGGTTTCTTATTATTTGTGGGCTTAAGCCTAATGCGTTGCTTGTTTGTCTACCTGATAATCCTAGTTGATCCATTACATTTACTAATTCTAATTGGTCGTACCTTAAAGATAAGCCAGAAGAGTAAATTTGTAATAATTTAGATGATAATATTGGTATAATTTCATGTAAGCCCGGTCTTGTTGGATTGCATCTATTTTCTATATATGCCGCTATTTTTGGATATTCTTTTCTTAATGGTTTATAACTAATTCCTAGTAAATTTATCGCTTTTTTTATTAATGCATTCGTTTCTTTTGGTAAAACATCAATATTTGGATTTGAAACTTTTGGTGATTTTAATTTATTTTCTAATCTTTCTATTTTGTGTCTACATCTTAGTGGAATATTCTTGTAGAATTTAATTATATTTTCATGTCCCTCAATGTATAAATAATAATACTTTCTTTTTATTTTATTGATTGTATTAGAAGCACAACAACTTCTTTCTTTTTTTCTTGCGATTATATTAAATCTTAACAGTAATCTTTGAATTTGATTTACCAATTTTTCATTTTTAGAGCAGAATTCTATAACATCATTATTTTTGTATACTGTTCCATCTGTGTCATATAAAGCTGCCAACAAATTGGATGTTGTATCTAAACCCAGCTTTAGGATTCTATTAGGAATATATTTATATTGGCTCGTATATTTCTCTTTTTTATTTTTAATTAAAGCAATTATAAAATTAACAAATTTCTTATTCCAGTAGATTAGTCTTGTAAGATTATTAGTAACTTTATTATATTCTGGAGAAAGATTAAATAATTCTCGTGTTAGTCCTATAAAATCTTCCAAAATTTCTTTATCAGCATTAACAAATTCTATTCTGTTTTTATTTATATATCCATCTCCTATTATGTAGCCTAGGAGTCTAGCTAGATTTTTTGATTCTGAATTAGTATTTGTGAATATTATTCTAGGGGTTGCGATTCTGTCTGTCTTTTTAAGCTCTTGAACTAAGACGCTTTGAACTTTTCCTTCTTTAAATATCATAACTGGATGACAGCCAGTACATTTAATTTTTTTGCCTGTTCTTGTCTTTATCTCGTATAGGTGTGGTTCTCCTTCTCTTTTTATAAATCTTGAAATTGCATACTCCTCATTTTTCATACTAATGGGGTTTAAAGAAATAATCTTTGTTGGTCTTTTACTTTCACAATAAACCCCATCATCTAACTTCTTTATTTTATCTGCTTTGTTTAGTTTTGATTCAACTAGTTTTTTAATTGATATTTCATTTCCCTTGCTTGTTAATACTGTTGCATCACCTGATAATGACTTTCCACTACCATTTGGTCCAATAATGCAATTAAAACTATTTCCAAACTCTATCTCCAGTGGTTTTGCAAACGACTTAAAACCGTGAAATTTAATCTTTTGGATAGTTGTCATTTTAATTAATAATAAGCTAATATTTCATAGATATAGGCCAAGTCTTTATATTTTTCTCTTTTTTTATTACTACTATTATGATCACCTTTATAAATTTTTAATTATGGTTTTTTCTTTATATAGATTTCTGTTCTGGATGGGAATGTTTAAATATTCTCTGGTTTTATGGTTTTTGATGAAACTGTCTGAAAGAATATTGAAAGAGATTGCTGTAAGATTGCCTACTTGCCTTGATGATAAATTTGGTGTATTGGATGATAGAGAGAGGCAAATTAAATCTCTTTTAAATGAAGGTCTTGGTCTTGTTCCTTTAGTGATTACGTCTAATAAATCTTCTGGCATTGGACGTGTTGAGTACATAATCGGGTTTGTGAATTGGATGCTTGACAAAGGACATTATAGTGGACAATTATCAGAATATTTTAGAAAAAGATTAGAAGGTCTTAAAGAATGTGATAGACTTGCTTTGAATTATCAAGCATAAATTATATAAACTTATTAAATTTTTAAATTAGGTAATGATAAAAAGAGGATTATTTGTTGTATTGATTAGTTTACTAATTATTAGCGGGTGTTCTAAACAAAATATTAATACCGGTGTGTCTATAGGAAATAACGTTGTTATTAATGGTTTTTCTTTTAATCCTAATGAATTAAGTGTTAAGATCGGAGATACAATTACTTGGGAAAATCAGGATAGTGCTGTACATACTGTTGTTTCAAACGGATTATTTGAGAGCGAGGTTTTAAACAAGGGTGAGAAATTTAGTTTCACTTTTGATAAAGCCGGAGAATATAACTATAATTGTGGCATTCATCCTTCAATGAGAGGAAAAATAATTGTTGGATAAAATGTTTAATATTATATTTAAAAGAGCGTTAATAACTGCTATTTTTACTTTTGTATTTGATTTTTTATTTCATTTATCATTAACAAGACCAATGGAAACTTTAACTTATTTTGTTTTAAAATTTTTAGTTGCTTTTTTTGTTGCTACGGCCTTATTTAGTTCTGATCTATTTACGAAAAAAATAAAACAAAGAAATTTGATTATGATATTATTTGGTTTAATTTCAAGCACTTTAATGAGCATTTATTATAGGGCGTGGGAATTAGGTGAAGCGTATGTACCGTTTGGATCAAGAGCACCAGATATTACAGGAATCAATAGAGATAATTTATTATTGTTCAGCGGGACTTGGTGGTTAGGACATGCTTTGTTTTTTGTTACTGGTGCTTTAATTGCTATTAACTTTGTTAGAAAATAATTATTACCAATTAAATAATCTTCTATCTAGTTCATTATGAACTAAGATTGGACAATGAGAAGCAAATAATGTAATCGGACTGAGTTTTATTTTTTTGGCATTGAATCTATCTAAAAATCTTTCTGTTTTTTTTGGTATTCCTTGATAATCTCCTAAAATAAAACAAGGATTATCTTCAAAATTAAACTTTCTTATATCTTCTCCTTTTGGATGCAAATATATTACTTGGTTTTTAGTAGCTTTTTCTTTTATTAAGGTTTCAAATGATTTCTTTGATATTTTTATTCCTGGTAAAGCATCTATTTCTTGATTTAATTCTAGATTTATTCCTTTTTTTAATGCTAAACTTATAAAAGAAGCAATTGTTCTTTCATCCGGTTCAAAATTTTTAAGATAATTTCCGTGTAAACTTATTATTTTTGGTGGATATTTTGGGCCATTCAGTACAACGTGAATTATGGTATCTTGCCTCATATGATTTGATACAAACAAAGAGTTTGAAATTGTTGCGCAAACAAAGTTTAACCTGCCTGCTTCTGATAAATTGTTTAAATCAAAATTTGGTGAAGTTATTGCTTTAGAAGCCAATAAAATGAATTCTCTCATATAGGAAAAGAGTGGTTATTCATATTTAAATGATATTATTTTAAAAATGAACTAAAAAAGAAAGGGCAAAGCTTAAAAAGGGTGTTTTTCTTTGTTTTTACTAGTTACATATGGAAGACTAGTTTCTAGTTCTTTTATGTGTATATATGGAGGAATATAAATATGAAATTCGGTAACAGAAGAAATTTTGGCGGACCAAGGGAAATGCATAAAATTACATGCAGTGAATGCGGTAATGAAGCAGAAGTACCTTTTAAACCTGTAGAGGGAAGGCCAGTTTTCTGTAAGGATTGTTATAATAAAAAGAAAGGATTCTAATTATTTTTTCAGATAATCGGATTTTTTTCATTAAAAGACTTTTTTGTTTTCTATTTTCTTTTGTTTTTAATAGATAGATTTATAATCTATATTTTAAGATGTTATTTTGGGGGAAATATGATAAGATATAGTGAATTAGTGGACTTATATAATAGAGCAATAGATACTGTAACAAGGTACAATTATCCAGATGATAAATTTGGTGATCGTTGTTCTTTAGAACACCGTGTTCAAGTAGAGAGAAATATTTGTTGGGTTAGGTTAAGAATGATACATCCTGATTCACCATTAGCACAGACTATTCCTAGAGAAAAGTTAGCTACTCAGTATAATAATATAATACATATATATGGACGAGATCCTAGTCCACATAGAAAAAAACCAGCCGCTTAACTTTATTCTAATAAGAGATTTCGATAATTTATATGCAAAGAAAGGTGGAGGAGTCACTTCTAAAGAAGCAGAAGCTTGTCCAGATGGCTTTGGTAATCCTGTTTGTATTAAAAACTGGCCAGTTCTATTATATCTGCTCGTAAAGAATATGAAACTTTTAACATAACGCTTACTCATAAAAGCGGATAGATTTATTTTTTCTTCTTTTCATTCTAACACTGCCTTAATCCTTCTTATCCCGGCAGCAACAGCTTCTTCTTTAATAATTTTGAATTTACCTATTTCTTTGGTGTTTTTTACATGCGGTCCTGTGCATATTTCTTTTGAAAAGTTGTTTATTATGTAAACAGAAACTTTTTCTCCATATTTGTGTTCAAAAACTCCTTGTGCTCCTAACTTTTTAGCTTCATCTACGGTCATTTCCTGTCTTTTAACTTCTAAACTTTCTCTTATTTTCTTGTTTACAAGATCTTCAACTTTTTTTATCTCTTCATTTGTTAATTTTCTATCAAAATTGAAGTCAAATCTTAATCTTTCTGGTGTAATATTAGAGCCTTTTTGAATTAAATCCGGCTTATTTAATGATATTCTTAATGCTTCGTTCAACAAATGTGTGGCTGTATGCAGTTTTTTAGTTGCTTCTGAATTGTCAGCTAGACCTGATTTGAATTTGCCTTCTGTTGCTGTTCTAGATAATTTTTGGTGTTTTTCAAATTCTTTTTTGAAGCCTTCTGTGTCAATTTTTATTTTCTTTTCTTTTGCCAACTCTAAAATCATCTCTAATGGGAAACCATATGATTGATAAAGCAAAAATGCTTCTTTTCCTTGAATTTCTTTTTTATCTCTGGATATTTTTTCAAAATACTTTAATCCTGTGTTTAACGTTTGTTTAAATCTTTTCTCTTCTTTTTCCAATTCATTAAAAATAAATTCCTTCTTCTGCTTTAAATGTAAATAGTCTTCATAAATTTCTAAAACACTTTCTGCAATATTTTTAGTAAATCCTTTTTCAATTCCAAGCTCTTTTCCATATCGAATGGCTCGTCTAATTAATCTTCTTAAAACATATCCTTGCTCTTTATTGCTCGGTTCTATCCCTTCTCCAAGGATCATTACAGAGGCTTTAATATGGTCTGTAATTATTCTAATTGCTCTAGTCTCTTCTTTATCTTTATTGTATTTTTTATTAGAAATTTTTTCTATCTTTTTTATTATAGGCAAGAAGGCATCTGTTAAATAATTGTCTTCTAAGTTGTTTAATACTGCAATTGTTCTTTCAACACCCATTCCTGTATCAATGTTTTTTTGCTTTGCTTCAACATAATTTCCTTTTTCATCTTTAACATACTGCATTAAGACATCATTCCATATCTCAACCCAATCTTTATCATCAGGATCAAATTTTTTTGGAGCTGGTTTATTTGATTTCCAATAAAACATTTCAGTATCTGGACCACAGGGGCCTGTTTTTCCAGCTGGGCCCCACCAGTTATTTTCTTTTGGCAAAAAAGCAATTCTTTCTTTAGGAATTCCTAGTGACTGCCAGGTTTTTTCTGATTCGGTGTCTTTTGGAGCATCTTTATCCCCTGAGAAACAAGTGACTGCTAATTTTTCTTTTGTAATTTTTAGAACTTTTGTTAAGAATTCAAAACTGTATTCTATGGCTTCTTTTTTAAAGTAATCGCCTAAAGACCAGTTACCAAGCATTTCAAAAAAAGTGTGGTGAACTTCGTCTCCCACTTCTTCTATATCTTGTGTTCTAATGCATTTTTGGACATTGCAAAGCCTTTCTCCTAATGGGTGTTTTTGACCTAATAGGAATGGGACTAAGGGATGCATTCCTGCGGTTGTAAACAGAACTGTTGGGTCGTTTTCTGGTATTAAAGAGACATTTGGAATTTCCTTGTGGTTTTTGCTTTTAAAGAAATCAAGATATTCCTTGATTAGTCTACTTCTAGTATAAACCATAAAATCAATGATTAATTATGGCTTATAAAAATTTCGCTTTTAAATAGAAATAGAATCTAATTTGGCTTTTATATCATTTAATTCTTTCATTAAACTTTCTTCCTCGTAGCTTCTAGAAGGAGTTATTATTGTTTTTTCTTTTTTTTCTCTTGTTATCTCTTTTTTTTCTTCTTTATCCCTAAATTGAGGAAATTCTTTTAAATGCAATGTTTTTGCGCTTTCTGATAATTCTTTTATTAAATTCCTTAGTTCTAACAATCTTTTCCTTTTTGAGATTTGCAATTCTCTTATTCTTAATGTTGATTGTTGTAGCTTATTAGATGATAAAGCTGATTCTAAAACGCTTTTTTGCAAGTACTTAGAATTATTTATCTGTACATGAATAGCACTTTGAATGTTGGGCATTATAGTTCAAAAAGATTTCTATCTATTTCCAATAATTTAGCTTTGATATCAGAAACTTGTTTTTGCCAATTAGAAATCTCCCTATCTTCTTGTGATTTTATCTGCTCTATTTCTGAGAGTAAATCTTCTGCCTCTTTTATTTTCTTTTTTAATTCGTTTATTGTGCTTATAGCGGATTTGTATTTTTCTAATTTAACAAAAATCGGTTTTGAATCGTTAGTTATGTGCTGTTTGAAACTCTCTTCTTGTTCCATTAACTCTCCTAGAATTGGTTTTAATGGTCTTCTTATTGGAGCTTGAAATTCTTCAAATTCTGGAGCATGATATTCTGGTTCTTGTTTTGGTTCCATATATATTGGTTCTTCTTCAATAGGTGATGGTAATCTTGGTAATGGTGGCAAGGAGGGTATTGTTCTTGGTTTTGTTTCTTCTGTATATTTTGGAAAAATAGGGAGATTGCTTGTTCTGCCCATTGTTCTTGGGTTTTCTACATTACCTTGCTTTTTTTTGAATAATCCCATTTATAATATATTCTTTCACTTGAGTATATTAAACTTTTCTTATTATACTTGAGTGGTGAATTATAACATATTGATCTTTGTAGCTAAAATAAAATCATTTTCAGACAATCCCTTTATTGCATGTGTTGTTAATGTTATTTTTAGTTTATCATAAGAGATTTGTAAATCTGGATGATGCTTTTCTTGCTCTGCTATTTCTGCGACTTTATTAACAAAAACCATATTTTCTCTAAAATTTTTAAATTTGAATTCTCTATAAATTTTATTATCTAATAATTTCCAATCTGGAATTTGTTTTAAGTATTCTTCAGCTTGTTTTTTACTAAAAGGCAATATATTGCCTTCGCATGGTTTGCATTTTTTCTTTGATAATTCCCCCATATACGTTTATTAATTATATCTTATATATTAATTTAATGGAATAAAAGATGAGAGTGATATTCTAACTAATGCTGTTAAAAGTTAAAAATATATTTTATTATACGAAAATGTTTTTAAATGCAAATTAAATATACTTAGTATATGATACGACGAAATAATTTACATCTCGGTGATGTTACTATTGGTTTATTTGCCGGTCTTTTATTAGAGGGTGTTAAAGGACTTTCTAGTAAAGGACAAAGTATAGATAAAGCTTTTGAACTTGTTTATCCGGTGATAGTTAGTGAAGCAAATAGACTAGGTCTTAGAATAAGATTTAGTGAAATTAGAACTCACCCGTTACATGGAGATTCACTTCAAGTACAAGAAGAATTATCTCTTGCTGTTAGATATGGATGTATAAGTTGGAAGATGCCAGGAGCAGAAATAATAATAGAAGGTTCTCCTGAAGAAGCAAGGGCTCTTCTCGGACGCCTTCCTGGAGATTCGGAAATGTACAGAAAAATTGCACGAGCATTTCGTGAGGAATATAGGAAGCTAGTTTAAAACTCTTCTAAACTTTTTTGTTCTTTATGGTCTTTATGATTTTTCCAAGAAATCCAAGATTTTCTGAAAATTTCTGGATGTTTTTCCCAGTTTTCCTTTAAGAATTTTTGGGTAGTTTCGTTACTCATATAGCCAGGTCCTATTTCTCCATATTTCTTTTTTATTTCTTCTATTATATTATCGCGAGTAACTTTTGCTATAATGCTTGCCGAGGCCACACAAAAATTTTTAGACTCCATTTTGTGGCCTACATTAAGATTTACATTTTTATTTTTTAATAACTCTTTAAGATAGAGTTTATATCGTTCTGTATTTGGTGAAGGACAGTCTATAAATGCTTCTTCTGGTTTTAGTTCATTAATTATTTCTGCTGTTTTGTGTGCTTCTAACCAATTTAAATTTAATTCTTGTGATTCTAATGCTGCATCTATTTCTGGTGGTTCAACTATTACTATTTTATAATCTGCTAATTTAATTATTTTTTTATAAAATTCTTCTCTTTTCTTAGGAGTTAATAATTTGGAATCTTTTGCGAAATTTAACTCGTTTAATTTAGATTCATCTATCATAACTCCGGCTAGGACTAGAGGACCGATGACAGGGCCTTTTGGTTTCGTTTAAATGAATCTACCAGCCTCATCAATCCCAAGTATCTTTACCATTAGTTTTAATTAATAAATACATTTTTTAAATCTTTGGAAAAAGCTTATATAATACTAAGTAAATATATTTTTAATGAATTTAGGTTTGCCATACTGGGTTAAAAATAAGGGGAAAGGTAGATTTCTTGATTCTGGTAAGTATGGTCTAAAAGAAAGAGAAGTATCTAAGCTAGCTGGTTCTGAAACAGGATTTGTTTTTTATTATGCTTTTGATCCTAGAACAAGAGTTGGTCCTTTTGTTGGTCCAGATATTAATATGCCTAATTGCGGCATAAGATCTGTTGCTAGTGCTGTTTATAATGCCGGTTTTAAAAATACTAGGGTTGTTTTAGGGCCTTGGAATCCTAATTTTGATTTTAGAGCAGCCAGATTAAATGGTGAGATACCTGAGGTTTTTGGTGTTGGCAGTATGCAAATTAATGAAGCTGATGCTCATAAAAAAATAGAACAGGCTACTGCTCTTGGAGATCATAGACCTTTAATTATTGGTGGTGGGCCACATGCAAATTATCAAGCTGAAGAATATTTTAGCAGGGATCCTAGTAAAAGTGTGGATGTAGCTGTCAGAGGTGAAAGTTATGTTCTCCTTTCTTTGTTAGAATCTATTTTGTTGAATAAAGGTAAAACTGAAACTATGCTGCAAGGTTTTGAAAGAGCTAGAAGAGAAGGAGCATTACAAAATGTTCCTGGATTAATGTATATAAGTGATGATAGGGAAGTTTTGATTGATACTGGAAAGCAAAGACAAGTTGCTGACTTGGATGAGTTGCCTAGAGAAATTATAGGTTTAGGATTACTGGAGCAGAGGCATGATGGAAAAGGTCTTTATCCTAATCCTGTTCCTTTGGATAAATTAAGAAAGAATGGAACAGGAATAGTTTCTATTATAACTAGTCATGGTTGTAACTTTAGATGTGAATATTGTCCAATACCTGAGATGCATCAGTTTACTGAGAGGGCTAAAAGTCCTGAAAGAATGGTTAGTGATATTAAAGAAATTCTTGAAATGGTTGGCAAAGTTAGTATTTTTGGCACCGATGATAATGCTTTTGCTTTCTCAAGAGCATATTTAGAAAGTTTGTACGGTGCTATGGCTAGTGCAACTGTAAACGGTAAATCATTTAAAGATGCTTTGTTTTATGGCACTGAAGCAACTGAACACCAAGTTGATCTGAATAGCGACCTTATGCCTATACTTAGAGATGCTGGTGTTAGAGCTTTATGGTTTGGTATAGAAGATTTAACAGCCGAGCTTGTGAAGAAAGGGCAGACTCCTGATAAAACAACTAGACTTTTTCATAGAATGACAAGACATGGAATCGCTCCCATGCCAATGATGATGCATTATGATGGTCAACCATTAAGAAGCAATGATGGTGGTTTGGAAGGGATATTGGATCAGGTTAAATTTTTAGAGAAACATGGGGCTCAAAGTATACAAATTACTTATAATACTCCTAGTATCGGCAGTGCTGATTTTAAAAAACATTTTGAGAGAGGGACTGTATTTTCAAAAATTGGCAATATGCTTAGAGAATGGTATTTATTTGATGGAAATCATGTAATTTCTACTCAAGAAAATCCTGTGGAAAGGCAAGGGAATTTACTTTCTTGTTATGAAAGTTTTTATACTCCAAGAAAATTATTAAGATCTGCTTTAGATTATGTAAGGGCGAATTTAACTAGAGATAGAGTTGCAAAAGATTTAGCAGAAGTTGCCTTGACTCTTCAGATTTATGGAAGAAGAGGACTTGAGATATCTAAGGCTAATTTAAGAGAATGGCGAAATAATCTCGCTACAAAAGTTTATGAGTTTACTACTTCTGTACCACAAAGTACAATACCTATTGTTTCTGTTGGTTAATTATAGCTAAAGAAGCTTATTTTTGCAGTTGACATTTTTTTGTAAAATTCAAGATCTAGTTTTTCTTCTTTTGGAATTAAGAATACTTTTGCCAGACCTTCCCAAAAACTAAACCAACCTGCGGGTTCTGCGATTGTGACTAATAAACTAAATAAAAATCCTTCATATTTTGATAAAAAAGTTCCTATTGTTATTATTACTGCACCCAAGAAAAACCAAGCAATTCCTTGTTTTTTTGTTTTTTTCATTTCTTTTTCTTCTATTTTGAAATGTCTACGGAAATGATCTTTTAGTCTTTTTCTTATTTTGGTTTCGTGAGTCGAACTTCTCTTTTTTATAGGTATTAATAATCTTAATTCTATGTGGTTTTCTTTATCTCTTGCTGCTCTTTTACATTCTGATAAGAAATCTTCTGATAGGGCTTTTTCAGAATAATCTCTGGGATCAAAATCTGAGAAAATGTCATCGTAAGAGTCCAGGACTAAGCTTATGTTTCCTTCTCTCACTTCAAATTCTATTCTTTCCTCTTTTTTATTCATATGAAATAAGAATATTATTTTTCTATATAAACTTAGTGGATTTTTATTCCGAAAGTATATTGGAAAGTTAATTTAAGATAAGCTTATCTTTTAATTAGATAAGAAACTAGGTTTCCTATAACCTTCCTTTTAACTTAGACTATTATGGGCTCCAGCTAAAGGACATATTAGTTAAACCTTTTCTAAGTTATTCCTTATCAATCTTATATCATATTCATTAATTTTTGATAGAATTTCTTTTGATTTAGCAATAAAAAACGTGGCTTTAGCTATTATAAACTCAGAGTCTTGCTTTTGAATAATCCTATCTGGGTAATATTGAGCTATTCCTCTCAAATCAAATGCTTTATCAATAATTTTGATTTCTTCTTTTGAATAAAAAACTGAAAGAGCAAATTTCATAAATTCTAGCGTACAAGAATGAATTTCACATTTTACTCCTAGTTTCATTAAAATTGCATATAAAGAATAATACATTGAATAATAACATGCAGAAATAGCAAAAGTTAGATTGTAATTTTTTTCTCTGTTCATTGTTCCAAGAGCGTTTTCAGCCATACTAAGATAACTTTGTGCTAGATTATCATTGGGTTCAATAAGCTTGATACCATCTTTCTGATTGCAACACCATTTAATGTTTACCATATTAAATCAATAAATTCTTCAACTCCTTTTAAAATTATATGATTTTTAACTATTTCCTGTATAATATGTTCTTTGGCATTAAACTTATTCTTTTCTGATATTATAATATTGACCTTTATGTTATAAAGTTGTTCTAAATCTCTTACTTCTTTGATTTTACCCATAACAAAAAGGTCTATGTCTGATTTTTCATTACTAGAAAAGTTTGCATAACTTCCAAAAATAACTAATATTCCCTCTGTTTTTTCTTCCAATTTTTTGAATAGGTCTTGAATTCTCTTGTATTTTTCAATGAATCTTATCTTTCTGTTTATTTCTATGAGTTTTATAATTTCTTTTATGTTTGGATTAAATTTGTTTATGAAATAATATTTGTTTTTTCCCTCTTGGGTAAACTTGAGTATATTTTGTTTTTCTAGATTATTTAAAATGTTTGAGACTGTTTTTTGATTCATTTTTAGCTTTCTTGAGATGTTTCTACCATAGATCTTTTTATTATAATCAGATGAGAACTCTTCCAAGACAAGTAATGTTTTATTATTGAATATCATATTACTCATATGAGTAATAAAGTATTTAAATGTTTCGGTTTTGAAGTTTATGATAGAAATGCCAATAGAAGATTATACTATTTATCGCTCTAAGTAGTTACAATAATTATTTAAATATGATTAAATCTTTATATTTAATTATTAAGATATATTTTAAATAGGGGGGTTAAATATTAAAAAAATAATTATTTTATTAGTATTAGTATATTTTTTATTAGGATTTATATTTACTTTCCTTAGATCAAATGCACATTATGCCTATTTTGTAATTGATAAGGAATTATTTTCATATAAAGATGTTTGGCATCTTTTTCCATATTTAAAAGCTTATAGATCAATAAATGATAGATTAAAAATCTTGATGAAAAAAGGATTCATAAATTACAACAGTAGATATAAAAAGTATTTTTTAACGAAGCAAGGCATGGAAAAAGTATATTCCTTATCTAATATAAATATATTAAGATTAAGAACTGTACCTGAGGTGAATGAAAAAAATATATTAAACTACCTAACAAAAAATAAAAAGGCATGGATAAATAAGATATCTAGTGATTTAAATATAAACAGGATTACTGTAAGAGATGTTATTAAAAGATTGGAAAAACAAGGTAGCGTTGCCTTAATTGAAAAAGATAAATTTCAAAGAAAATGGTACTCTATTAATAAAAATACCGAGGAGTTATATCCTCGGTCTATAGCGGAGATTGGAAATTCAGTTAAAGTTAAACTTTAATATTTGAACCAATGATCTAAACCCGTTAAAACTTTGGGTGTCTCTGGAATACTTATGAGCCCCTTCCGCTAGCTTTAGGCTTTGCAAGTAACGGATACTCCAAGCTATCCCACTCCGCTGTGATAAAAAAGAGCTTATTTTCCTTTTTAAAGGTTTTCATAAGGTTTTTATTCTATTAATTATGTTTAAGTTATTATGATTAAAATAGATGGAGGTCACGGTGAAGGCGGTGGGCAAATAATTAGAACCAGCTTAGGACTAAGCGCTTTAACTGGAAAGAGTTTTGAAATTATTAATATAAGGAAAAATAGAAGTAATCCTGGATTGCAAGAACAGCATTTGCAAGGAGTAAAAGCTGTAAAAAAATTATGCAATGCTAATGTTAAAGGAGCTGAATTACATAGTACTAAGTTAGTCTTTGAGCCTAATGAGATAACAAAAAATAAATTAAAAATAAAAATAAATACTGCTGGAAGCATTGCTTTAGTTTTGCAATCTTTGTTAATCGCTTCTTTAAATAATGATTTAAGAATAAGAATTGAAGGAGGAGGAACGTGGAATAAATGGGCTCCTTCTGTTCTGTATCTGAAAGAAGTTTTCTGTGGATTAATAGAGAAATTTGGATATAATATAAAGATAGATATTTTAAACGAAGGATTTTATCCTAAAGGTGGAGCTTTAGTTGATGTTATAATTAAGAAAAATAATTTAAAAAGAATTAATTTAGTTGACACTGGTAAATTAAAATTAATAAAGTGTTTTTCAGTTGCAACGAGAGATTTAAGCAAAGGAAAAGTTGCTGAAAGACAAGCTACGAGTGCTAAAAATATTTTAGGAAGAAATATTGATTTTAGGATTGATTCTTCTGTTAATTATGTTGATTCTTTAAGTACTGGTTCTGGGTTGTTAATAAAAGCGGATTATGAAAATACGGTTTTAGGTTCTGATGCTGTTGGTGAAAAAGGAGTACAAAGTGAAAAATTAGGTGAAGGATGTGCTGTTAATATGGTAAGACATTTATTAGCTAAGGTTAGTGTTGATAATTTTATGTTAGACCAAATATTGCCTTTTTTAGCCATTGCTAAAGGAGAAGTTAAATTTTTGGATATTAGCGAGCATGCCAGAACTAATATTGAAATAATTAAGAAGTTTTTAGATGTCGATTTTAAAATTGAGAATAAAATAATAAAGGTATAATGGTGGAAGTTAAACTAGAAGGAAAGGTGGCTGAATATTCTGGAGATAGTTTTGAAGAAATTTCTTCTATGTTTTCTAGTGATTTGGATAGAATAGAAGATGAAATGTTATTTTTTGGATTTACGGAAGAAGATGTTTTTGCTGTTAGATTGTGCTGTGAAGAATTACTTACAAATGCGTATAAACATGGTAATAATAAAAATCCTAAAATTGGGATAAGATTTGAATATAAAATCTTAGGTAGAAATTTTCCTTTTGATTTGCTGGTTTATGGATTTTTTGGTAGTATAAGAGATAATGGAAATGGATTTGATCCTAATAAAATAAGAAATCCGTTGCTTGATGAAAATTTAGATATTCCTAATGGTAGAGGTATTTTATTAGTTGAGAGTTATAGTGATTTTGTTGAATTTAGGAATAATGGTGATTTTATAGCTGATTTTATTAGATATAAACAAAAAGGCTTATAAAATATTGATTTTATTAAATCTAGTTTAAAATGTCAAAAAGACCATCTGAAGTTGTACAAAGTTTAGAAGAAGCTAAACGCGGAATAGAGAATAAGGTATTAGATGATCAAAAAAAATTACAAAAAACCCCAGGTGTTTATGGTACACTTGTGAAACATCTAGATGTTATTTTAAAAAAATGGTCAGTTAAAGCTAAAACTCCTAATCTAGAAGTTGGTATAAGTGATATTGGTACGGTTTTAGGTGGTGGTTATGTGTTAATTAGGAGATATGATCGAGACTTTTTTTTATATAAATCCATATCACCCCATATGCCTAGCCCTTATGATTCTGATCGTTTTGAAATATTAGATATAACTAGAGTTGTTAATCCTGGATTATTGATTAATCCCGAATTATTGGCTGATGGTTATGAGACTTTAGGTATTAGAAAAGATAAAAAAATAAGAATTTTAACTAAGAAAGAAAGTGATAGCTTGTTGAATAGGGCCTCTTCTGTTTTGAAATCTTTATTAAGAGAGGATGGATTGATAAATTCTATAGAAAAAAATATTTCTGAAGCAAATTCGTTAAAAGATCGTATAGCTAAATTAAACAGAATTTCACAACTTGAATCAGAATCTCCTATAGTTGGTAAGATATGGTTTAAACTTGGCTTCGCTGATAGGGATTTTTATACTTTACATTTAGCAAACAACATAGTTTGTTTATATTTAGGTGATCAAGTTGAATTTATTGCAACAACCAGAAGAGACTCTCCCTTTAGGTTAGAAAGAAGAGTTACAGCTGCTGTTTTTTCTGATTCTGCCTTATCTTTAATTGATCTTCTTAAAGTAGAGAATGGAGATTTTACAACAAATAAGGGTTATGTTTTAAATGCACAACAAGAAGAAATTGCAGCACGTGTTTTCGATCATGTTAGGACTGGTAAAGAGATTTTGCCCGCTCCAGAGGTTCCTGGCGGATATAGGATTAAACGCCAAGTTAAGGATGGAGGAGTGGTGCATAATATTCAGTATAGGCATTGGGGGCAGCAACATTTAGCGCAATTAAATCCCAATGGAGTTTTAGAAGGTCAATTGCTGGGTGGCGGTGGGTCTTATAAAGCATTTAGATTTGGAAATAAAACTGTAGTAGAATTTGACCAAGATGAAAGAGCAACTTACTTATTTGATACAGAATATTTTGATGGACTTCGCTTATGGGAAAGAAGTAGGGTTTTAACTGAACAACCCGAAGGTTTTAATGGAAGAGTAATCCATAGGGGAGATAGAGATAATTGGAAAAAACAAATAAATGATTTTATTATTGGTGGATAGAAAGCCTTAAAAGAATGTTTTTTCACTATAATTTTAAGCCGGGATGGCACAACCTGGTACTGCGCAGACATAAAGATGGCGTTAGATTGCTAAGAACCTTTCTTAGAAAGAAACGTTCACGAAAGAAAGGTAGGGTTGTGATGATCCTGTTTCCGAAAGGATATCCGGGTTCAAAAATAGCCTTTCTTGGGAAGAAAGCCTAGGTAAAGAAATCTTTTTCCAAGGTTTTTCTTTTAAGAAAAAGCTTTATGAAAGTCCCGGTCCCGGCGGATTATTTTTAAGAACAGTATGCAAGAAGTTTAAATGTAATAAAGATAAGGAGGTATTGATATGAAAAAATCCAACAAATGGCTTGAACATGTTAAAGCAACAAAGAAAGCGAATCCTACTATGAAATTTAAGGATGTATTAAGCGCTGCTAAAAAAACTTATAAAAAAATAAGATTATAATTTTATGATTTCTCCGAGCAAGAACACTTCAGGGTTTAGAACCCTGAGATGAATTGCGAGTTCTTGCATTTTAAGAAGCAGTTTCAATTTGGAAGGTGAAAACTGCTAAAAAGAGCTAGTTCTTCTTACTTAAAAAATTAT
>JACPIM010000019.1 GCA_016188045.1 Candidatus Woesearchaeota archaeon | reverse complement strand
TTTTTTAAGTAAGAAGAACTAGCTCTTTTTAGCAGTTTTCACCTTCCAAATTGAAACTGCTTCTTAAAATGCAAGAACTCGCAATTCATCTCAGGGTTCTAAACCCTGAAGTGTTCTTGCTCGGAGAAATCATAAAAAATATATCCTCTCTTATAGAAGAAAGTTCATTTCAATTATCAGAATTAAAAAATGATGTCTCAAACATCCAAGTTAAAAGCCAGGATTTCACAGGTATTATAGAAGATGTAACCAAATCAGTAGTTTCAGTAATTACGGATGTTTCACAAGGCTCAGGAGTCATAATAAAAAGTGATGGTTATATTGTAACAAATGTTCATGTTTTAGAAGACGCAAGAAGAATTAGGGTTATATCATCTGATAAAGAAGTATATAGCGCAAAACTCATAGGTTACTCTAAAACAACAGATATTGCATTATTAAAGATAGATGCTGATGATTTAGATTATCTAAAGTTTGGCGACTCAGATGATGTAAAACCAGGTCAAAGAGTTATTGCTGTTGGTAACCCGGCAGGTTTGGATTTTTCAGTAACAGAAGGTATTGTTTCTGCAGTTCATAGAAAAGTTAGAAATGAGGACAACGAGTATATTCAAACAGATGTTCCAATAAATCCAGGTAATTCTGGTGGCCCTTTAATAAACATTAAAAAGGAAATTATTGGTATTAACAATTTTAAAATCGGCGGTTTTGAGTCTTTAGGATTTGCAATAGAATCAAATCTCGTAAAAGACGTTACAGAAGAAATATTCCAGAAATTAGAAGAACAACAAGCACAACAAAATCAAACACAATGAAAACCCACGTTGCTTTAGTTATAAAAAATAAAAATAACGAAATTCTTTTTATTAAAAGATCTATGAAAAAGAAAACTCTTCCTGGTGCTTGGTCTTTTCCATCAGGAACAGTAGAAAATAATGAAGAAATTCATAAAACAGCAATAAGAGAAGCTAAAGAAGAGTTAAATGTTAAAATTAAAACCAAGAAAATAATGGCTAATTGCAATTTACCAGAATTTTCAGTTCATCTGGCATTTATTTTATGTGAAATAGAAGAAGGGAATCCTTCAATAAATGAACCAAACGAAATTGACAAACTAGAATTTAATTTAATATTATAATTTCTAAAATTATTTCTATACTTATCAGACAACATATTAACTGCTGCTTCTTTAAAGGAAGTCCTATCTGTTATTATGCCTTTATAATTTCCATAATATTCAGTTGAAGATTTAGCAAATCTAATTAATTTTTTAGTCCTATTCTTTATCCAAGACTCGCTTTTTGGTTTTAGATCAATATTAACTATTTGATTGTATAGCCTATTCTCCATGATAATTAATAGAAAAAGTTTCCAAAAAAGTATTCTAAACCACCTCATAAAATATATACCTAGACTTATATTTAAAAACATTCCTAATGCAGATTAGAAAGTAATAATTTACTCAAAGCCTTTTTAATAGGAATTTGCTCAACCAACACTAATTTCTTAACTCTGTTGGAAATCTCTTCATTGTTTATTTCGTTATCAATCTTATTAAATAATCCTTTAAAACTTTTATAAGCAAACAAAGCAGAAGCCAAAGCATCCATTTCATGTTTATTTTTTAACTTTAATTCCTTTTCTTTCAAATATTCTTTAGTCATTTTCTTCTTCTGAATATAAAGTAAATCCCTTTCGGGTACAATTACCTTAGCATTTATTCTAGCTGAAAATTTCTGAATAAATTTTGGAGTATTCATTACATCGGTCCCAATTATGATAACTTTGCCTTTATTGCTTATTATCTTAACTGCTTGGTCTAGACTTCCTTTAAAAGAACCAACATCAATTAAACCGCCATTTAAATCTAAAATAGCATAACCAACAGTAGCCCCAGGATCTAAGCCCACAATTAAAGATTCCATCTAAAATTTAACAAAACTTAATAATTTATTAATTTTTCTCCAAAAAAAAGTGTAATAACTAATACTAAAATTCAATAGCTAATTTACGATTACCTTCTTGGTAAACATATCCCTTTTTTATATTATCTAATTGTAGTTTCTTAACTATCTCAACTGGAAGCCTCATAGTTATCGCTTTTCCAGTTTTCCAAAATTTAATTTCTTTCCTTTCTACACCCCACAAGTTTGCTTCTCTAAGTTTATTTTCTACTACCAGCATACTCTCCTCTGGCAAATATTCTTCACCACAACTTTCACAATATTCAATATCTAAAATACCACAATCTATCCCTTCTTGTATTACTTTTTCTTTTTTCCATTTTATTTCTCCGCCACAAGGACACGGATAATTATATTTTTTTATCATCTTAAAACCTCCATAACGGTTATTGGATATATTTTTCTTATTTCTTTAAATTTAATTTCCCTATATGCCACTTTAAACCATCTATACTCTGTTACTATTGAGCCATCTTTTCTGATTGTTTTGGCACCACGTCTTATTGCTTCCTTTATTTGTTCAACCCCTATACCTCTTAATTTCATTCTATCAAAAATATGTTCGGCTCTTTTTGGTGAATCTTTCCAAAAACCCAATGATCTAAAATTGATATTTATTTTAATATCCATAATTTTATATAAAAGTATATATTAATATATAAATCTTTCTATTAAACCCCAAAAACCTTAAATAAACAATTTCTACTTATTTCATTATGACAGAAGTACTTTATTTAAAGGACCATTACTTGAAAGAATTTAAAACAACAGTTCTTAAAGTAGAGGGAAATTTCATAATCCTAGATAAAACTGTTTTTTACCCTAACAGCGGTGGTCAACCACACGACACAGGAAAACTGATTAAAGACAATCAAATTTACAACGTCATATTTGTAAAAAAACTAAGCCAAGATATTTCTCATGAAGTAGACAAACCAGGTTTAAAACAGGGAGATAAAGTAAAAGGCATTATTGATTGGGAAAGAAGATATAGTTTAATGAAAGCTCATACCTCAGCCCATATAGTTTCTGAAATTATTCATAGGAATACAGGAGCATTAATAACAGGAAATCAGTTAGACATAAATAAGATAAGAATTGATTTTTCTTTAGAAAATTTTGATAAGGAAAAATTTAAACACTACATAGAAGAAGCAAATCAAATAATTCAACAAGAGTTACCTATAACAATTTCATTTACCACAAGAGAAGAGGCTTTTAAAATACCACAAGTTTCAAAATTAGCCAAAGGACTGCCGGATTTCATAGAAAATATAAGATTAGTAAAAATAGGTAACTTCGATATTCAAGCAGACGGCGGAACCCATGTTAATTCAACTAAAGAAATAGGAACATTAGAATTTATAAATGCTGAAAACAAAGGAAAAAATAACAGAAGGCTGTATTATGAAATCAAATAAAGAACAAGGATTAACAGTAAAAAAAGCAGAAGATTTCTCAGAATGGTATACTCAAGTTATTCAGAAAGCAGAATTAGCGGACTATAGTGCTGTTTCTGGTTGCATAGTTTTCAGACCATATTCATATTCGATCTGGGAGAAAATAAAAGAAGCAGTGGATGAAAGAATTAAAAAAATGGGAGTTAAAAACGCTTATTTTCCTTTATTTATACCAGAAAGATTACTAAAAAAAGAAGCAGAGAATTTTAAAGGATTTTCTCCAGAGGTTGCATGGGTAACAGAAGCAGGCTCAACAAAAATGGAAGAAAGATTAGCAGTAAGACCAACTTCTGAAACAATTATGTATGATTCTTACTCAAAATGGATACGCTCTTGGAGAGATTTGCCATTAAAAATAAATCAATGGAATTCAGTAGTAAGATGGGAATTCAAGCACTCAGTTCCTTTTTTAAGAACTCGCGAGTTCTTATGGAATGAAGGACATACAGTTTTTGCAACAAAAGAAGAAGCTGAAAAAGAAGTTTATGGTATTTTACATATGTATAATGAGATTTTAGAAAAATATTTTGCTTTATACGCTCTTTTGGGTAAAAAAACAAATAGTGAAAAATTTGCAGGAGCAGAATACACTTTAACAGCAGAACTAGTTTTACCAAATGGGAAAGCAATCCAGGGCCCAGATTCGCATCATGATGGGCAAAACTTTGCTAAAGCATTTGATATTAAATTTTTAGATAAAGATGAAAAAATAAAATACGCTTATCAAAATACTTGGGCTATAACAACAAGAATGATTGGCGTTTTAATAGCGATACATAGTGATGATCGCGGTTTAGTCTTACCGCCAAATTTAGCTCCAAATAAAATAGTAATAATTCCTATAATAATAAAAGAAAATAAAGATAAAATACTAAAAAAAGCAAAAGAAATATTTTCAAAGCTAGAAGCATTCGACCCGATTTTAGATGACAGAGAAGGGTACACACCAGGTTGGAAATATAACGAATGGGAATTGAAAGGCGTACCAATCAGAATTGAAATAGGACCTAAAGATTTAGAAAAAAAACAGGTAACTATAGTAAGAAGAGATACTCTTTCAAAAACACAAATAAAAGAAACAGAAGTACCAAAAGAAATACCAAAAATACTAGAAAATATTCAAAATAGTTTATATCAAAATTCTAAAAATATAGTAGAAAAAAGCTTGGTAAGAGTAAAAACATTAGACGAATTAAAAAAAGCAATAAAAGATAAAAAAATAGCTGAAGCACCTATGTGCAATTCTGTAGAATGTGAAGACTACATTAAAGAAAAAACAGAAGGAGCAAAAACATTAAACATCCCATTTGATCAACCTAAAAGTTTAGGTACTTGTATTTGGTGTAAAAAACCAGCAGAATACATTGTAAGAATAGGTAAATCTTACTAATTCTCAAAAATAATAAAAAAAGAAAAAAGTTACATAAAGTTGTTTTGTAAGTATTGTATTTCTTGCTGTGTTAAGGTCCTATTCCAAACAGCAACTTCATCAATAATCCCATTCCATGTATCAATGCTATTATATCCTATATTAAAATTAGTGCCCATTTGTATGGGTCCGCTTAAGGTTGCTGGACTTCCTGTCTCGGCCCCATCAACAAACAATTTTAACTGTTGCCCATTATATGTTAAAATCAAGTTATGCCAAGAAGTATCTGGATATATGCTAGAAGTAACCTTTCCCTGTACACCTAAGTTATTATACAAAGTAACTTCAAACCTTTCATCGCTTCTTCTATCCAAATATAGTATATTTCCTCCACCAACTCTAAAAATTCTCATTTTATTAGTATTTGAAGAATTTGCTTTTACCCAAGCACGAACAGTTAACTGATCAAGATTGCTAACCAGACTATTATTTACCCTAATATAATCATTATTTCCATCAAACGCATAAGCACCATACTCAACACCACCGTTATATACCAATCTTGCACCATAGATATCTCCATGATTATTATTTCCACTATAATCACGAGAACCACTACTATCATCAAAAGGATATAAAGCTAATAAACTTCTACTAATAGTGGAATTAATATTCACACATGCTCCCGCAACACATCCATTAGGACAATAATAACCACCACCCGATATGTAATATCCGCCATTTAATCCCATCCCACATACATATTCTTGTACATATTGGTTATTTGAATAACAGTAATCATAATATGTTCCAGTTGTTGCATTATGCGGATCAAAGTATATATAACCACTGACGTATATATTATTTCCATCACTATCTATACAACTTTGTGGTAAAGTTGTTGTTGTTGAGGTAGAAGAAGAGGTTGATGTTGTAGAAAAGGGATCACCATAAATAGTTGTAGTTGTTGTTAAAGCAGTACTAGTAGTTGTAGTCATTGTTGTATTTACTAAACAAGCCCCATCATAACAAAAGCCATAAACCCAATCAGGACAATTATAATAAGTAGTTTGTACAGCACCATTAGAACAATATCTCTCTGCAAGATTACTGCCGCTAGTACAATAATCATAGTAAACTAAACCATTGTATGTAACATTTCCTTTCACATCATAATTCAATCCACCATCAGAATCAAAACAATTTACCTGCACAATTTTCAAAATAGCACTTCTTTTATTAACATCAGCATTATAATTTGTATCTATGTTACTAACTTCTAAACCATTAATAGTATTAGTTGATCCTGAACTAATTGTATCTCTTATACCGTCAACATCAACTAATACAGCACCACCTTCACCTAGATTTAATAATGTAATGGTCTTATCATTAACATAAGCAGTATTAACGCCACCAACAATCAAACTAAATTCACTATTTCCCAAAAAAACTTTACCTGTTGGTTTCCAAAAAGAACCAACCAAAACCAAACCAAGGATAAAAACAAAAATAAGTAGAATAATTTTATTATCATCCCATTTAACCATCAAATCACCTTCTTTTTTTAATTATTAAAATTATTACTAAAATAGTATTAATTACAGAATATATATATATCGTTTTTATTTTAATCTCGTAAAAGTAGTAATTTAAAACCCAACCATATCTAAAATCTTTACATACCAAGGTACTTTCTCAACAACAAAAGGATAATTCCAATCATAACTATATTCATTGCCTTTCTCATCTTTATATTTAATATCCATTTTTAACCCATTCTTTAAATTTTTAGAATTAATATTCAAGCTAATCTCTTTTTCCCCATCTAACTCATCGATATATAAGGGCTTGTATCCTTTAATGTCAATTTCAATATTATAAGCTTTAATGCTAGAGCTTAAAGAAAAAATAACCTCAGTATTGACATTATAATCAACTTTTTCAGGCCTTACTTTAGTAATCAGTAGCTTGGGAATTTTAACATAATTAAGTTTCAAAACTTTTTTTCTGATTAATTCATTATTCTCAGCAGTAACTATCACGCTGTCAATTGCATCAATTTCTTTAATATATTCTTTCTTCTCATTAATATCAAAATTTTCAAAGCTACATTCATTATTAAAGCAGATTCTTATATTATTTAACTTAGTATTTCCATTATTTTTAAACAAGCATTTTACTTTTATTTTATCCCCTGTTTTGTATTCATTACTATCTTCATCACACTCTATATATAGATCAAAAAAGAATTCTTTATTCTCCTCTTCTTCTATTCCTCTAACTATCTTGTTTAGTTCATCTAAACCATAATATTTCCCATCATTAGAATAAGCAATAGTAACTACATCTTTATCTCCAAAAGTTTCTATAACTTCAATAATAGAACTATAAAGTAAATCTTCCTCTAAATCACTAGGTAACTTCATCAGCCAATAAACTGTTTTTGCCTCTTTGGGTTTTAATAAAACAATTTTACTGTTATCGCCTTCAACTTGACTAGGACCTTTAGTTAAGCTTACCCTCGTAGTTAAATAGTAATCCTGTAAATTCTGAACATTAATTAAAATAGGCAGATAACTTCCAAATCTAAACATTTTTTCTAAAGGCAATATACTTACCTTTACTAAATTATTATATTTCTCCCCGTTATTTTTTATTTTTGTATCCAGCTTCAGATGTGCTGGTTTAATTTCAATATTACTACTAAGCCATTTATAATCAACACTGCTTTCTCCAGAGTCAGATGTTTCAGCTAATTTTAAATGAGTAGGATCAACCCAACCATATTGCCCAAAAGTAACATCAAAAGGAACCCAGCCTATGTTAGGAAAATAAACCTCTGCCCACCCATGATTTCCAAAACCACCAACAGCTTCTGTATAAACGGTCCCTGTAACAAACCTAGCAGGTATACCAACGCTTCTTAACATGGAAATAAATAAATTAGTTATTTCATCACAAACACCTTTCCTATTTTTCAATACCCAGCTTGATTTTTGCACAGTTTCAGCAGTTAAAGTGCTTAAGTCATACTTCACATTTTGCCTGACCCACTCGCCAATTTTATAAACAGCAACATAATAATCACTTTCTCCAGTTATAATCTCATTAGTTTTTTCTCTTATCTCCTCATTTATATCAATAAACTCAGTCTCACCTAAAAATTCATCCATCCCTAAATCATTAGTAAAGGGAAACTTAACCTGTGATTTCATGCTATTAAATACATTTTTGACATTAACCTCAGAATCAACACTATATTCATACTTATTGCTAACCGTATTCCATTTATAATAAACAACTTTATTTAGATTAGTTTCAGCTTTCGGATTAGATTTAATTTTAAAATCAACAATTTTCTGCCTAAAATCTTCTTTAGGATATAATTTCAAAAAAACCTCTAATCTCTCTAAATTAGGATTATTTCCAGATTCAACAGCGTTCAGATAAGAACCTATTGTAAATCTTAATTGTGTTTCTTTTACATTATCATAATTTTCAGCATTAACAGAAAGAAAAGATATTATTAAAATAAGTATTAGTAAAAACCTCTTTTTCATACATAGGTTAAAATATACCAATTTATTAATTTTTCTTTAGATTTTTCTCAATATTTTGCTCTTTAATTCTTGTATTTTCTTTCTCCTTTCTTCTTTTTTACGAGCCCTTATTAATCTTTCTTTTCTTTTTTTCTTTTCTATTATTCTTTCAGCAGTTTGTGATGGTGATATCATAAGTTTAAATAAAGTAAAAAACAAAATAGTTACAATAAACAATAATATACTAGCCAGTATTGTTGTTTTGTCAATTGGAATTTTGCCAACTATGATTGATATAAAAATATAAGCAGTTACATTAACTGGTATTACTGACGAAATCAAAAAAGCAATTTTCTTCGATAAAGCGTGAAAATAATCTGAAACCAACAAAATTAAACTCCAAGTCAGCAAAATTCCAACTAAAATCAAGCCCTTTAACTGAGTATAATAGAATGTTTGGTTTACTAGGTTATTTTCCACCAGGAATTTAAATAATAACACACTAATCCAAAACAGAGACACAGCATTTCCAAAAGCAGTATTCCATCCAATTTGCTCTGTTTTATTTCTGCCAAAGTAAGCTTCTATAAAAAATAAGATAACAATTAAAGGTATAACAAGCCATAGTGCTTCTTTATGCAACCATGGAGTGATTATTATTTTTAAGAATCTTGGTATCAAATCTTCTTCTAAATATACTAGTATAAAATTTAATATCTCTGTTGCTTGCATGTTTAATTTATTTTTTTGAAACTATATAAAAATAATTTTTACTTAATAAGTGATTACTATATTAAAGATTTGATTTTCTCAGCTATCTCTTTAGCTTCGCCTTCTTTATATTTCTTTGTAGGCCAGAAATTTGCCATTCCATCATTAAAATATCTCGGTACTAAATGAACATGAAAATGTGGGACATCTAGACCAACTACTGCCTCGGCTATAAAATCTGCCTTTGTGGCAATTTGTAAAGTTTTCATAAGTCTTTTAGATCTAGCAAAAACACTAGCAAGTATATCATCTGGTGTATCTATCATCATTTTATAATGTTTTTTTGGTATTACTAATAAGTGTCCAGGATTAACAGGGCTTATATCCAAGAAAGCCAAAGTATCTTTATCCTCATAAATAATATCGGCAAGTATTTTCTTGTTTACAATTTTGCAAAAAATACAATCATTTTCCATTTTTAACTTTCCTTAAAACTAAGTCTAATGTTTTAAATAATAGTTTATCATCAAATTTATATCTTTTTAAACTTTTTTCATATTTTTCCATTTCATCTAAAAATAAGGTTAAATCTTCTTTTGAAGGATCTTCAGAATAATCTCCAAATCCAGAAGTTTTTAAGATAATAGCATTAAAAGTCTGTTCAAATTGCCCTTTCAAAGGTATGGCAAAATAAGGTTTCTTAAGATAAATTGCTTCTGAAATAAGAGTAAATCCTGATGTAGCAATAATTGCTTTGCATTTTCCTAAATCATTCAAAAAATCATCTCCCGTTTTATGAAAAATAAGATTTTTCTCTCTTTTTTCAATATTAAAGCCATAAATAACAAAGTTTTCATTTATTTTTTTTAAAATATTTATAATTTCATAATTCTTTTTAGTCAGATAAACTAATACAAAATTATTTTTTTGTATTTTTAATTCCCTAATACTTTTTCTAACAATTGGCGGAACTAAAAAAGTATTTTTCTTATATTCCTTTTTAATTATTGCCTTAGCAAAATTTGTTATAATATAATAATCAGCTCTGGAAGCAAAAAGATTAGTAATGTGTTTTGCTAATAAATAATCCTGTTGATATTTTTCAGGAACACTAATATTCAAATTCACTAATCTGTGTTGATTATCTATGCTCAATAAAGGCAAAGAATACCAGTTTGAAAGCATCGAAACTAAAGGCTCCATGTCAGTTATGACTAAATCAAAATTTTCTTTCATAAGTCTATAGATTTCCTTTGCATTTTTAGTGTTAGAGAAAAAACTAATCAAACTTTTTTTCAATGTTTCTTTGTAATCAAGTTTATTCTTTTTAAAGATAAGATACATTCCATGAATCTTAAGAACATCAAACCCTTCTTTTCTCAAGACTTTTAGGGCTTGCCCATACGTTAATACTTTAACTTTATGGTCTTTTCTTTCCAGATAGGGGATAATTTCTCTCGCTCTAGAACTATGACCAAATCCTTCTCCAGCCAAGCCATATAATATTTTCATAATTTAACCTCTTTTTATGGACCTGCCGAGATTTGAACTCGGATCCCTTCCATGCCATGGAAATGTTCTGCCAGGTTATACTACAGGCCCATAATAAATTTTATAAATTATAACGTATTTAAACGTTTTTATGTCAGATAAAAAAATAGAAATTCAAAGAAGAATTGATAAACACATCATAGAAAATGTTAAGCTAGTTAGAAAGGAAGTTAGAAAACACATTATTACCGCAATAACCGCTGGTTTTGGTTTTTTAATAGCCTTGAGTTGGAAAGATGCTATAACTACTTGGGTTAACTCTATAGTCTACTATTTCAAAGTATCTGGTAACTTATCACAGTTAATTGCTGCCTTGATAGTAACTGTTGTAAGCGTTATTGGAATAGTTATTGCCTCAAAATTTTAAGAAAAACCAGTAATTATTGATGAGAAAAAGATAGATCAAGTTACTGAGAAAAAATAAACATAATCCTTTATGATTCTATTGTAGCCACACTTTTAAGTAAATCTCTAACTAATCTTCCTTCACTATCTCTAACTTCAAATCTTTCCATTACTCTGATAATATAATCTCCAACAATAGAACATTCCTCAGGAGGTTTCCAAGATAAATAAACTCTTTCACCTTCTTTTAATTTATATCCGCATAACATAAAAAAGAAATATTTTCTAGATATATAAAGATTATTCGTTTTTAGTATTTATTATTTTTCCGGCCTTTTCAAATTTTATTTCACTATTTAATAAATTTTTAATAGTGTCTTTTAAATCTTTTATTTTTACTCTTATCTGCTTAGTACTATCTCTTTCACGAATAGTTATATCTTCTTTTTTCAAAGAATCAAAATCAATTGTTATCCCATATAATGTTCCTACCTCATCCTGTCTAAAGTATCTTCTACCGATAGAACCACTTTCATCAAAAAAGCAAGTAAACTCTTCTTTAAGTAAATCGAAAACTTCTTTTGCTTTTTCTACTAGTTCTGGTCTATTACTCAACAATGGAAATACAGCTAACTTATATGGTGCTAATTTTGGATGTAACTTCAAAACAATATTCTCTCTTTTCTTATCATAATTATAAGCATCAAATAAAAACACTAAAAATGTCCTGTCAACACCCAAGGAAGGTTCTGAAATCACTTGCGGAACTATCTTTTTCTTGTTTTCCTCATCAAACAAAGATAAATCTTTCTTAGAATGTTTCATATGCTGTTGTAAATCATAATCAGCCCTATCAGCAATACCCTGCAATTCTTTCCAACCAAAAGGGAAATTATACTCCAAATCCCAAGTATCGGATGAATAATGTGAAAGCTCATCTTTTAGATGTTGTCTTATTCTAAAATTCTCTTTATTTGCCCCCAAAGAAACAAACCATTTATGCTCAGTAGCCAACCAGTAAGCATGCCAGGGATTTCTTATTATTTTTTTCTTTAAAGCTTCTGAAATTTTCATTTTTTTAGGCTTAAAATTATTTTTCTGCATTTCTTCTGAATAAATTAACAATTCATGATTAAGAACTTCTTTTAGATAAGGACATTCTTCTCTTTTTTCAGGATGAACAAAATATTCTATTTCCATCTGTTCAAATTCCCTACATCTAAATAAGAAATTTCTTGGGGAAATCTCATTCCTAAATGCTTTTCCTACTTGAGCTATGCCAAAAGGCAATTTCAACCTGGCATTTTCTTGTACTAATTTAAAATCAACAAACATTAATTGTGCTGTTTCTGGTCTTAAATAAGCAACTGATTCTTCGCTTTTCTTAGGCCCAATATATGTTTGAAACATTAAATTGAATCTGGATGCATCTGATAATTTATCCTTTTTACAACTAGGACAAGTTAATTTATCTGTTTTCATTAAAGAATTTATTTTATCAACAGATAATCCATCCGCTTTAATCTTTAATTGATCCTCAATTAATTGATCTGCCCTATACCTCTCATGACAATTTTCGCATTCAATCATTATATCTGAAAAAGAAGCAACATGTCCGGAAGCTTCCCAAACTTTTGGATGTGTTATTATAGATCCATCAATGCCAACCATATCAGATCTTGAATGAACATGAAACTTCCACCATTGCTGCTTAATGTTATTCTTTAATTCTACACCTAAAGGACCATAATCAAAGAAACCAGCAACACCGCCATAGATTTCAGAATTTGGATAAATAAAGCCTCTTCTTTTACAAAAAGTTGCTATTTCATCAATTGAAACCATTACTCTTTTGGTAAATCAGACATATTTATAATGTTTTTGCCTTCTATCCTAGGACAAGCAGTATTAATCCATAAATCAATATCTGGAAAATTCTCTAATTCATTTAAATCTAAATCATTGCATATAAATAAAAAAGAAGGTTTTTTCAATTTTTTTTGCAAATTTAAGGCTTGGAAAAACAAATTTTGTCCTGGTTTTGTTGAAACTATAATTCCTAATTTTTTGGCGGTATAGTATTTTATTATTTTACCTTTTAATTGTTTCTCCAGTTTCTTTATTTCTTCTTCAGATATCTTAGAAAACTTATTTGTTAATGGATTTGCGATATAAATTGGTTTGTTTAATTTAGCTAAAGCCAAAGGATGAAAATCACCACTTCCAATATAAAGAAAAGCATCTACTTCATCTTTTATTGGTAATATCTTGTCTATATTACATCCAAGGATTGGACCACCATAAACAAATTTATCATTTTTGATTTTTTTAACTTCTTCATCAAATTGTACGGTGGTTATTAAACCCACCTTTTCCTCTTTTATTTTTACTTTTTTTAGAATTGTATTTAGATCTATTTTCACTCTGGCAGGTATAAACAAACGCTTCATTTTCTTTCCCAAGGCTTTCTTTTCAAGAAAGGCTTTTTCATTTCTTTAATTTTTCAACTTTAGCTTTTTCAGAGATTATGGCAGAATTTCCAGACGGATCTTCAATAATTATCTTCAAAGAAAGATCTCCTAATTTAGATTTCCATATTTTTTTCAACAAATTTTTAGCATGCTGTTTAATCTCATCTTCTTCAGCATTATCTCTTTCCTGTTCGATTATCTCTTTGAATTTGTCTAATAACCCTTCAATATTGCTGATAAATCCAATTGAAGCCGGTCCGGGCTCCATTGACATTTTTAATGTAGGAATTTTTACAGTTGCTGTAGATGACTTCACTATTCTTATGTTCATATCTTTATCAGAACTTGTTTCAAAAGTATACCTGGTTGGCTCTTTTCCTTCTTCAGCCTCTACGTCAGACATGTAGTATTTGCAAGCGGAACAATTCATAGAAAACAAATACACTTTTCCAAAAAATGGAATTTCAGATTCCTCTTCAGTCAAAGTCAAATTCTTGCTAAAACATATTGGGCATTGCTGGTTTTCTAACTTATCCATCCTAAAAAATCAATGAAATAAATTTAAAAAGGTTTTGTTTAAGAATTATTCCTTAACTTCTTCAGTTTCAGAAGTTCTATAGACTTGTGCAAAACTTGGTGTAACAACAATCCAGTCTTCACCAAATCCAGCTATATCCCCTTCAATAGCATCACAAGTTTTCTTCAATTTATTTATAGCTCTTTTTAATTCAACTATGTCTCTATCTCTTATTGGTTTTATATTAATCAAAGCAATAGTATACCCTTCTCTTAATGCATCCAAAGCATCTTTAACATCTGTAAATTCGCTAATTATAAATGGTCTTACAACCACTTTTGATTTCCTGCCAACATCTTTTTTAGTGTCAATCTCAACATAATCATCTGTGAATTCCTCAGAATAATCAATATCGGTGCCTAAAATCTTGTTTTTAATTCTTGAAAATGTACCCATTTTGAAGTTCTCACATTTATTTATAGATAAAAAGCTATAACCAATATATAAATATTTCTATTCACTTTTTTTAAATTAGCTAGTAGTATAAGAATACATTATTTTAAGCTTTTATTTGCATTCAAGCGTTGAAACTATGTTCCAAATTTGTGTTCTGGTATAAACTGGTATGTTAGGATCATTGTCAACTTCGCTTAGTTCTTCCAAAGCCTTGTCTATTTTTACATCTATCTGCCTATTATTGTCTTCAAGTGCAACAATCGCATTTTTTATCCTGCATCTGACGTTTTTAGGTACTGAAACATCTTCTTCAATTTGACATAACCTCTGCAAAACAATGATTATTTTTTCTTCAGTCATTTTTTATTCATCTTATCCAAGATTTCTCTTTGCATTTCTTTAGCTTTTTCTCTTAGTTTTTCCTCTTGTTTTTCAATGTTTTTGATTTTAAGTAAAAATATTTCTTTTTTAGAGTTTAAATCCTTTTCTACTTCTTTTTTATCAGAATTAATTAATATTTGTCCTACAATTTTATATACCTCTTTTGTTGTTTGTTTTTTTAATTCTTCCAAAGCATTCTCTGTTTCTATTTGCTGCACTTGTATGTTTTGTTTTTGTGATAATAACTGTTGCAAATTCTGCTCAATCATTTGCAATTCAGCTATTTTCTCTTCCATTTCTTTATTATCTTCAGCCATTTTAAATTGCCTTTACTTTTGTGGTTATTGATCTAGTCTTATATATTATTTTAGATCCGCAATGCGGGCATCTAATTTTCTTTTTTATATATTCTTCTTTGATTTTTTTTCCACAGCTTATGCATTTATAATTTATCATCTTAACTTTTCACCTCTTAAACATGATAGGCAGATCCTGTGAATTTTGAATTGCATTTCTTGCATAAAAATATTCCTAATGCTACCCTTTTTACAGTTAGTCTTTTGCAATAAGGACAAAGCTGTTTTTTCTTTTGCTTTTTTTCAACTGCCAAGATTCTTTGCCTTATGGTTTTACCATACCTAGCTCCAAATCTACCAGTAGATCCAACTTTCTTTGTTGCCATAATGAACCAACCTTGATTTTGTATTTTTAAATGTTTCTTATTGAAAATTTGGGGCTGCCAGGATTTGAATTTCCAGAACCTCAGACTTATCTAAAGGCTCTCCTGGATCGCGAGGTTTTTTGCTAAAGTCCCAAACCTCGAATTCTACCAAGTTAGACCACAGCCCCTATACAAAGGATATGTAAGAAAATAGTTTATAAATTTATTTCTTTTTCTCAGTTTCTGGTTTCTTAGCTTCTGGAGCCTTGGCTTCTTTACCCGCAGGAGCCTTACCAACAGTTCCTTCTTCTTTAGGAGTTTCCCCAGCAACTTCTTCCTTCTTCTCTTCTTTAACTCCAACAGCCTCAGCTTCAGCAGCCTTTAACTTTTCTAATTCCTTAGTAATCTTTTCCTGAACTTCTTTTAATTGTATTTGTAATGATTTCTTTTTATCTTCAGTAGGTTCAGTTTTTTCAGAGTTAATTTCATTATCATATATTCCATTATCGATATCAATTCTTATTTGATTTGAGTTTTTGCCTTCTATTAAAACACCTAATGAATTACAAGAACCAACAACAGATTTCAAAGCAGATTTTAGGTTATCGGTATACATTCCATCCATTTTCATCTTAGCTATCTTAATGCATTGCTCAATAGAAATATTAGCCACTTTTTGTTTATCAGGAGTTCCAGATCCTTTCTGCAATCCCAGCTCTTTTTTTATTAATTCAGAAGTAGGCGGAGTTCCAACTTCTATTTTATATTCTTTTGATTTTGTATCAACTATTAATTTAATAGGAACTTGCATTCCTTTAAAAGGCTCTGTTTTTTTGTTAACATCTTGAAGAACTTGCTGTATATTTATTTTTAATGGACCTAATTTCTGACCAACTACAGGTCCAGCCACAGCCTTTCCGCCTTCAACCAGCATTTCAATAGTTTCATTACTCATTTTCAGGTTTTTCCTCTTCCTCTCTTCTGATAACTTTTACAGCATCTAGTTTTACAGTTATTGGTATTGGAACAGCTGCTTCTAATAACTCAACCACAACTTCTTCTTTTTGCTGGTTTATTCTGGTAACTTTTGCTTTTTCTCTCATAAAAGGTCCAGAAATTATTTCAACAATGTCATTTTTCTGTATATTGACTTGTTTCTTTACTTGCTCTAGCATGGACTCAATTTCTTTATAATCAACAGGACTTCCCAATAAACCCTTAGCATAAGGTATTCCATAAAAAGCTTCTTCAGCAGCCTGTTTGTCTTCTGCTTCTATAAATATATATCCTCTTAACCCATGCGGTCTTATAACTGAATAAACATTTAAATTCCTCTTTTGAACATTAGATGTAATAAAATCTAATACTTGATCCTCTCTATTCGCAGTTGTTCTAATTGTGAATATCATTTTAATAATTCCCAGCCTATATAAATAACAAATCCTATTAATCCTATTAAACCTATCCCTATAGCAGAAACCTTCACAACAACGGAAAATTCCTGCTTATTTGGCTTTTTTGTTATTTTAAAAACCCTAACGGTTTCCTTTATAAAACTTATTAAACGAGTAATCATATAAATTACTTTAAAAACGGCTTTTTTAAATGTTTTGGAACTTCAATTGTTGTTCTTTTAAAGTATTAAGAATAACCTTAGTAAAAACCCTTTCTACGAAGTCGTAAGTTTGTATTTTTTTTAAAAAGGTGTCCAGCCTTCTTCTATTCTCAAACCTAGCCAAGATTATAGCATCAAAATCACCAGTTATATCATAAACTGCAAAAACATTAGGATTTGTTGCTATTTTTTTCTCAACTTCAATTAGTTTTCCTTTTGAAATTCTCATTTCTATTATAGCTTCAATATCAAACCCCACCTTTTCATAGTCAATAGATATTGTATAATTTTTAATTATGCCTCCCTTTTCTAATAACTTGGTCCTATTCATTATTGTTGCCGCAGAAACTTTGAGTTTTTTTGCTATTTGCCTGTATGACAATTTAGAGTTTTCTAATAAAAGATTCATAATCTGCTTATCTAGTTCATCATGTTTCATTGTTTAATATTTCCTAAATGGTTATATCGAAATTAAACAAATATTTAAATTTTTCTAAAAAAATGTTCAATTGTTTAATAAAATTTAGAAAAAATATATATAATTATTAATTTTTTCATAATATCAATGAAATTAAAAGTAATTATCTCAATCATTTTGTCTATAATTTTTAGTATTAGTTTGGTTTTAGCATATGAAGCAACACCAGAGAATAATGCAAAATCTATTGATCTTGTTTGGACTTTAATAGCTGCTTTTTTGGTTTTTATAATGCAAGCCGGATTTGCACTGGTTGAAACTGGTTTTACAAGAGCAAAAAATGCCGGTAATATCATGATGAAAAACCTAATTGATTTCTGCTTTGGTGCAGTAGCATTTTGGGCAGTTGGTTATGCCATTATGTTTGGTGCGGGAAATCTATTTTTTGGCACAGAAGGATTTTTTTTAAGTAGTGCAAATAATGGTTCAGATTTATGGCAATATGCTTATTGGATGTTTCAAGTTGTTTTCGCTGCAACAGCAGCTACAATAGTCTCTGGAGCTGTTGCAGAAAGAATAAAATTTAATGGTTACATATTTTATTCTATATTCATTAGTGCCCTTGTATACCCAGTCGTTGGTCATTGGATTTGGGGTGGAGGTTGGTTAGCTAAATTATCAACCCCAATGATTGATTTTGCTGGTTCTACAGTAGTTCATAGTGTTGGTGGATGGGCTGCATTAGCAGGCACGATTATATTAGGCCCAAGAATAGGAAAATATATGAATAACAGTGTAAAACCAATAAGAGGACATTCATTAACATTGGCTGCCTTAGGTGTGTTCTTATTGTGGTTCGGCTGGTATGGATTTAATCCTGGCTCTACAGTTGCAGGTACTAATTGGAGTATAGCTACAATTGCGGTTACTACAACTTTGGGAGCTTCAGCAGGAGCCATAGGTTCTTTACTGACTTCATGGATAAGATACAAAAAACCAGATGTTAGCTTAACTCTAGGAGGAACTCTTGGCGGTTTAGTTGCAATTACTGCAGGTACCGCAAATGTAAGCCCCTTAAGTTCTATAATAATTGGTTTAATAGCTGGAATATTGTACGTTTTTTCTGTCAGCTTCTTTGATAGAATAAAAATAGATGATCCAGTTGGTGCAGTTTCTTGTCATGCCATAAATGGAGTTTGGGGAACTTTAGCAGTTGGATTATTCGCTCAAAAAGAATTCGGTGGAATAAATGGATTATTTTTTGGTGGGGGAATATCACAATTAGTAAGTCAATTCATTGGAGTAATATCCGTGTTTTTATGGACTTTTAGTATTATGCTAGTATTTTTTAAAATAATAGACTCAATAATTGGTTTAAGAGTAAGTAGAGAGGAAGAATTAAAGGGATTGGATTTATCAGAACATAATACAGAAGCATATGCAGACTTTCCTATTTCAGCTACAAATAATTGAGGTAAATTATGAAATATATAATTGCAATAGTAAGGCCAGAAAAACTTCCTGATGTAAAAAAAGCATTATGGGATGAAAAAGTGTATAGAATGACTGTAACAGACGTCCGTGGAGCTGGTGAGCAAAAAGGTTATCCAATAGAATTCAGGGGTTTAATTGAAGAAGTCAACTTGTTAAGAAAAGTTAAAATTGAGATAGCAGTAAACGACAGTTTTGTCGATAGCACTATTAAAGCAATAATAAGAGGAGCAAGAACTGGAAATATAGGTGATGGTAAAATATTTGTTTTACCTTTGGAAGATTGTATAAGGATCAGAACTGAGAAAAGTGGAATTGAAGCAATAGGTGGTGAATCCTTAGAACTTAAAAAAATCAGAAAAAAGTGAGACAAAGAAAACTAAAAATGTATTAGGATTAATTTCTGGTTATCTTGTTATAAGCTATAAATAATAAATATGCTATTGATAAAATAATGACATAAGAAATTAGGTTTATTGTGTTGTATTATGCTTCTGATAAATAAGGACCCAAACCTAAGATTCTGTATTGCAACGGCAAGGACTCATATTTACTAGGAAATTTTAAAATTAAACCAATAATTAAAATAATAATTCCTATAATTAATTTTTTTAAATTAAGCATCTATAAATCTAAATACTTCTCTTTTTTAAATTTTTTGATAACTTCAATTAGAATTAATTATTACTAAACCAGATTCCATCTCTTTTTACCCTACATATCCCCTATCTTAACAAGTTACGGGATTATATGCTTGGATAATACAGTACCGAGGGAAATTCCCTTTGATCCATACTCTTTATCAATCCAGACATATTCTTTTATTTCTGACTGTGGCTTAGGTACCCCTTCTATTTCCACCCTGTATACGCTCATTGTTAACGGAATATTCTCAAATATTGCCTGTTCATTAAATTTACCAAAGAACTCTTTAGAAATAACTTTCACTCCTAATTCTTCTAATAATTCTCGGGCTAATGTTTCATAATCATTTTCATTTTTTTCTTGGCGCCCACCTGGTATTATATACTCTGTTCTGTCTTTGAATTTTTTTCTTACAACAAGAAGTTGTTTTTTATCATTAAGAACAATTGCTCCAACTTTGTATATGGATTCCATTTTAGTTAATAAACTCAATTCCCAAATCAGATTCCATTTCTTTCTTCAGCATTTGTGATCTTTTTTGCTTAGCCCCAAATATCTGCGGAGAACTTACACCAGTAACTATCAGCATAACTTTTACCGTATTCGCTAAATCTTCTGAAATTTGAGCGCCCCAGATTATCCTGGATTCTTCAGATAATTTATTAGAAACAGTTTCAACTACTTTCTTGGCTTCTTCCAAAGTCATATCCGGTCCACCAGAAACATTAATCAATGCGCCATTTGCTCCAGAAATATCAACATCTAATAATGGATTTCCTATTGCTTTGTTAACAGCTTCAACAGCCCTGTTATCAGTGTCAGATTCTCCAACACCTATCAAAGCAACACCACCATTTCCCATTACAGTTCTTATATCCGCAAAATCCAAGTTAACTAATCCCGCTTTAGTTACTAATTCAGCTATTCCCTTAACAGCATTAGTCAAAATCTCATCTGCAATTTTAAAAGCAGTTTGCAATGGCAAGTCAGGAGCCAATTCCAATAGCTTATCATTCGGTATTACAATTAAAGTATCTACATTAGATTCTAATTTCTCCAATCCTTTTACAGCATTTTCAATTCTTCTTGCCCCTTCCATTTCAAAAGGCATAGTTACAATTGCGACAGTCAGGCACCCTAGTTTTTTAGCCATCTCAGCGATCACGGGAGCAGAGCCAGTTCCAGTTCCACCTCCCATTCCTGCAGTTATAAAAACCATATCAGCACCTTGAAGCTTAGCTTTAATTTCGTGCTCTGTTTCTCTGGCTGCTTCCTCACCAACTTCAGGTATAGAACCAGCACCAAGGCCACCAGTAACTTCTCTTCCGATTAAAATCTTCTGATCAGAATTGCAATAAAGTAAGTCCTGTGCATCAGTATTCACGGCAATAGTTTCAGCACCTATAATGCCAACCTCAGTTATTCTGTTTATGGTGTTATTTCCGCCACCACCGGCGCCAACAACCTTTATCTTGGCTTTCTGCCTGGCTAATATCTCTTCTAACTCCCTATCAATCTCTTCAGTTGATTTCCTCTTGTCTGTAGGTAGCACCATAGTAAAACTAATATATTGGATATATTTAAACTTATTTATACTTTGTTATTTATTCTCAAATTTTATCTCTTTTACACCAGGAATAAGTTTTTTTATCCTTTCTTCCAGCATTTTCTGTATTGGCTCAGTTATTTTTGATTTTATTGTTAATGTGCCTTCTTTTAATTCAATTTCAGGAGATTTTAAAAAGAAAGTTAATAAAGAAACAACCTTTTCCTTGTCATCTGTGACTAATCTATTAACTTTAACCTCATAAATTAATTCGTGTCCAGCCAAAGGATGATTAAAATCAACAATAGATCTCCCGGAAGAAACAGTTCTCACAATCCCAAATAAGCCATCTATGTTAACCTGCAATCCAGGAAATGGAACTATGTTCTGTTTTTTAAATATCTTTAGTGGTATTAACCTTAATAATTTTGGATCTTTTTTTCCAAACCCTTCTTCAGGTTTAATTTCAACCTTATACTCTTTATTTATCTCTTTGCCAATCAAAAAGAAATCTATCCCTTTTATTATCTGATTTTCTCCCAAACAAATTGTCACAGGACCATAACTCATGTCTTTATTATACAGTTTTTCTTTTTTTGCTAAAGTTTCATCTGTCAAATCAAATATCTTATTTGTTTCTTTGTCTCTAGCTACAAAATCCAGCTCAATAAAATCTTTTTCTTTTAAAACCATCATTATATTTTTATTAGTCTGTTTTTAAAATTTTTGATTTAGAAAAACCAAAAGTCTTATAAATAAAATTTTCATCTTATTGTTTATGTCAGAGACAAAACAAGTGATAGCTACCAGTTTAAAAAAGGGAAGCTATGTGATTATTGATGATATTGCTTGCATTGTTAGAGACGTGCAAACTTCAAAACCAGGAAAACATGGCCATTCCAAAGTTAGAATAGAAGCAGTTGGGATGATACAGGGGCAAAAAAAAATCATAGTGCTGCCAGGTCATGGTAAATTATTCTCTCCGATAATAGAGAAAAAAAACGCCCAGGTCCTAAGCGTTCACGATGATATTGCCAATGTAATGGACAGTGAAAGCTATGAAACATTTGATTTAAAAATTCCTGAAGAATTGAAAGACAAGGTTACAGAAGGTAAAGAAGTGTTATACTGGATTGTTTTGAATGATAAAGTCATGAAGGAAGTAAGAGGATAAAATGGTCAAGTTTCCAGAAGCATCAAAAAGATTGTTTCATAACGTATACGTATGCAGAAGCTGCAATACTAAAATGAGGAGCATTCCAAAAAAAATCAACTTAAAAGAGTTAAAGTGTAAAAAATGCGGCAAGAGAAATTTTAGACCAATAAAGAAAGGAGTGACAAAGGCAGGTCCAACTTAATGAAATTAAGTTAGGAAGATGATAAGAAACGTAGTTTCTTATAAAAAGAGGATATTATGAATTTAGATTTATTATTCGCAATATTATTTTATGGTGTCATAGTTCTAATTTTTTTTAAAACACGGGATAAGTGGGAAGTCCAGGCAAGAATAATTGCTCTTTACAAAACAAAGATTGGATTAAAATTAATGGATAAAATTTCTAATAAGTTTCCTCGTTTGCTAAAATATCTGGGTTACTCAGGTATTTTCTTCGGTTTTACCGGCATGTTACTAATTGCTTTTTCATTATTAAAATGGACCATTGAATTAATATTTGTTGAAGGAGCAGTTCCGCAAATAGCCCCTGTATTACCAGGAGTTAAAATTCCGGGATTGCCAACTCTAAGTTTTTGGCATTGGATAATTGCAATATTCGTAGTTGCAACAGTTCATGAATTTTCTCATGGAGTTATTGCAAGATTATACAAACTAAAAGTCAACAGCTCTGGCGTTGGCTTCATTGGTCCGATATTATTGGCTTTTGTTGAACCTGATGAAAAACAGGTCTCAAAAGCAGGCAAAGCAGCACAATTAAGCATGTTTTCAGCAGGTCCTTACTCAAATTTAATTTTGGGTGCTTTATTTTCCTTATTTTTTCTGTTTATTATGGTCCCAATCCAGGGAAATTTATTTGTTGTTGATAAATTAACAGTAGACAATTTTACAGCAGGATTGCCGGCAGAAGCTTCTGGATTAAAAGTTCCTTTTGAAATTATTAGTTTAAATGAACAAAAAGTAATTGGTTCTAGTATAAATTCTCTGGAAAAAATGTTTAACGAAATTAAGCCGGAAAATACAGTCATGCTAAACACAGATCAGGGAGAATTTAAAATTAAAGCGGTAAAAGATGAAAAAAGCAATAGGGGATTAATTGGCATTAATATAAATTTACAAACAAGAATAAAACAAGGTTATAGTGAATTTTTCGGAAAAGTTTTCAACTGGTTCCAGTTATTAATAATGTGGCTAGGAATGGTTAACATTGGTGTTGGCTTGTTTAATTTACTTCCTCTAGGCCCGGTAGACGGCGGAAGAATGTTTTATGCTTTATTATTAGGCATAACTAAAGATGAAAAAAAATCAAGAAAAATATGGTCATTTGTTAGCCTCTTGCTTTTATTATTAATATTCATAAACTTATTGCCATGGTTAGCCAAATTGTTGCCTTGGATATCCAAATTTTTCAGTTTTCTTATTAGTTTAGTTGTTTAGTAAATAATATAAACCAAATTATTTTTATTTTACTTCTATGTTAATAGATTGTCATGCACACCTTGACCACACTAGATACTATACGGATCTAGATAAAGTAATAGAAAGATGCAGAGAAAATAAAGTTTTGGTTATAACTTGTGGTGTTAATAAAGACTCCAACAGAAAAGTTTTGGAAATCAGCAAGAAATATAATGATGTTGTTAAAGCAGCCTTAGGCATGTATCCTTTTGATGCGGTTAATATTCAAACTGATGAAGAATATTTAGGCAGGAAACCTATAAAATTTAATGTTGATGAAGAACTGGAATTTATCAAGAAAAATAAAGGCAAAATAAATGCGATTTCTGAAGTTGGCTTGGATAACTCTATAGAAAATTCTAAAATAGAAGATCAAAAAAAAGTTTTCATGAAAATAATAGAACTAAGCGAGAAAATAAATAAACCCTTAGTTGTTCATTCAAGAAAAGCAGAGCAGTTATGTGTTGAGTTATTAGAAAGTTGCAAACACAATAACATTGTAATGCATTTCTTTTCTGGAAGCATGAAACTAGTCAAAAGAATAGAAGATAACGGATGGAGTTTCTCAATTCCATGCAATATTGACAGATTGCAGCATTTTCAGTTAGTCTGTGAAAAAGTAAACATTAATCAGTTATTAACAGAAACAGATTCTCCATACGCTCCCCCATTAGGTGAAAATAGAAACGAACCGATTTTCGTGAAAAAAACTGTTGAAAAAATTTCTGAAATAAAAAAATTAGACAAAGATGAAGTTGAGAAAAATATTTTTATGAATTTTCAGAAAATTTTTCTGAAGAATTAGTAAAAGGAAAACTATTTAAATAAAAAATCACTATAAAATATTAATAATATTTATTAAAGAGGTGATAATATGGCTAAAAAAAGAAAAAAGGCTAAGAAGAGATCAGGTAAAAAGTCAAAAAGAAAAAGAAGATAAATTTTCTTTTTCTGTTCTTTTTTTTAATAAAATTTATAAATTTTGTTTTCTTTCTTCATTTTATGAAACTAGTTGTACTCCAAGAGCCACCAAAACAAAAAATATTGGAAAATGAAAGCTTGGAAATAAGAAGAAAGTACTTAGCAAAACAAGGCTATAGGATAGTTGGAAACCATTCTGCAATAAAATTATGTCATTTCTGTAAGAGTTCAATAAAAGGTAATGAAAGCTGTTATAAGCATACATTCTATGGTATAAACAGCTGGCAATGCATCCAAGCTTCAGTTACTTTGGATATTTGTAATCTAAGATGTACCTGGTGCTGGAGAGATATCGATTACAATCCAAAAAAAATCAAATTTCTTGATAATCCTAAAGACATAGTTGAAGGATTCATAAGAGAACAAAGAAACGCCTTAATTGGTTATTATGGTTATGATAAAGTCATTAAGGAAAAATTGGATGAAAGCATGAAGCCAAAGCACGTTGCATTAAGTTTAACAGGAGATGCTTGCATGTATCCAAGATTGCCTGAATTAATAAATGAGATTCACAAAAAAGATATGACTATTTTTCTTGTTACAAACGGAACTTTTACTGAGATGGTTAAAAAATTAATTGATAGTCAGCCAACTCAGATGTATATAACATTGCCCGCGCCAGATGAAGAAACTTTTAACCAGGCTTGCCGTCCATTAGGAAAAAACGGATGGAAAAGAATAATGGGATCTATAAATTTATTAAAACACTTCAATAGAAGCGTAATTAGATTAACACTTGCTAAAGAACTGAATTTCAAAGATCCTGAAAAATACGCTGAAATAATAAATGCTAATGAATTTAAATTTTTAGAATTAAAAAGTGCAATGCCATTGGTTACGCAAGATATAGATTAAGAGAAGATCAATCACCAAGACATGAAGAAATAAAAAAATTTGCTGAAAAAATAAGCAAGTTAACTGATTTTAAAATTATAGACGAACAACCACCAAGCCAGGTTGTTTTAATGACAAAAAAAGAAGATAAAGACTTTAGGTTTCTCGGGGTTTAGCTTGTTGTCTTCTATGATGCAAACCCATAATCGTTCTTCTTAAAAATCCTTCTTTACTCCTTAATAATCCTTCCTCGGCATTTTTTATTTTTCTTGCCCTTGTCTTTTTTAGTTTTACCATAGTTCCTATTGATATATCTCCTTCAACAGATCGCACCATATCTTTAATTTCATATATTCTTTTATTATGCTGAATACCGGTTACCTCTTCATAAGATCTAGCAGTATTCGGATATTGAGCTTCAACTAAATAGTCCTTAAGACTTCTGCCAACGAGCAGGTTTCCGTTTGGGAGATTAGTAATCTGTATTTTTCCTTCTAAATCAGCCCATATTCTTGGTGTTCTTGATTTTTGAACTCTCCTTTGTATTTCTAAAACCCTTGCAGGCAGTTCTCTAGGTAATCTTTGAGCCAGATCATATTGCTGGCTCCATGCTTTCAACGCATTTTCTTTTTTTAATCTTTCTCTCTCAGCTTGTTCCTTCAATAACTGATTTCCCACTTCCAATCTGGCTCTATACTGATTTAGTGATATTGCGGTTCTAAGAGTTTGTGCAGTCAGATCAACTATCCTTTGATTTTTTTCATCTATTACGCTGGTAAAATTTCTATAAATAAAATCACCAAATTCCATCAGTAATCTTGATAGTGGATTGTTTGGATGAGTATATAAGTATTCAAAGTATCTCTTGTTTGTCATAACTTAATCTGCTTTTTCTTTGTTTAATAATTTTTTGGATTAATCTAAGTAACCAAGCATAAAACCTTCTTCCTCTGCTGAAATTTCATCACTATCCAACATTTCTTCTATGTCCTCTTCTTCATATATGTTTTTCATATCAACCTCCTTTTAGTTTAATGGCAAATTCCTTAATATCTGGCTAAATATCTCTTCTATTTCTTCAGCAGTTACCATTTCAGCCTCCTTAGGAATAGATCCTTCAAACTACTTCTTTCAGTAACTTGCATTAGAACAAGTCTTTCTCTTTCATCTGAAAGCTTGCAAAACTCTTCCCAAGGAAGATAGCTCTCACTGGATATATCTATTTTCATTTTATCACTCCTGTAGAGGTCAGGCCCCTACTCGTAACCCGAATCTATCGATTATTTCAGGTTTAATGGTATAAAGACGAATTAGTTTATATAGGCTACGCGTACTTGTCAAGTAACATTATTCTATAATCTCCATTTTAGAGAACAAGATTCACTTTTTAGTAAGTCAAAGACTAGTGGTAATCTAGATATATATTAGTGGAGCGGGACATAACCTGAAACACTAAATTCGTTGCACATCTTTTATTTTAATTGCAAAAACCCCATTTTTAACGATTAACTCTTTATAATTGCCAATAGATTCAATAGCCTTAATTCCCTCTTCAATATTATTCGCACCAGAAAGAGAATGTTGTGTTCCTTCTGTTTCTAAAAGCTCCCTAATAGTCCTGTAAAGCGTCTTTCGCTCTACAGTACACTTTATTTTATCCTTGCTTCCTACTTTTTTAAAAATTATAAAATCCCCTGCATTGATAAGATTGATAGAATTTTCTGAAAAAAGATTTTTGTTCGCCCTTATTTCAATATTTTTTTGTCCACTTGCTATTGCATTAAATGGTCTTTCATTCAAATTTTTGAAAAAAGTTTTATTAGGCATTTTAATATAACCTTCTTATCTCACAACCATTGACAAATTCGACTAAATCCGGAAATGTATCTGTATAAATGTAACCTTGTGGTGGGTTAAAATGAAATTGCTTTCTTAATGTATCAAGAGGCACACCTTCAATTAACTCATCAAGATGTAATATTGGATAAGCAAACTTAGATACTTTCAACCCACTATTAAAATCAGAATTACCTATGCCATCCTCTGGAATCTGAGTTGGATATTCAACAGGTTCTCCAACTTCAGCAATATATTTTAACATACATTCTGGTCTTGTGACATACAGCCAAATTCTTTTGACAGGTTCATTAGGCTTATATCTTCTAAACTCATACGTCTTTTTCCTTGTAGCTAATAATTCTACAAACTCCGGTTTTATGCTTAAAAAAACCTCTTTGGGTTCCATAAAATCTAGATTCATTTGATCAGTCATTTTTGAAAAGCTCCATAAAATAGTATACTGAATAGTTTCTAAATAATTTGTATGACTCTTCTAACCATAAAGAAACTTCTTCAAACATCTTTTTAACTCCAGCTTCTCCATGTTTATTTCTAAACTCACCATAATTAACTAAATATGGCGGAAGATCTCTATAAGCATTCTGTTTAACGTATAATGATTTAGATAATTTTGCACCAGACCAATCAACGATTAGTGGAGCATAAACAATTGTTGGCAATTCATGGGCGGGAGTTCCCAAAAGTGACGCTACTTTGTAAAGTAGTTGTTCTTGATAATATCCTGCATAATCACTTCCCGTTACCCGTAACCATTCGAATGGAACCTCCACATTTTGATTATCTGCAGCGTAAATAATTCCTCTTACAAGATTTCTTAACGGAGTATTAAATTCAAATTTTTCAGATTCTCCATCAAAATAAGTTTCAAACCATCCATGTTCAGGACAGTAAGATCCTATTTTATCATCATAATATTTAGTATTAATCCCATTTTTATCAGTTAAACCACAATCAGAACATGCAACTCTAATCCTCAATAGTCCATTCTGTGGATCAAGAATCGGCGCTATTATCTCTCTGTTCTGAACAATTTTTCTTAGAATCCTGGGTATTCCTTGTTGTGAATTAAACCCCCTTTGTCTTCTAACAGTGTAATCTATTCCAGTAAATCTTTTTAGCAAATCTAATAACTCAAAATATTCTCCAAGACAGCCATCTGCAACTTTACTATCCCTTAAACTGATTTGGTAATCAATACCATCTATTTTTCTTGTTTCTGATGGTGCGGTATCAATTACCTCAAAAAATATTTCGGGTTTGATTGTTTCAATTCTTTCTGAAATTTTTTGTCCTAATACATAAGCCAAGTTAAATACAACCAACGTCCCAAAATGTGGAGAGGAATTGGGCTGTGCGCCAATACTAATTCTTAGGTTGTTTTTAGAAATATTTCTAACTAAATATTCTACATACCTTCGTTTGAATACATAAGATCCTCCCCCAAGAGGATGGTGAACTACACCATCATATGTCAATTTTCTTTCGAGCGAATCATCTTTATCTACCATAGAGCAACAGTAATACCTTTGATTATTAAATTTTTCTACAAAATGCTACTCTCTATTCTTATTTTCTATAATTCTTACGAACTTGATAAAACGCCTCCAACTCTTTAGTCATGCGGATAGTTACACTCCCCACAGTCGATATTTATTAAGTAAAAATTGACTTTACTGATACAATTTTCCCCCACTTTTTATGGAAAAATAACTTAACAACACCAATTCCAATTTCCTAAAGAATCTTTATTTATTAATTAAAATTCATCCAGTTTCTTAGTAGAACCAAAATTAACTGTTGTTTTTTTCCCAGGACCAATATTTTCTTCTTTCATAGAAATCAAGTTCCCTTCCTCAAGTTCTTTCAATTTTCTAAAAAACGTCCTGTAGGAAATATCATTTTCCAAAAGTTTATGTATCTCAGTAGTTGTTTTCCCGTTATTCTCTTTAATTAAATTTAAAATCTTATCCTGTTCTTCAGTCAATGAAGAAGAATTTTTTATTTTAAAATCAGCTAATTTTTCTATAGCTTTTTCAGCCTCTTCTTTCTCAATTTTTTTCTTGAGCCTTTGTTCAGCTATATTCCCCGCTTCTCTTACCAAAAACAACCCAACCCTTATGTCTCTCATTTCAAATGATTTTTCAGAAATTAATCTTAAAGATTCTTCAGTTAAAACATTTTTAACAAGTGCAACTTCAGCTCTATTTTTCAGTATTTCATAAGTTTCTTTATCATTATAAGGCTTAAACTCTATAGTTTCAGGAATTAATCTTGACAATATTCTTTTATCCAAAGAAGAAAGAAATTCTTTGTCATTGGTAATTAACAAAATAGATTTTCTATACAGATCTTCTAATAAAGAATATAATATATGATAATCCTGAACTTTATCTATTTCATCCAAAACTATTACAGAAGATCTTTTATTCAGTATTTTAGAAACATCACCCCAAAGCTCGTCTGTATTCTTATTTTGTGTAAATTTATAGCCAATAGAATCACAAATTGATAATATTATCTTAAAAGAGGTGTCTTTTTGCCAGCAATTTACATAAATAGGTAATATATCATTTGTTTCTTGTTCAATCTCTGTTAAAACGTGTTTAGTAGCCACTGTTTTTCCTATCCCCGGCTTACCAGTTATAAAAACATTACAGCCATTTCTTTTCTGAAACAAAGGTTTTATTGAAGAAGCTATTTGAAATTGCTCATTCTCCCTGAATTTCAATAATTTGGGCTGATATTCAAAGTCCAAAGCAAGTTCTTCTTTAAACAAACTTTCAGAATCCTTTAAAACCCCATCAAACAACCCCATGCATATAAATGGTGAAAACAAGTTTTTAATTATTTCGTTGATTAAGCATAAGCTTTTTATACTAATTAAATTTGTAAAACTATTTATGGTTAATGTCTTAGTCTATATTTTTCTCAGTGTTTTATTGGTTAGCGTTGTTTCTTTAATTGGTGTAACTATCCTCGGTTTAAGTAAGAAATTATTTGAAAGTATTTTGCTGATATTAGTGGCTTTTGCTGCTGGTTCAATGCTTGGAGCTGCTTTTTTTGATTTGATTCCTGAAGGACTTGAAAATATAGGAACTAACAAAGTTATGCCATTAATTCTTTTAGGCATAATCATTTTTTTTATAGTTGAAAGAGTTATACAATGGCATCATTTCCATGAAGAATGCGAAGTGCATCCTGTTAGTTATTTAATCTTAGTTGGAGATGCGGTTCATAACTTTGGTGATGGTGTTATTATTGCTGCCTCTTATTTAATAGATTTCAATTTGGGTTTAATTTCTACTTTGGCTATAATATTTCATGAAATACCGCAGGAATTAGGTGATTTTGCTATTTTAATTAAATCTGGCTTTTCAAAAGCTAAGGCATTACTTTATAATTTTCTCTCTGCTGTTATGGCCATATTAGGCGCAGTTTTGACATATTTTGCTTCTAATGTTATTGAAGGAATTATTCCTTACTTGATCTCTGTTGCTGCAGGAGGATTTATTTATATCGCTGTTGCTGATTTGCTTCCTGGATTGCATAAAGAAACTGATAAAAAAAAGCTAATATTGCATTTGTTATTTTTAATAATGGGAATATTATTTATCTTTTATTTTGTTAGATTTTTTGAGGCTTAAACTTCTTCTATTCCGTCTTTTGTTAATGCTATTAATCTTATTCCAATCCCCAATTTTAATAAAGCAGAAACCAAAGCCATATGCTCTCTTCCAGTTCCAGAAATGAAATTAACCTCAACCTCAGTATCTTTTATTTTTTCTTTTAATTGCCCTTGTATTTCATCTCTTAATTCTTTCAATCCAGAATTCATATTCACAGAAATTAGTTCTGTTTTATCATTTTTATTGAAATTCTCTTTCCCGTAATCATTTGTAATTAAAACTACTTTATCCCATTTCTGGTCTTCAATAATTCTGGAAACATGCCCCCAAGTTCCTTTTCCTGTTGATAAACAAGCAATTAAAGTTGACATAAATTTGAACAAAGGATTATTCTTTATAAGGTTTTTGAAATTAAATCTATCAGATTAACTAAATTAAAAATTAATTTGTAGATTTAAGTGGTAAGATATATTTTTATACAACTTCAGTTATTTTATTTAAAATGGTAAGATACATCAAACCAATTGATCCTCATGTTCATTTAAGGGGAGAAGAATATCCAACAAATTACCTAGAACTAGGATTTAAAGATGCAAGAACAGTTGGACTAGCAGGATTATTAGAACAACCAAATCCTAAACCACAACTAACAAGCATTGATAAAATAAGGACAAGATTGTCTGAAGCAAGAAGATATTCAGATGGAGTTTATCATGGGGTTCATATTGGCCTTACAACAGACTTAACAAAAGTAGAACAGGCACTCAGGTTTGCAATGTCTGAAGAAAGCATTGGATCAGATAAAACTTTTTACGTGCATTCTACAGGAAATATGGGAATATTAGATCCAGATCTACAAAGAAGAATCTGGATTATAAAAGGAAAATTAGGATACACAGGAGTTTCTATAGGGCATTTTGAAGACGAAGTAGAATTTAGTTCTGTTAAATTTAACCCGAGTCAACCATTTACGCACTCAGTAAGACAAACAGCAAAGGCAGAACTAGTTCAAGTACAAAAACAGATAAGAAATGCAGTTGACGCTAATTTTACTGGAGTATTTTACATTGCTCATGTATCTAATCCAGACACAGTAGATTATATTGAAGCAGAAAGAAAAAGATTGCCATTTGAAGTTGTCCTAGAAGTAACTTTTCATCATATGTTCCTAAATACTGATGATTATAGAATAAATGGTAACAGAGTTAAGATGAATCCGCCATTAAGATATCCAGTTACTCAAAGCGACCTATTAGAAAGGGTCTTGCGTGGCAAAGTTCAAATTATAGGAACAGATCACGCTCCACACCCATATGAACTAAAAACAGGAAATAATCCGCCATCTGGCATACCAACCTTACCATTCTGGCCAAGAGGTATTCAATTATTAAGAGAAAATGGAATAAGTGAATCTCTTTTAGAAAATCTGATTTTTAATGAGGCAAATAGAATATTTAGACTAGACTTACCTAAGCAAATTGTTGATATAGAATACGACGAATCTCTATGGCAAGTTTATGGTTATAATCCTTTTTCTCGTTTATGTTAATTATTTCTTCTTCATTAGACTAGTTTTTATCTTCTGGTTCAGTACTTGCATAAGCAAGAAGGAGAAAGCCCCCGATTGTGAATGTAGCCCCATATACCCACACCAATAATACCCTCCCATGATGGGAGGACGTCTTTATTTGATGCGTATAAAGGTGTTGTATTTGCTAAAATAGCCGCAATTGCTAACGTTTGATATATTCTGTCATTATATGAAAAAGGAGGAGATTCTCTGTTTGCTATTGTTTCTAATTCATTACTTCGCATTTTATTTCTTTTCCTCTTCTGTTAATTGTGGTGTTGGTTGACTAGGTACTAATCTTACTGTTATGGTTTGATTGTTTTCAGCAGGCAAAGTAACTGAAAAAAAACCAAAACTATTGAGCTGCGTTATAATATTTTGCTGAAACTGAAAAAGGGCATCAGTTCTACCAGCTTGATAAGCCAAGTTCAAGTTATTATTATTATAATCTTTTAAGAATTTATAAGATAACGCCAAGGCTAATATTGCCACAATAATTACTAATATTAATATAATTCTGTTTTTATTGTCCACGGGCATTTTATTAAATAATCTTTATTCTATTTATATATTTATTGTAACTCTAATTAATATATAGTCCTATCTACTTTCATTGCCACCTTTCAATATGAATCTGTTTTTTATTAATCCCGATTAACTCTAAAACTTTCATAGTATCTGCAATCATAATATTAGGACCACAAATATAAAAGTCAGTATCATCTGATTTTTTAATAATTTTAGGTATAAAATCAGTTACATGTCCTTTAAAAAATTCTGTATTCTTTTCTGGTCTTGAGATTACTGGAATTATTTTAAAATTTTCATATTTTTTTTCTAAGTTCAACCATTCATCTTCTAGTAAATAGTCTTTCTCAGTTCTAAAGCCAAAGATTAAAGTAACTTTAGTATCAATATTATTTTCAAGCAAGTCATATATCATACTTCTTAAAGGAGCCACTCCAACACCAGCAGCTATAAAAACCGTTTCTTTTTTATACGGTTTTATTAAAGTAAAGAAACCAAATGGACCCTGAATAGTAATTTTGTCATTCTGGTTAGCTTTAAATAACATCGGAGAAATTAAGCTTTTTTCATATTTTTTAATTAAAAGTTCTATATACTCTTTATTTTTTGGTGAAGAGGCAATCGACCAAGATCTTCTTATTTTTTTATTATCCAATAAAGTAATTGTTTGTATAAACTGCCCAGATCTAAAATCAATAGGTTTTTGTAATTTCAATCTTATTAAAGAAGTTTCACTAGTTAATTTCTTATTAAATTCAACTATTGCTTCTTGCGGTTCTGGTAGAGCCATATTGTAATTAAAAAAAATAGCTAATATAAAGATTGTTATTTTATCATAAAAAAAGTTTCTTTTAATAAAACAGCATCTTTTTCTATGTTGGGAGATTCGCAGATTACAACCCCCTTGCATTTAAATTCTTTTAATGTCCTCAATAAGTCTTTATAATCCAGTCTGGAATCATCCAAATTCAGATGATTTTTCTCTCCTTTATCTGTAAATTCAATTCCGGATAAATGTATATGCATATTATTCAAAGCAGTCTTACCTAAATTTTTTTCCAGATCTTTTAAAATATTTTCAAATTCTTCTTTAGTATTGTTTTTTCCAATTGTCCTGGCATATAAATGAGAAAAATCTATACAGGGCAATACTTGCTCAACTTCATTAGAAATTTTAATTATTTCGTTTAAATCACCAAACTGTACCTTTTTTCCTGATATCTCTGGCCTTATCCATATGTTTTTATCGTGTTCTTTAACACCTTTCACAATTATTTTAATCGCTTCCTTGATTTTATTATAAACTTTTTTAGCATCTTGTTTTTGATAATAGCCCGCATGAAAACATACAGAATAACCACCGCACAAAGAAGCAATTTTTGCAGAGTTTTTTATATAACCTATAGAAGCATAATATTTCTTCTTGTCTTCTGAATTTAAATTTATAAAATAAGGACAATGGGCAGTTAATATAACCCTATCTTTTACAGCCTCTTCTTTTATACTTGGAGCATCTTCTTTTTTTATGTATATTTTTCTTACGAATTCCAACTCCAAGGCACCAAGTCCTAATGATTTTACTTTCTTTATCCCATTAACAGTTCCCCTTGGTATTGTTGATAACGGAATTCCAGCAGTCCCAAAAAAAAGGTCTTTAATAATCATAAAGATAATTTATATTATCTAAAATATATAAAATTATGGTTTTAGAGAAAACAAAAATATTTAAACTATGATTACTCATTTCTAGTAATGCCTAAAAAAACAATTAGTAAAGACATACCTTTAAGCGAAATTACTTTAAGGAAATACGAAAAACCTTCTGATTTAACCGGTAGAGATCTGTTAAGAAAATTATGTTTAAGCATAGGATTACTACAGCCCGGTGATTCCAGGGATGTTATAGTTGAAGTATTTCAGGCTTTATTACATGCTTCTAAGAGTAAGAGATTTTTGAATAGTTACCAAGTCATGGAAGAGGTCGTGAAATTAAGAAAAAAGAATAATTTGGCTTTAAGAGGCATAGCAGAAAGTAATATTAGGAGACAATTAAAAAGATTAAGAGATTTATTTTTAGTTGAAAAAATAAGTAATAACTATAGGATAACTGAATGGGAAGACTTAGGAAAGATATTTGAAGAAAGAATTGAAAAATACTATTTAGAAAATATAAAGTTAAGGACAAAAGAGTATTTTAATAGCATAAAGTAACTTAGTAAACTATATAAATAAATACTAAACAATTTTAAAGTATTATATAAGGTGAAAATAATGAAAAAAACAATATCAATATTACTGATCTTGGTACTTTTGATTTCTATAGTGCCATTTAGCTTGGCCGCCTATGGTCAGGAAAATAGAGTAAAATTTGAAAAAAGCGAGGTTGATGACGAAGATGAAGACGATGAAGTAGATGACGATTTAGACGATGTTAACGAAACAGAAGATGATGAAGGTTCTGATGATGAAACTGAAGAGGATGAGGATGAAAGAGAAGGCATTCAAATTGGTGGCAAATCTAGGGCAAAGATGAGATTAGATAAAGTAAGTGAAATCGCTTTAGAAAACATAAAAAGAGCAAGAGAAAACTACCTAAACGCAAGGGAAAGATATGAAGAAGCTAAGGAAAAAGCCAAGGAAAATAAGGAAAAAATAAAAGAATTAAAAGAGGACTTAAAGAAATGCAAAGATGATGAAAGCGATGAATGCAGTGCTGTAAGAGATGAAGCTAAAAATGAAACAAAAGAATTCTTGGGTAGATCTGCTGATGCAATAATTACCGCTTTAGAAAAGGTTAAAGCAAGAATACAGGAAAGTGATAGGTTTACAGAAGAAGAAAAAACAGAGATGATTAGTGAAATAGATGCAAAAATAAAGGAAATAGAAGAAGCAAAGGCAAGTATTGAAAATGCAACTTCAGGAAAAGAGATAAAAGAAGCAGCTAAAAAGATAAACGCGGCCTGGAAAAAAACAAAACCAGAACTTGAAAAAAGCTCACATAAGACAGCAATTGCCAGATTTGGTAACGTTGCAGGAAAGTTCGAAAAAGTAAGCGACAGGCTAGAAAAGGCTATTAACAAATTAGCTGAACAAGGAAAAGATACTGCTGAGTTGAACACACTAAAAGACAGCTATGATGTTAAATTGCAGGAAGTAATAGATAAACTCAAGGAAGCTAGTGATTTAATTGAAAACAAAGCTTACGCTGAAGCAAGAATAAAATTTAATGAAGCTAAAAATATCTTGAAAGAAGCACACGATATTTTGAAAGAATTAGTAAGAAAGATTAAAGAAACAGGAAACGAAATAGTGCTTGAGGAGCAGGAAAATGAATAAAAAAATTATTGCTTTCCTATTTTTGGTATTGGTAATATTTTTAGTAGGTTGCACTAAACAAGAAACCGTTGAATCTAGTGAAGCGACAGGATTAGAAGATGATTTAAATACTTTAAATGAAACCGATACCAATCTTGATGACTTAAACAATCTAGATTCAGAATTAGATGATATCCAAGATTTGGATATCTAATTTTCTTTTTTTAAAATGATATATGAACCCAGTGAAGATTCTTTCTTATTATTAGAATTTGTTAAAAAAACAGTAAAAGAAGGCATGGAAGTTCTGGATATGGGTACTGGTTCTGGAATACAGGCAGAAGGAGCTATTGAAAACAAAGGTGAGGTTTTAGCTGCCGACATAAATGAAGAAGCAGTTAATTATTGTAAGAAAAAAGGCATAAATACAATTAAAAGCGATTTATTTGAAAACATCAAAGGAAAGTTTGATCTGATAATATTTAATCCTCCTTATCTACCAGAGGAAAGAGACTATTTTGGCATTAAAATGAGCAAAGAAGATTTTAATTATGTAAATGACATTGCTCTAGTAGGAGGTAAACATGGTTGGGAAACAATGGAAAGATTTTTTTCTAAGGCTAAAAATTATTTAAAAAAAGACGGCAAATTACTAGTAAGTTTTAGCAGTTTAAGTGGAGATGTTTTAAAGATAATTGAAAAATATGGTTTTAAACATAGAAAATTAGCTGAAAAAAGAATATTTTTTGAAAGCCTGTATGTTTATGAATGCTTTAGATAGCTTTTTAAATAACAAATTATTTTTAAATTATGAATTGGTGATACACTTTGTTACCTAAATTTAAATCTGATGGAGAAGACCAGATAGGCAAGTTTTTTGCCTCTGAGAAAATACACTTTTTGTATGAGTATCCATTGGCCCTAATAGATGAACAAGGCCAGGTTAGAATATGGTATCCAGATTTTTTCTTGCCAAAATTAAACATAGTAATAGAATACCTAGGAATGAAAGGAAAAGATGAGTATGATAAAGCAGTTGGTAGGAAAACCAAATTGTTTAAAGCTTTAAGGATTGATTTTATCTATGTAACCCCACAAAGACTGGAAAGACCAGATTGGAAACATTATATAATAACCAAAATATTAGAAATAATGGACAGCAAAGGTTCTGAATATTCTAAATTAAAGGGCTTATCAAAGAAGTATAAATATGTACCAAAAAATGTGGGCGACGATTGGGGATTAGGCTAAACTTTAGATGGATAAATATCTTAGGAAATTTGTTAATTACTGCAAAAGAGAGTTTAAAGATGAATTAATTGCAATAGTTATATACGGTTCTTATATAGAGAATTATTTTAAAAAAGAAAAAAGCGATTATGACGTTTTTATAATATTTAAAGATAGAATTCCAAGAAAAAGAAAGAATATAAATAAAAGATTTAGAAGAATTTCTTTGCAATACTTTTGTAACATTGATGACATTAAAAGATATATCTTAGAAGGACATTGGGCCATTTATATTACTTTATTAAAAAGAAGCAAGACTCTGTTTAAAACCAAGGAATATAACAAATTAATTCAACATATTAGAAATATGCCGCATCTTAAGAATAACAATATTTTAGGAATTGAAAGAAAAAGAAGATATATTAGAAATGTTTTAATCAAGAAAAAAGGATATGATGCAATTAAATGGGCCTTACCAGAACTAAGAAAAAGATTACAATTATTGACATATATTAAAAAAAATAGCATAATTTGGGATATAAATAAAAACTTAGAATTAAATAAACAGATTCTAACTATAAAAGAAAACTATTTTATTAGAGAATTACAGAAAAAAGAAAGCACCCGTTCAGATAAATTTAGTAAGTCTGATAAAAAATACTCTTTGCATATTTTAGATAAACTAGATAATATCCTATTAGAAAGTTAAGGTCTTGATTCGATATCTTTATAAATCCTATTTTCTAGCTAAAAGTTACCCATTATTACTACACTTCCTATTTTAAAGGAAGATGATAAGAAACGTAGTTTCTTATGTAGGAGGGCAATAAATGAATAAAAGCCAAATATTAGAAACTTTAAAATTAGCAAGAGAAAATTCTAAAAAAAGAAATTTTGCTCAGTCTATTGACTTAATCATAAATCTAAAAGGCATAGACTTAAAAAAACCAGAACAAAACATCAATACTTTCGTTGTTTTACCTCATCACGTTGGAAAAAATACCAAAATAGGGGCTTTTGTTAGTGATGAATTACAAAATAAAGCAAAAGAAGTTTGTGATTTAGTCATAAATAAAAAAGATTTTTCTAAATATGGAAATAATCTAAAAGAATTAAAAAAGATAGCTAAGAACGTTGATTTTTTCATAGCACAGGCCAATCTAATGACAGATATTGCTAAGTTCTTTGGTAAAACCTTGGGACCTATCGGTAAAATGCCAAATCCTAAAGCCGGAGCAGTTATACCGCCAAATGCAATAGATCTAAAACCTTTAGTTGAAAAATTAAGAAGAACCACTAAAATACAAACAAAGAACGAACAGGCAATTAAAGCAATAATTGGAAAAGAAAACATAAAAGACGAAGAAATAACTGAGAATATATTGGCAGTTTATAATGCGGTTCTTCATGCCGTACCGAATGAAACCCATAGTATAAGAAACTCTATACTAAAGCTAACAATGGGCAAGCCATTTATTGTAGGTCAAAAACCGATAATAAAAGAAGAGAAAAAAGAAGAAAGTAAAATAGCTAAAGAAGTAGAAGTAAAGAAAAAAGAAGAAAAAACCCAAAAGAAAAAAGAAAGCAGAGGTAAAAGATGAGAAAAACTAGGGTAAGTGAAAAGAAAAAGAAAGAAGTAGAAGAGATAAAGAGATTAATAAAAGAATTCAAAGTAATCGGTATAGTTAATCTAGAGAAATTGCCTGCTTTTAATTTAATGAAGATAAAATCACAATTAAAGGGAAGAATCTTATTGAAATATTCTAAAAAAAGATTAATCAAAATTGCTTTCGACGAAAGTAATGATCCGTCCATTAAAAGTTTAAAGGATAAATTAATAGGAATTCCAGCACTAATATTTACTAATGAAGATCCTTTCAAGTTATTCCAATTATTGAAAAAAAGTAAAAGTCAGGCTCAAGCTAAAGCAGGAGATCTCGCTCCAAGAGAGATAATCATACCTGCCGGGCCGACAGAATTCACCCCTGGACCAATGATCGGAGAATTAGGTCATATGGGCATTAAAACTGCTGTTGAAGGTGGTAAAATTGTAATAAAATTGGATAAATTGCTGGTTAAAGAAGGAGAAATAATAAACGCTAAGAATGCAGAATTAATGTCAAAATTAAAAATAGAACCTATGGAGATAGGGTTAAATCTAGTCTTAACTTATGGTAATAATGAAATATTAGTCAGAAGTGTTTTAGATATAGATGTTGATAAATATTTTGAAGACATAAAATCAGCAACAGGAGAAGGCTTAAGCCTGGCAATACAAATAGGATACACAACAGATGAAACAATTGAATTATTAATCAAAAAAGCGGCAAGAGAATATCTGGGATTGTCTAATAAAGTAGATTTAAGTCAAATAAAACAAGACACTAAAACAGAGGATTCAGTAGTTAAAGAAGAAAGTAAAATAGATGAGACTAGAGAAGTAAAAAAGACAAGATTAGAAAAAGAATTAGAAGAAAAAACAAAAGTTGTTGATGAAATAAAGGAAGAAGTTGCAATAGAGCAAAAAGATACAACAGAAATAACAAAGGAACAGATGAAACAAGCAGAGGAAATTTTAAAAAACCTGGTAGATAAAAAAATTAAGGGGGAAATTTAATAATTACGGAGGATTAACAATGGAATATGTGTACAGTGCAATTTTAATCCATAAATGCGGAGGAAAGATTGACGAGCATACAGTGAAAAAGGTTATAGAAGCCGCCGGTGGTAGACCAGATGATGGAAAAGTAAAAGCCTTGGTTGCTGCCTTAGCAAATGTGGATATTGACAAAGCTATTAAAGAAGCTGCATTGCCTGTAGCTGCTGCTCCTAGTACGACAGCCGGTACAGAAGTGAAGAAAGAAGAGAAAAAAGAAGAAGAGAAAGTCAGTGATGAAAAAGCTGCTGCAGGTCTCGGCGCCCTCTTTGGATGATAAAAAGATCTATTCTCTTTTTTAAATTTTTTCTGTGTTTTATATAGATATATCGCTATTGTAATTCATAAATCTAATTATATTAATTAGTTTATCCCAATTTTTTGTATTTTTGAAAGCAGATATTTTATGAAGATAGAGGAGTTTTTTAATATTGCAATATGCCATAGTTTCAATACCATAAATATACCCATTGAAACCTAAATTAGTCAAAATTTGATTATATTGTTTTAATGACTCTTTATTAGAATCTACAATTTTTATTCTTACATCTATGCTGTTAGTGTAGCGTTTTCTTGATTCTATACTACCATCGCCGGTCAAAAGTTTTGCTATAAAAGCTTCAGCTAATCTTTTTTTGTTTGCATCGTAGCTTGTATCTTCTACAAGTATGTTTTTTATTTTTTTAAGAGAATATAAAACTATCTCTGTAAAGAGAGTATTTTTCGTTTCCAAACTAAAAGCAATACCCTTTATATTTTTACTGAAGGCCATAGAAGGCATTATTCCAGTTTTAATATGAAACTTATTGATGAGTTCATTCAATACCTTATTATTTGTACTTTCTTTGTTGCAAAAAAATCTACTACTAAATCTATCTTTGTCAAGCCCAATTTCTTCTAATGAAACTAGCAAATCCACATGTTCTTGTATAATTTTATTTTTAAATTCAAATATGTATTTAGATTTCCTATTTGTATTTTTTGTTCCTTCTGCTTGATATTGCCAAGTAGATAACCAAACAGGTCTATGTCTACAAATCTCCTAATAATCAATTGTCTTCCAGAACCAATAGAATGGGAATACCATAATCTTAACCAAAACCATTATTTTCTAGAAAAGAGGTTACTATAATCTCATACCCTCTAGAAGTTGTTTCCGGTATCAAACTTAATAAATCCACTTTATTATTATGGAAAATATTTTTAGTCCTTTTTAGGTTATTTATTTTTTGATTTCTATATTTATTATATCACTATTTTTTAAGCTTAGTTCTTTCTCTACTTCTTTTCTTATACTTATTACCCGATTAAATCTAATCAAGAAAATAGATTTTTTCTTTTAGCTGTTAATTGTAGAACTCTCCTTTTCTAAAGCGATATATATTAGGAAAATATAACTCAAATTTATGACCGCTTTTAAGCGTTTTTATGTTCATGGAGTAAATTAAAATTAAAGTAGTTTATATATGCTACGCGTGGTTGTCGTGTAACACTTGCCTAGAATATATATTTTATAGAATATACAAAAACCTTTAAAAATAGTAGTTTTTGTTCAATTCACCATAAGACGCAAATTGTTTGGCTAAATTTTTTATTTTTATTTAGCCACGAAAGGAGCCTTGGTAAATGAGTGATGAAAAAAAGGATTTGAACGCATTAGAGGAAGAAATTAATAGTTTGAAAACCCAGCTCAATGCCATAAATGAAGACAAAGAAAAATGGTTCAAGCAAAAAGAAGATCTAAAAAAAGAGATTAAGACATTAATTGACAAAGTCAAGGAAATTAGAAAAGATGGTGGTATCTCTAATGAAGAAGTTGAAAAATTAAGAAAAGAGAGGGATGAATATAACAATAGGGTTAAAGAACTAATTAAAAAAATTAGAGAATTAAATGAGGAAAAGAATTCTTTATTAAAAAAATATGGTTTAAAGGAAGATCCTGTAAAGATAAAAGAGACCATAGGCAAGTTAAATGAGAAAATTGAAACAGAAGCCATAAGCTTTGACAAGGAAAAGAAATTGATGGAGCAGATAAAAAGATTAAAAAAAGCATATGACCAAGTGGGAAATGTAAAGGAAATAACTGATAAAATTACTGATATTTCTAAGCAAATCGAGATTGATAAAGAAAAAGCTAATGAGGCGCATAAGAAATTCAAAGAAGCCATTAAAGGGCATAGAAGCGGATATAGAGAATTCTTTAGTTTAAGCAAACAAATCGGGATGATTAAAAAACAGCAGGAAAGGGCCTTTGAAATGTTCATAAGTTTTAAGAAGAAATTTGTTGAATTGAGCGCCCAATTAAGAAATAAATTAATGCAAGCAAGAGAATTAAGCAAAGACAAGAGTATAAAAAAACAAGAGTTTAGAGCCACGCAAGAAACAAAAAAGAAACAAAGAGAAGACAGAATAATTGAGGAAAAAATAAAAAAAGTTGAGGAAAAAATAAAAAAAGGCGAAAAGCTTACTACTGAAGATCTATTAACAATGCAAGGCAAGAAGGAATGAACATAATCTCAAAATTATTTGATTTTATTATGCATATAGATAAATATCTGGGCAGCATAATACAAAACTACGGGACTTTTTCATATTTTATCTTGTTTTTAATAATATTTTTAGAAACTGGACTAGTAATAACCCCCTTTCTTCCAGGAGATTCTTTAATATTCGTAGCAGGAACATTTGCAGCCAAAAATGTTATTAATGTTTATTTATTATTCTTAATTTTAATAGTTGCGGCCATATTGGGAGATACTTTTAATTATTGGATCGGAAATTACTTTGGAGAAAATGTTTTTTCTAAAAGCAGATTTTTTAAAAAAGAATATTTGGATAAAACAAAAGAATTCTATGATAAATACGGTGGAAAAACCATAATACTCGCAAGATTTATACCAATAATAAGAACTTTTGCTCCTTTTGTAGCTGGTATCGGCAAAATGAATTACTTTAGATTTTTGGTTTTTAATATTTCAGGTGGTGTTTTTTGGGTAGCTCTTTTTTTGTTCGGTGGGTATTTTTTTGGTAACATAAAATTTGTTCAAGATAATTTATCTTTAGTTGTTTTAGCAATTATTCTTCTCTCTTTAATACCACCAATAATTGAATTTTTAAAAAGAAGAAAAACTAGGGTTCTATAGCAACTAATATCTGTTTGGCATGATTTTCAGTATCAACATTATTGATTATTGAAAATATTTTTCCCTCTTTTATTATGAAAGTGGTCCTTTGAATTCCATAAGACTCCTTTCCATACAGATTTTTCTTTTTATAAACTCCATATTTTTTAGAAACTTTAGCATCTGCATCGCATAATAACGGAAAAGGCAATAAATATTTTTCAGTGAATTTTTTATGTGAATTTTGATCATCCAAACTTACCCCTAAAATCTCAACTCCTTTTTTTCTCAACTCATCATAATTATCTCTTAAATTGCAAGCCTCTTTAGTACATCCGGGAGTCATATCCTTAGGATAGAAATATAATACTAGAAATTTTCCTTTATAATCAGATAGTTTCCTAATTTCATCATTAGTGTCTTTTAATTCAAAATCGGGTGCTTTTTCTCCAATTTTCATTTCAGTTTATCTTTAATTTCTGATAAAATATTTTGTATATTCCCTAGTTGTTTTATTATCTGTAGATCTACTTTCAAGACTTAATAAACCAAAAAATATTGTTAAAACTAATCCTATTTGCTCTAATGTGGGACTAGTTCCAAATATTCTCCAAATAAATAATATTATTAAGAGAATTACCACTATCAATAAGACTATATCCAAAAAAGTTGGTTTTTTCATTTTTATTTAAAAAAACTTATAATTAATATAATTAATAATGCAATAATACCTATAAATAGAATCCAATCACCGAAATCAAAACTTTTCATATCCATACCATAAAGTTAGACTTTTATTCTTATAAATCTTGCTCTTATTCTAGAATAAAAACTTTTATATAAAGATGATGTTTAATATTTTCAAAAGAGGTTAAAAATGTTCAAGTGGTATGGCTTAGTGGGGATCTTAATAATTGTTTTAATGGAAATTAATTTCTTTTTCAAAATACAACCATTTGCTAGCTGGTATTTTCCAATAATATGGATAGGTTATATCTTAGTACTAGATGCTATAAATAAAAAAATATCTGGAAAAAGTTTGATTAGTGATAATAAGAATAATTTTTTTGGCATTCTAATTATAAGTGCTTTATTTTGGTGGGTTTTTGAGTTTACTAATTTATCAGTTCATAATTGGGGGTATATAGGAATAATGGGAGATTTAAGATTAAGAAATTTATTTGGCTTGTTAAGCTTCGCAACCGTTTTGCCTGCTTTCTTTGAGACTTATGAATTAATAAGGAATATTCATTTGTTTGATAAATTAAAATTAAAGAAAAAACACGATATAACTAAAAGATTTTTACATACTATGATGGTAATTGGCATTATTTTCTTTATTTTACCATTATTATTTCCAAAACTTGCCTTTCCTCTGGTTTGGCTAAGTTTTTATTTCATATTAGATCCCATAAACTATTTGCATAAACAACCAAGCATTATAAAACATATAAAGGATAGAAACTTGGCAATTCCTTTAAGTTTGTTATTGGCAGGAATCATAATGGGCTTCTTTTGGGAATTCTGGAATTTTTATGCATTGCCTAAATGGACATATAATATTCCGTTTGTAAGTTTTTTTAAAATATTTGAGATGCCTTTGTTAGGCTATTTAGGCTATTTCCCGTTTGCTTTTGAATTATATGTTATGTATTTTTTTGTACAAAGTTTATTTTTAAGAAGAGATAAATTATTAGCAAATTAAATTTTAAATTCCTTTATACTTTTTCTTTTTAACCAAGGAATTTTATCAAAATCTAGGTCTTCACTAATTAAATTTTTAATATTATAAACTTTCATTGTTGCAGCATGAATTGCATCTCTTGGCTTTAAATTAAATTCCTTCATAATCTCTAATGTTTTATACAAGATGGTTTTATTAACTTCAATAAATTTTAAATTTAGATTAAGGATATTAACTCCCGCTTCGATAACAGATTCGGGATCAATTTTCCGTATAGACCATAAAATTTCATCAAATGTTAGGCACGAAGTAATTCCAACAATAGTGCTATTTTGTATTGCATTTAAGATTAACCTACATTTATTTCCTAGATTTTCATTATTAACTATTGAATAAACAAAAATATTAGCATCTACGTAGAATGTTGAGCTTTCTTCCACCTTTCTTCATACTCCTCTTCTATGGCATGTATATTTATCTTTCCTTCAAACCTAATTTTTTTAGCAAAAGCTTCAAGTTTTTTCACAATATCTTCTTTAGGTTTTTCAAGAATAAGAGTTTGATTATTTTCTTCTATTATTACTTCATCACCAGGAAATATATTATACTCATCTCTAAGCACTTTTGGGATTACAATTTGTCCTTTGGGACCAACTTTAGTTTTAATTCTTACCATAGGTTATACTATAGTATAACTTATATTTAAACTTTGCTATTTTTAAAATTTAGTGGGCTAATCCAAGTTTCCAGCGAGTGAAGGCCAGATCATTGTTCTAAAGAAAGTTTTTATATCTGCAACATTAAAGTGGATTAGTTCTCCAGAATTAATTCTTTGTACTAAGTTTTGATCTTTAAATGATTGCTTCCTTCTTTCAAAAAAATCTTCTGGTTTTGTGCTTAAGATATCCCCAGGTAAATATATTCCACACCTGCCAACCAAATATAATTCACCATGATTATCATCCCCACCAATTCCTGGTTTTTGATTTTGTGGATTTTCTTGATTAAATTTGTCTAAAAGTTCTTTAGCTAATCCATTACTTAAATACATCCATAAAGAATTCATAGGAAAGAAAGCATACGTGCTAATAAGGGATTAGAATTCCGAATCTATTGAGTTTCCACGCAAAGCCGTAAAAAACATAAGACTTATATATAAGTTTAAACATAAACATAAACATGGTAAAAACAATTACAATAACTGAAGATGCTTATAATAAGCTAAGTAAAATGAAAGTTGGTGACGAAAGTTTCAGTGATGTGATTAATAGAATTAACTCTCCTAAAAAAGATATTACATCAATAATTGGAATTATGAAAGGTAAAATAGATATTGAAGAAGCAAAGAAGAAAATTAAAGAGTTTAAAGAAGAGTTTACAAAAGATGCGGAGAAAAGAAAAAATGTTCTTGCTAGACAGTTCAGTAATATTAGAAATAATTAATGATACCAAGAAATCTAAAGATATCATTCCTAAATTAAAGGGAGAATTACTTACTACTCCTTTTTCGATTTATGAAATATTTTTAGGTTTAAAGCGAGATGAGTTATTTATATTGGAAAAATTACTAAACGCCCTAAAAGTAATCAATTTTGATACTAATTCTTCTTTAATAGCAGTTCAAATAATGAAAAAACTTACAGATAAAGGTGAAAAAATCAACTTGGTTGATATATTCATGGCTTCAATAGCAGTTTCTAATGATTTAACTTTAGTAAGTTTAGATAATGATTTTAAAAATATAAATAATCTCAAAACCGTTATCTTTTAGCTTCCTTTATTATCCCTAATATTTTTTTATAATCAGAATAAATTGGAATATTTTCTATTTTGTTTATTTTAGTTAAAATTATCCATAATAAAACAACAAATAAAGTTGAAAGAGTCTTCCATATCAGTAAATGCAATGTATTAAACAAATCTGAGTAATTATTAACTAATAATATTACTAGCAAGTCTATTCTGATTAGATTAGCTATTAAAATTATTAAAAAACCTTGGGCAATTGTTTTTAGTGCTTTTCTAAATTCCATCTCTGTCATCAAAGTCAATATTATCAATAACAAATATGCTCCAGAAGCAATGCACGCAGGAATAAATTTTAATTTAATCTCATTAATTATAAATTCTGTTGATGAAATTAATATAGGATTATAATACTGCAAGGTATAATAAGACAAATAAAAAGTAATTGGACCAAAGATAGATTCTATTATCCTAATACCAAGAATAACAAAAAACAAGGCCACAAATAATCTTGTGAAAAGATACTGCAGATAAGATTTTATATCATCCATCAATTATTAAAAAATATCATTATTTATATTATTTTTGTATTTTTCTTAATAATTCATCTATTTTTTCATAGAACTCTTCTAATGAAGAATCATTTATTATTTTAAAATTAGCTAATTCTAGGCATTTCAATACTTGTTGTCCATGTTCTGGTTCATGAAATCCCCTATCTCTCTTTTCTAATCTTTTCATCTCTTCTATGGCTTTAGGATCAGAATCTTTTCTGCCCTCTTCTTTTGATTTATTTCTTTTCTTCACCCTTCTTAATCTAATGTCTTCAGGAGCATCTATTCCTATAATAACAGAACCATTTACCTTTCTTATTTCATCAACTTCACCTATGTTTCGTATTCCATCTATAATCCAATTTTCACCAATATCTATCTTTTCAATTGCCTTTTTCGCCCAATAACCTTTGCCATATTTTTCTCTCATAGAATTTCCTATATCCTGTAGTATTTCTCTTTGTATTTGTAACCTTTTTTTTCTAGCTTCTTCTCTAACTAGATCAGACAAAGTAATATAATTAAAGCCTTTTTCTTTTAAGTAATTAGAAAAAGTTCCTTTTCCAGAAGCTATTGTTCCTGTTAAGCCAATTATCATATTTTTGATAAAATAACATCCTTTAATTTTTCCTTGCCCGGATATCCGTTAATTCTTGCTATTTCCCTTCCTTTTTTAAAAATTATTATGGTTGGAACAGACATTATATCAAATTTTTTTGTTAATTCTTGTTCTTTATCAACATCTACTTTATAGAATTTCGCCTTTGTTATTTCTTTGCTTAACTCTTCATAAACGGGGTTTAATGCTTTGCAAGGCGTACACCATTCACCACTAAAATCAATCAATATTGTTTTATCCTCTTTTTCAACTTTCTGTGAAAAATTATCAGATGTTAGTTCCATCACCATTTTTAATTAGAATTTTCTATTTAGTTAATAAATATTTCTATCTTCCAGTATACTAAGCAGCAAACGAGATAAATATTTTATAAACAAAGTATAAAATAAAGATATATGTTAAAAATATTTTTAATCCAACCAACATTAGCAATATATAAATTCCTATTATTATATCAATAATAGAAAAAGGATCAACAAGGAAGATTAAACCCTTTATGAACAAATAAATTGCTGCTGGTATTGCTAAAAATTGAAGAATACCAAATTGTAATCCCAACAGAGTTAAAGCAACTACCCCATCCAATATTGCCAACACCCAGATTAATATCATTAAGTATAATAGATTAAAAAAATTTAAAAAGGTTTAGGTTTAAGAACAACCCATTGAATTACCGCAGTTTAAGCATTTATAACACGCGCCATTCCTCACAGTAATATGCCCACAAAGATCACAAGGAGGGGCATCGCCCATTAATTCTGCCATATCCTTGTTTACTTTATCTGATTCAATAAACTTATCTAGTTTTTTGTCTTTTTCTTCAAGGCTTAACTCATCAATTGATTTAGGTTTAACATGTACAAAATCTGTTCTTCCCAAGTATTCCATTCCTAAAACCCTAAAAACAAAATCTATCATTGAGGTACAGGTTTTAATATTTGGATGATCGGTCATTCCATGTGGTTCAAACTTGGTAAAAGTGAACATATCAACAAATTTCTTTAAAGGAACGCCATATTGCAGGCCAACCGAAACAGCAATTGCAAAGCAGTTCATTAAACTCCTGTAAGTTGCTCCTTCTTTGTGAATATCCAAAAAAATCTCTCCTAATTTACCATCTTCATATTCTCCGGTATGTAAAAATAGTTTATGCCCTGCTATGTTTGTTTTTAATGCAAAACCTTTACGTTTTTGAGGTAAAGGCTTTCTCATCCCTCTTTCTATAATGTTTCCATTAGAAACGGTCTTATTTTCATCTAATTTGGTATTTAGTGGCTGGGATAACTTACAACCATCTCTATACAAAGCAATAGCTTTTAATCCCAATCTCCAAGCTTCAAAGTAAATTGTTTGTATATCATCAACTGTAGCTTCATTTGGCAAGTTTACTGTTTTAGATATTGCTCCTGAAATAAATGGTTGAACTGCGGCCATTATTTTAACATGACCCATTGGGGCAATAAATCTTTTTCCAATGCCGCATTTATTCGCGCAGTCAAAAACAGCATAATGCTTTTGTTGTATATGTGGTGCATCTTCTATTGTTTGTGCTCCTTCTATGTAAATTTTAGCTTTCTGAATTTGCTCATCTGTTAACCCTTTTTCTTTTAGTGATTTTGGATTTATTTTTGGAGTATATTCATCTAGGGTCCTAAATTTATTTACATATTCTTCTGCAGCACTAATATCTGAGTCAGAAAAACCTAATTTCTTTAGTTCCAGTGGGCTTACATTTGGAGCATTTTTCAATGTTCCAAATCCCAAAATATATTTTATTATATCTTCAATCTGATCAACCGAGTAACCAAGTTTTCTTAATGCTCTTTCAATTGATTTGTTAACAATTTTAAAATACCCGCCACCAGCAAGTTTTTTCCATTTAACTAACGAAAATTCAGGTTCAACCCCTGTTGTATCGCAACCCATAAGTAATCCTATGGTGTTATGGGATAGAAATCCATTACCAATATAGGTTACATTTCCCGGCACCGACAAGTCATAAGTGGATTGAATTCCACCATCCACATTACTTTCAATTGTATCATAAAAAAAGTGTAATACCTTAAGTAATTTTTTATTATGTGTATCTTGATATATTAATATAGCTCTTTCTCTTGGAATTGCTCCCTTCCTCTGTATAGAAAGTAATACGCTATGTCTATGCGGACTTCCTACTGGAACGATTTCATCTACTAATTCCTGCGAAATATGAATGTAGTCCCTATTTCCCGGTTGTGAACTTCTTGCTAAAAAAACACGATTAGTTTTTCTATCACCAAGGAATCCTATTTCTTTAATAAATTTTGCATTATAAGATACATTTTTTAATCTTAAAACGTAAATTTCTGAATTACCCCATCCTGAAATATCTGTCTTTGTGGTTGTTGGATATCCTAAAGTTAAAAGCAAGGTTTTTATTTCTTGGGAGAATTCTTTGTTAGCTGTTGTAAAAGATGGATTTCCTATTGTTACTGTACCGTCAGCTTCAAATAAACCACTTAAAAATACAGAATATATAACTTTATTGTTAGTGTGAAGTATTGCATCTGGTACATATGGAGTATAACCCTTACCAGAATGGTCTTTTGTCGGTTTTAGTTTTGAAAAACCACAAGCATCCCACCATATTGTTAATGGAACTGAATTAACAGATACTTCTTTATAGCCTTGACATTGAGTAACATTTATGTTTAAATTAAATAGTTCTTTTATTGATATTCTTAAATGTTCTATTACATCATTATCTTCATTTGAAACACAGAATCTTAATCCTTTACTATGTAAACTACCGTCACCCATAAAATAACCAACAAGTTCGGCAAGAGATTCTGTCATTATATTTGGTGTTTTTAATTCGTAATCAGAATTCCAATGCAGTTCTGGTTTTAAAGGTAATAAAACTTCTTGTTGCTTTCCAAATATTGTATTCATGGCTAAGGGTATTACGTCCCCTTCTTTTATATCAGAGAACTTTTTCCATATAAATTCTTTAGTTTCCTGATCTAAAACTTTTAATTTATGTTTTTCTGTTCCTTGTATTTCATATCCTGATGAAGTTCTAATCTTCATAGTTTTAGCTTCACCATTAATATAAAATTTAGTTGCTTCTTTTGGTCCTTCATCTGTCATAACTTTGAAAGATACATCTTGCCATTGGTTCCCGTTTATATTCCCAAGGCTCTTTAATCTAATAAGTCCTTTGTCAGTAGATATTAATGAATTGCCAGTTAAACAACCAGTAGGAGCTAATACAGTAGCTTGAGCATTTCTAAAGCCACATTTCTCTCCTTCTTCTATTACTTTATCCCATTCTTCTCTAGCTGCTTCTAATAGATACTCTGGACAATGTCTTACATCTATTTTGTAAGCTGCATCTCTATGTAAATTCATTACTTTTAACATTGGTTCTCTATTTTCTTCAAATCTAGCAAATGGTTCTTTTATTGACGCAATTTCTGCAGAGGTTCTATAAGCATGACCAGTCATTATAGCAGTTATAGCCGCGGCTATTGCTCTTCCTTTATCAGAATCATAAGGAATTCCCTCTGTCATCAATAGAGTACCTAAGTTAGCATAACCTAATCCAATAGTTCTAAAGTCATGAGTCCTTTGTGTGATGCTTTTTGTTGGATACGATGCAAGGTCAACAAAAATTTCCTGGGCTATGAAAAATATTCTACAAGCATGTTTAAATCCATCAATATCAAAATTACCTTCTTCATCTATGAATTTCATTAAGTTTATACTTGCGAGGTTACAAGAAGTATTATCAATAAAAATATATTCTGAACAAGGATTAGTTGCATGAATATGTTCTGTATTTGAACAAGTATGCCATTTGTTCATCATATCATAAAACATAACTCCAGGATCTGCACAGCGCCACGCTGCTTCTGAGATTGTTTTCATTAGTTCACGAGTCTTGTAGGTTTTTCTTATTTTACCAGTAACTCTTTCTATAGTGCTCCATTCCTTGTCTTCTAACACCGATTCCATAAAAGAATCTGGTATCATTACAGAATTATTTGAGTTTTGGCCTGAAACTGTTTGATAAGCTTCACCATTAAAATCAGATGGATATCCTGCAGCCATTAATGCCTTAACTTTTTCTTCTTCTTTTACTTTCCACCATATGAATTCTTCAATTTCTGGATGATCCATATCTAAAATTACCATCTTTGCAGCTCTTCTAGTTATGCCACCAGACTTAACTGCGGCAGCACTTCTGTCTAAAATTTTTAAGTAGGACATCAATCCAGATGATTTTCCGCCACCAGATAATGGTTCTCCAGCAGCCCTTAATGCTGAGAAATTTGTCCCCGTACCACTTCCATGACGAAAAAGCTTTGATTCATTTGTTATTAATTCATAAATAGAGTTTAGTGAATCCTCTATTTTTTGTATAAAACACGCCGAGACCTGCGGATGAGAATAAGAATCTTTACATTCTTCTACTTGTTTTGTTTCTAAATTATAAAAATATGAATCAGAAGTTGTGCCTTTAATACCATATTTATGAAATAGACCACAGTTGAACCAAACAGGAGAATTAAAAGCTCCTTTTTGTGTTATTAATAAATGCGTTAGTTCATCTTCAAATGCTTGAGCATCTTCCATTGATAAGAAATAATCATTTTCCTCTCCAAATTGTTTTATTGTATGGGAAACACGAGTTACCATCTGTTTAACACTAATTTCTCTACCTGTATTTGGAACCAGAGCTCTTTTGAAATATTTTGATGCAGCAATATCAACTGCTAATTGTGACCATGATTTTGGAGCTTCTATATTATCCATTTCAAAAACAACAGTCCCATCTGGCTCTGTTATTTTTGAAGACCTAATTTCATATTCAATCCCATCTGTTAAAGGATCTACACCTTCCTTTGAGAAAATCCTATTTATTCTTAGCCCCTGTTTCGTTAATAATTTAGTCAACTAAATCACCTCTTTTTTTTCGTTAAAATTTTTATTTCTTCTAAAAATGAAGAAGGATCTTCAAATTCTCTATAAACCGAAGCAAATCTTATATACGCAACTTTGTCCAGCACCTTCAATTTCTTCATTACCAACTCCCCTATTAATGTTGAAGATATTTCTGAGGAATTTTTTGTTTTTAACGTCGCCTCTATGTTATCTATAATCTGATCTACTTGCCCAATAGAAATTGGTCTTTTTTCAATTGCCTTTAAAATACCTGATTTTATTTTTTCCCTATTAAATTTCTCTCTTCTCCCGTCCTTTTTTATTACTATCAAATCCGTTTCTATTCTTTCATAAGTAGTGAAACGTTTTTGACAATTCAAACACTCTCTTCTTCTTCTTGTCGCTAAAGCTTCTTCTGTCTCTCTCTTGTCTATTACTTTGGTTTCTTCATGATAGCAATAAGGGCATTTCATTTGTGGTTACGGATTGTTACAACTTCTAAATAAACACAACCTATTGTGGTATTTTATTGTTGAAATACAACATTTTGTATATAAGAACAGGGGTTATATATAAAGGTTTTTATTGTGAAGTGTATATATAAGAAAATATAGAATAGAAGATTTATATTTCATATATTTCTGAATATTTTTTAGTTAAATAATCAATAAAAACTTTAGGGTCTAGGCCATCTCCACAAGTTTTTTTTATAATTTCTTCTGCTGTTAACTTATTTCCAGGTTTATAGATATTTTTATCTAACCATAATATAATTTCCCTAAAGTTACCTTTTCTGATCTTTTCTTCAACAAAGGGCCTTTCTTTTAATAGTTGTTTATACAATTGAGAAGAATAAATTGTCCCGATTGCATAAGTAGGAAAATAGCCAAAGCTTCCACCAGACCAATGAACATCTTGTAAAACCCCATTCACATCATTATTTGGAGTTACACCTAAAAATTCCCTCATTTTTTTATTCCATAAATTGGGCAAATCTAAAACTTTTATTGAGCCTTCAATTAAACCAAGCTCTAATTCAAATCTCAAGATTATGTGTAAACAATAAGTAAGTTCGTCAGATTCTATTCGAACTAAACCAGGTTTTACATAATTTACTTCTTTAAACCATTGATTAAAATCTCCTTTCAAATTAAATTCTTTTTTAAAAAGTGGAAAATAAAACTGCCAAAAATATTTCTGTTTACCAATCATATTCTCCCAAAATATTGATTGCGATTCGTGTATACCTAAAGAAGGAGCGTTTCCTAAAATGTTATAAGCATCTTCTTTCGGCAAATTAAACTCATATAGCGCATGTCCTGCCTCATGCATTGTAGATTCAAAAGAAAATAAAGGACTTTCTCTAAAATTTGTTGCCATTCTCACATCATCAATCCCTATTTTCTGTGAAAAGGGATGCGTTGTCAGGTCTAATCTAGAAAAACCATTCAATAATCCCATTCTTTTAATGACATCTTCGCATATATTTCGCTGTTTTTCTATTGAAAAATGCTGTTTTAACATGCTATTCTTTTGTTTTTTATAATTACTGCTATCTTTTATTTTGTTTAGTAAATTAATCAAATCTTTTTTTAATTTAGAAAAAACAGATTTTAATTTTTCTACAGTCATTCCTTCTTCATATTGATCCAATAAACTATTATATTCATGTCCAGGTTCATTAATGTAATTACATTCTTGTTTTTTTAGTTTAATAATTTTTTCCAAATAAGGTTGAAATTTCTTAAATCTCTTTTCTTTTCTAGCTAATTCCCAAGCAGTATATGCTAAAGAAGTAGTTTTTGATAGTTCTTTTATATATTTTTCAGGTAATTTTCTCGATTTTGAAACTTCCTTATATAATTTTTTCACCATTAAACCATCTTTATTAGAAAGTTTTTGTTTTTTTAAAGCAGTTAAAGAAGTAAATAACTCATTAGAAATCATTTTTTTATGAATTAGGTTAGATAACAAGGAAATTTGTTCTGATCTTGAATTAACACCCATAGGGGGCATATATGTTAGCTGATCCCATTCAAGGAGAGCTAAGTTTTGACCAAGAATGGTTATTTCTTTTTGATAATTCTTAATCAATACTAAATTGTTGTTCATCATATAAATAATAATTAGTTACAATTTAAAGGTTTCTGATAATATCATTTATGATATCTGAAGTGATAAATAAGCTGGACTTTTCTTTTAATTTTTTTAAATAATCAATAGTCTTATCTTTTGATATCATGTTAACCTTATAGCATCTAGTTATTATTGCAATAGTTCCATGTGGTTCTAATCCAAATTGTTTTGAAATCTCCCTTGCAAGAAGATCATCAGTAAAAAACAAAGAAATGTTCGCTTGTTTCGCCAAAGCGATTGCAGTGGCTTCTCCCAAATCAACATCATAATCAAGTATGAGTGCTTTAGAAAAATCTTTAGACTTTTTATTTAGGTTTATTTTTTTAACAATATTATTAGGTTTTTTTATCCAAGAAGTTTCTTGATTTACTTCTTCTGTAATGTATATACTCCCAAATAAGTTTAATAAATTAAATCCATCAATTTCAAATAAATGAATTAATGGTCCAGCATCAAATACCGTTTCTTTTATTGCATTAGACCCCATTCTACATCTTCTTTAATGGCCTTTTCTAATTTATCTATTTTGATTTTTTTTATCATTTCTCTGATAGCCTGTCGTATAAATTCAGATTTGTTTGCATACCATCCTTCCTTAATTATCTCATTCATTTCTAATTCCAATCTCGGGGTTATTTTTGCAGGTATAGTTTTCATAAAAGTATTACCATAGTAATACTATATAAATATTTCTATTCAATTAAATGTATTTAATTTATATAATTTAAAAAATATTAATAATTTATTTAATATAATAAGATTTATAAATATTAAATAAGTGTATTAAATGTATAAATGCCAATATCTGTCAAAGAACTTTACAAAGCGGGAAAAGGTTTTGCTAAATTCAAAGATTTTCTAAGGGATTTTTTAGTTAATCATCCAGATTTTGCATATACTATCCAAGAATTGGCAGATGAATCATTAAAATTAGAAGAATGGTCTTCAAAATACAGTTCTAGAAGAAGATATCTTGAGCAATTAATTAGGAATTATCTCATAGATTTAGTCAGAGAGGGTTCTATTGTAAAATTCAAGGGGAGATATCACAAAAAATGAATCTAGCTAAAGAGAGGATTAGTGAAATAGAAAAGATAAATAGAAATATCTCTAAAGCTAAAGAATTAAAGAAAAAAGTAAAATTCATTTCATCTAAATTAAAAACCGATTATGAAAAAGGAGTAATCTCATACTGGGAATATCAAAGCTTACTTAAACAAAGATTTGGTAATAAATCAGAAAGTCATTGGTTAAACTACTATGATTCTTACATAGAAGATCTTGAAAACAAACTACCAAGACAGACTACAAATAATAGATTAGTAGTATTATCAATATTATTAATTATGGGTCTTGGAATCTTATTCTTTAACAACTACACAGGATTTACTACAAAAATAAGCGATGAAGAAGCCATAATCCACAACATAGTATTTTCAACATTAGACAAACAAATATATGTCCCTGAACTAGTATTAGAAGAATCAGAAACTAGCGAAAATCCAATAAATGTAGCAACATTTACCACATATAAATATGTAAAAATTAAGAATCCGCCTAGTTTGGATAAAATTAAGGAAATAGAAATAGAATTTAAAGTGAAAAAATCATGGCTTATTTCTAATAATATACCAAAAGACAAGATTGTTTTATATGAATCTTCAAATAATAAATGGAGTCCAACATTTACAAAGTTAAATCAGGAAGATACTACATATTACCATTATAGTAGCAAAACAACAGCTATTAATGAGTTTGCAATAGGATCTGAAAGCGAAGAAACTGTTAAAGTTGTCAGGTTAAAACCAAAAGCAATTCAAAAAATAGGGTTATATTCATTTATCACAGAAAATAAGGAAATAATACTTTATGGCATTATACCAATTTCAATTATCTTATCTCTTCTAATTTTAATATTAAATTTTATCATAAGAAAATTATCACACAAATCAAAAAAGGAAAAAGAGGTAATAGATGAAACATATCGCTAAACAAAAGAGATTTAATAAAAAACAAGAGAGAATATATTTTTCATTAGCTGTAGCTATAATACTGCTTAGCTTGATAATAAACATAACAGGATTTAGTGAAACTCAAACTTCCTCTTTCACTTTCTCTTTGATCAGCGATGAACTAAGTTTTCCAATTAACAAAGATTCTGAAAAAATAAAAGCAGAATTTAATTTAATAACTGGAAAAGTAGTTGAGGAAGTTTATAATTTTGGATTGCCATCACCAGTAGAAAACACAGTAACCAGTACGTCTACTACTAGCACTACTGCTGAAAATGAATTTGGAATACCTAATCCGAATAAGACGCAGGTTGATAAGGATGAAATCCTTATTACTACAACATCAACCTCGACAAGTTCAACAACAATCAATAAGGAAATGATTACACAAGATATTTCAAGCACAATAAATGATACTAAAGTAGAGAGCACAAAAACAACAGATACAAGCAATTTATCAATAAAAAGCTCAGAAAGTTCTTGGGTAATAACAAAACAAGCAGGCAATGAAGATAATTTTAAAGTAATATTTGTTGATATAAAGGACAAGAACACTGATATTTGCTTTGTTTTAAAAGAGGGGGTAAATGGGGCAAAGGTTGATTTATCAGACAAACAACTATACAACAGAAACGGGACTTCAGTTTTAGATGATAAAAACAAAGAGATAACTCTAAAGTATGAAGCTGCAAAATGCAATGATAATGGTGTTATGAAAGATGGTTACTATATATCATTAACTAACGCACAATCAGTAAACATTGATGATTATATACAATTAGGAAATTCAACTTTAGTAATGGAATACCAAGAAACTAAATTAATTAATTATCAAGATAGTTGGTTTGATTTGAATATTCAATTATTTGCAAATACTTCAAATAAATGGGATAATATTGAAAATAAAACATGGATAAAAAGTAATAATAAATTCGGAGCAGATTTCAACGCAACAAATGAAACAACTTATTTCCATTATCAAATAAACTCTACAGTTCCAATACTAAAAAAAGATAGTTTTACTTATTACTTAGAAAAAACAGAAACAAATCCATCAGGTGGAATATTCACTCAACAGCATAAGATAGATTTTGGTGATATTTGTGCAGTAGAATTAACTTTAAACGAATCAGAAGACATTATAGATTCTTTTGACCCTAAATGTGTATTTAATCTATATATAAGGGATTCTCCCTTATCAACCCCAGAATATCTTTTAAATGTAACTTTCTACGCAAATTATGATTCAATTAAAGGATTAATAGACATAGACCCAACAATTTCAGTAGATACAACAACTTCGGCACAAGCAATAGATACAAACATAACAAGAGAAGCTAATTTTAATCATTTAACCCTAAATGATTCTTCTTTAATATTATATATACCATTTGACACTAATACTTCTTTAACAACAGTATATGATTATACTTCAAAGAATAATGATGGTACAGTAACTGGCTCTCCAGATGGAATAAGATGGAATTATTCTGGTTATTTTGGCGGAGGTTATATTATTAATCAAAGCATTAAAAGTTATATTCAACTGCCAGATATTGTTGCAGGACAAAAACAAATTACTGTAAACATGTGGTTTAGAAGTAATGTTGATAATACTTCAACAACACAGACTCTTCTTGAACAGATTGGTGCTGGAAGAGACCCAATATCATTACAAAGGAATAACGCTGAAAGATATACTTTTGTAATTGATAATGGTACAGTACAATCAACTGCCTTAATTAATTATGATGATACTCTTGTTGATACTGATTGGCACATGATAACTGGCATATACAACGGAACAGATTTTGGTTCTAAAGCATCATTATATATAGATGGTAGTTTCGGAGATTCTGGTGGAAATATTGGTGGAAATATTACTCATGCGGGAGCAGGGAATAATTTATTTATAGGTGCTGATTCCACAGCAGATTCTTCTTTAAATGGCACCATAGATGAAGTAATGATATGGAACAGGACATTAACAGCACAGGAAATAACAGATTTATATAGAAATCAATCAGCCAGGTTTGTTACTCAAGGAAAACAAGAGTTTTTATTAATAAACATGACTGCTGACCAAACACATGATAGGGCAAACATAACTTATTTTGGTCAGAATCTTTCAGGAAGTTATTTACAATCAAGATTAGGACAATGGAATATTACTTATGGATATAATAATACAGATACTGGCTTAGTTGGTTATTGGCATTTTGATAATTTAAGTTCTTATGGTGAGAATGATACTTATGTTTATGACTTTGCTACTGGGGGGAATAATGGGACTGCTAAAGGAAATGCACAGCCTACTAATTCTAGTGATGCTACTTTAGGATTAACTAAGTTTGGAGGCAGTTTTAAGTTTGATGGCAATGGGGATTATGTTAAAATAACTGATTCTGATAGTTTAAGTCCTCTTGTTATAGGAAACAATGCAACAACAATTAGTGCATGGATATATCCAATAAGCTCAACTGATTTAGATACTATTCTGATTAAGGGTTCGGATGGTTCACCAGGCTGGGAATATTGGATTAGATTTTCACCTGCCACTAGAATCTCTGCGAGTATTATGAATACAAGCGCAGGAACAGCTATATACTCTATAAACCCTTCCACAACAATTTCGACAAATACCTGGACTCATATTGCTTTTACAGTTGATAGGATAAATCAAAATGCCACACTATATTTTAACGGTGTTGTAAAAGGAAGCGTTAAAAACTCTACCTTAGATGACCCATCAAATGGAGTTTCTAATTTGCTGATTGGTGGAAGAATTGGACAAAGATTTTTCAACGGCACAATAGACGAAGTTGCTATTTGGAATCGTTCTTTAAGTTCAGAAGAAATTAAATCTTTATATATTAAAGGAAGATTAAACTATGATTATACAACACCTATAAATTCCTCACAGCAAACAACAGAATTAAATGGAAACACTACTTATATTGATACTCACACTTTAAATGTTACTAATATAACTCAATTAATTCCTGAAATATGGTATTTTGCTGGAAATTCCACTATAAACCCTTTTTATTCCCCGATATTACTAGGTAATTTTACAGTTAGTACCTATATAACAACAAGTGCAACTACAACTACAACCTCCAGTAGTAGCACGTTACCACATGCTAACTTAACTTTATATCTTAGAAATTCAACAGGAGTGGAATTATACAAGAACATAACAGCTCTGACAAATGAATCCATAAATATCACTAGTGTATTTCCAT
>JACPIM010000017.1 GCA_016188045.1 Candidatus Woesearchaeota archaeon | reverse complement strand
TCTTGTCAAATTTACAAACCATATAAGAAATATTTTGAATTTTAAGCCCCGAATAATTCAAGAGGTGCATATGGCAAGGGCATCAATAGAATCGGAAATTGACTTCGGATATCTTCATATAATTTCAAATAATCTCTCAAAGGTTTTGCCAGAAAACTTATCCAATGAAAGATTAAAGAGGATTATCAATAAAAGGAGGCTTTTGCTCTCTAAAATAAGAACAATATTAGACAATACTATTTGATCAGTTAGTCCGAAATAGTTTTTATGTATTACTACCTATAAATAATAAAAATAGAAAATTTTATAAATACCAAAAGCATATTATTTGCTATGGAAGAGGATACTGATTTACAAGGAAGAATTGAGAAAGAACCAATTATATTAGATTATGCACCCATAGCAAAAAATCCAAGATTAAAACAGTTTTTAATTGGAAGCGTAATCGGAATAATTTTGACTGGAGCAACATGTTATGGTATAAAACAACTTAAAGATTATACTGATTCTCAAGTAGGCGCAAGTTTAGAATTCTGTTTCTGAAAGTCTAATCCCCACAGATTTCTTTAATTTTCTCTTGGTATTCTGGCTTGTCAATGACAGGTATAATCAAAGGTTTAACATGTTCATTTAAATCTTTTTTTAAGTATTTTGTAGAGCTTTATGACAAAACGATACATTTTTAAAGTATATACTAGAGTATATATATATCGATAAAAATGAACAGAAGAAAATTTTTATATGCTGCAGGAGCAGGACTAGCAGGTATTGTTTTAGCAAGTGCAACAATATTATTAAGACATAATACACAAGAGGATGGATTCTATTGGTGTGATGGTAAAGTTGTTGATAGTTACGGAACTCTAAAAGAAAGAAGATTAAGATTATTAGAATATGTTGAAAACGATAAAGTCATAGGGCATTTTGGTATAGTATTTGATAAGAATAGTAAAATTTGCTCTATAGATAGCAGACTAGAAGAGGAAATAAGCCCAGATGAATTTCCACAGATCTTAAGGGAACAAATGCCAATCTTAATGAAACATAGTAGGAAACATGATTTTATAACTCATATAGAAGTAAGCGAGATTCATTATGGGGGTGATTATAAAGGTCTAAAGTTCAGTTTTCCAGATGGTACCTATGAAGTGTTCACACCTCCAAATGAGAGATATATAAAAACAGCAGGAAAAATTGAAAGAGAAATTAAGAGAGAAAGTTTTTTTGAAAGGTTATTCTATAAATTATCCCATTATCTGCCATTTCCTAATCTTGATGGATGGCGTCCACCACTATTTTTTTAAATTTAAATAGTTATTAAGTTCTTTTCTATCAACTTTTTCATTTTTAATAGTTATTTTAGTAGAAAGAACATCTTTAAACTGTGGAACCTCCTTTCCTTCATTTAAACTACCAATATTTTTCTGGTTAATATCAGGACCTCCGCCATTAATAATAAGAAATCCTCCCTCTGCTGTAGAAATATCCCCCTCAAATACAAAGACTTCACTGGCAGATTTAATAAGATTTATGAGGGAGTTTATATATTTTTTATAATCCTCTATATTTATTTCAGAAACAGTTTTTATTGTGTCTTCTTTTTTTATAAAAACTTTTCCTTTATTATCTTTTAATGTTTCATATATTGTAGCCTTAACTTTACCTTCAGAATCTAACTCAAAAATTATTTCAAACTCATAAGTTTGCCAATCTCCTTTACTCATTTCTCCTTTTTCTGATTCTATTAAGTTACTAAAGGTTGTTTTTTTCTCTACTAAAGTGTAGCTGGGATTATCATATTTTTTCTCTTGAAGATTATAATTCTTATTATTCATTTTCACCAATACCCCTCCCCCACCTTTAATACCATCTCTTACTAAATCATATAATTTTTCATCCTCTTCTTTTATTTCTAATAAATTCGCTTCTCTCAGCCCTGCAACAGTACTCTTTTTTCCAAAATATTGTATTAAAGAACCCTCCAGCTTTACATAGTATCTAACCTTTGATGGAATACCACACAATTGTGCTTTATCTTGTTTATTTACAACAATCTCCAACTTCTTAAAACTCTTTATATGAGTGTTCACATCAGCAACAGATATAAGCCCCCATGCCGGATCTTTTACATCTACAAAAATATCAATGTCCTGAGAATTAACCCCTCCTATAAAAGTTCCTTCTATATTGCATTTTTCTTCTGTAGTGGAGCTAGAGGTTGTACTTGTTGACGATTGTGGGTTATTTTAATCGCCAGACCAGAGAGGATTATCGTTTTCTATACTTGGCTGTGGTGTAAAAAGATTAACAAGAGCTTCCCAAATTTGTTTTAGTAATTTGAAAATCCAATCAAAAAATAAGTTAAGAGCATTTCCTAGTGCTTGTTGACTTTGAGCATCAATATTACTCGTTGTACCTTGATTATCTGTGTTTATAGTTGGTTCTGTTGTTGTGACCGGTATATCCCAGCTTTTTGGATCCGGACAGGTACCATAAACCCTACCAGTGTTTACATATGGTATTATTTCATTTATATATATTGAGCTTGTTAATATTCTTGTATCCTCTATTTTTTGTTCAATAAAACAACTGCATTGGTTTGCACTAGGATCACCTGGTATATTGGCTGATGCTGTATTACATCTGCCATCTATATGAACTATTTCTTCTTGAGTGCTTGTTCTTTGGGTTATTATTTCTTTTGGTCTTATGCAGTAATCTGGAATTATTGCTTCAAATATATATTCTTGATTATTTTCTAACATAAAACTATATTCGTTTTCATTTATTTTTTTAAAATCATTTATCCTTACTAATTCACCGAATTCTTCTTTATTTGGTTCGTAAAGCCAAATTAAAACATTTCCTTGTATTGTTTTTTGTAAAACTAGTTCTGGACCTGAACTTGAAAATCTACAAGATTCAATTAAGTCTTTTTCAGTTAGTTCATCAGAATTATTTGGATTAACAGCGAAAGCTATAGGATTTAAAATTAATATAATAAAAATTATGAAAATACCTCTTTTCATCATAACTTTGATAATTTAATTTATTTATATAATCTTTCTTTTTG
>JACPIM010000018.1 GCA_016188045.1 Candidatus Woesearchaeota archaeon | reverse complement strand
ATAACAACAGGAACAGGTGAAAGCGATATTACTGTACATGCAGGATCTTATCACTTAGCTCTAAGAGAAGCAGGAATAGAGATGTGTAATATTATCACATATTCTTCAATATTACCTGGAATAGCTCATGAAATAGAAAAGCCAACTAAGTTCATACATGGTTCTGTAATGGAAAGCATAATGGCAACAGCCACTTCAGAAAAAGGAAAAAGAACAACTGCCGGGATTATATTTGGTTGGTTATATGACAAGAAAACAAATGAAAAATATGGTGGTTTAGTTTGTGAATATCATGGAGAAGAAACAGAAGCAGAGGCAGAAGAAAACTTAAGATCAAGTTTAAATGAGCTCTATTTTAATGGTTACTCAGATAACTTTGAATTAAGAGAGATAAAATTAACAACTAAGAGCTTTATACCAAAGAAGAAATACGGTACAAGTATTTGGCCATCTGTTTTACAAATTATCTCTACCCAACAATACAGAATTTAAACTAAGATGCAAACTCATAAAATTTCAAATAAATTCTTCAGTAAATTTATAAGGTATGCAGCATTAATTTTGTTAATCTTAGTGATTATCTATATTTTAACAAAACTTAAACCCGTATTTCTCTAAATCTATCTTATTATTTTTAATTTCTATGTTTTCTTTTTTTAATCTTTTTATTTTTTCTTTTACACCTAAAGAATAATTCCCGATTTCACCATTAGATTTAACAACCTTAAAACATTTAATATTAATAGGATCTTCATTCAATTTCATAGCTCTCCCTACCATTCTATATGCTTTAGAATTAATGGAACTGGCTAAATCTTTATAGGAAACAACCTTACCAAAAGGAACTAATCTTAATTTTTCATAAATCTTTCCGTTAAAGGTTTGTTTATTCATCTTTCCCATTCTTTAACATATGGTGAGAAATCAACTTGATACGCAGGTATGCCTAATAAAACACCATATTGCATAGCTTCATTATACTGTTCTCTATTCTTCCTATTTATTTTAAATACTCTATTTCTAAATATTATATAATGAATCTCCTCGTTTTTGAAATCAGCACACCAAGAATGTTTGGAGTCTAATGCTTCGCTTAATTCTTTTGCAATTTTATCTGCTTGGGTTTCTAAAATTTCAACAGTATGTAAAGTCCATTGTTTAATCCATGGAGTTTTATGCTCTTCAGTAACTTGTTCAACTTCAGTCTTAAGAATTTTTACCTTTTTCAAAATCTCTTTTTTCTCAAGGCTTTCCTCAATTATCACACCATTAAAGTTTGTCATATTATTAAATACTCAATCATTTTTTTATTAAAGGTTTTCATCTAACCACCCAAATATTAATTCTTTAGTTTCTTCATCCAGCATATTAGTTCCATGTCCTTTATTTTTATAAACTTCCAATTTACTGTTTTTTAAATTATTTTTGATTTCTTTGCTGGTATCAGCAGAATATTTGTCATCTTCACTAGCAACTATTAAAATTGGCTTACTACTCTTAGCATTAGTTATGTCAATTCCCCTAAAATTCAAACCAGGACTTAATAAAACACCGGTAGAAAATTCATCAGCCACTTTTAAAGCAGTATTAGCTCCTATGCTTGCACCAATAACAGCAACTTTATTTAATCCTAGATATTCTTTTCCAGCTTTAGCATCATAAATCATGTTATTAAAATCTTTTTCAGAAAAATCCTTGTAATTCAGCTCGCTTTTTCCATGTCCTCTTAAGTCTAATACAATTACAGAATAACCTTTTTCATTTAATTCTTTAGAAAAATTAAACCAAGATTCTTTATTTTTGCCAAGCATATGCAACAAAACAATTCCTTTATCATTCCCTTTATAATAATCGGCAACCAAATTAACATTATCCTTTGTTTTCAAATTAATTGTTTTCATATTATCACCTTCTTGAACAGTGCAGCCTATTATTACTAATAAAATTATAGTTAATAAAAGAGTCTTAATTATTTTCATAGGGCAATCTTTATAAAAGCACCTTTTATTTAAATAATTTACGTAATTGGTTTTATAATATTAAAAAAAAGAAATAATTTGAACTTAGATTTATTGCTCTTGTGTAGGTGTAGGATAATTTTCAGAAAGTTGTTGTACTTGCGGTGGTACATAATTTTCTAGTCTCATACCTAAACACAGACCCATATCCGCAAGTTTTCTTTTAACTTCACGTAAACTTGTTTTACCAAATAACGATAGTTTTAACAAATCTGCTTCTGTAGTCTGCACTAATTCACCAACATAATTAATCTTTCCAGACTTTAAACAAGTAGTAGCCCTAACACTTAAATCCAAATCATGTATTTGCATATTTAAGTAATTAATAGCTCTAACAATTAAATCTGATTTATCTATTTTAATAGGTTTAACTTGTTCACCTAATCTATAATATTCAACTAAAGCTTGTAAATATTCTCCTTCTGGAGTACCTGTCAACCTAACTTTATACTTTCCTTCTAATTCTCTTATTCTTCTTCCTACAACTTCTCGTTTTATATCTTGCAAATTTGCATCAAGATCGGATGTTAAATCATATCTTCTAAGTTTACCTACTTCTGAAAGTATTTCATTAATTACGCCGAACAAATCTTTTGAGTCCATTTAAATTCTAATAAAATCAGAGTTTATAAATTTTTCTATTATAACTACTATAAGAAAGTAACAAAAATTAACAAAAATTTAAAAAAGACGATTTTTATAAAAATATGATGGAATACGATTTAGAACTAAACAAAGCAATAGAAGAGATAAACAAATCAAAAGCAATTAATGTCTTAGTTCAATTACCAGATGGTTTAAAACCAAAAGCAACAGAAATAGTCAATATTTTAAAGGAAAAAACCAAAGCAAACATTTTCATATGGCTGAATTCCTGTTGGGGATCTTGTGATTATCCTGAAATAAAAAATATTGATTTATTAATCCAATTTGGCCATGCTCCACCAGGAGAATTAACTCCTAAGCCTGGCTAAGTTTCTTTATCTCTATCCATAATTTGATGAAGGTGTATGGTATCGAACCATTTCTTTCCAATTTTAAAGAAAACATCTCCAAGCCATTCTCTATCTTCACAAAACATACTTTCATCCCAATCAGGTGCCAATGTATCAAGCATATTGTATAATACTTTCGCAGTATCTACATTATTATGCCCGGGGTAAATTGCTTTGATTACGTAAGCAGGCCCCTTTTTATCAGCAAAAGCAATGCAATTCTGAACCATCATTCTTAAATCTTCATCAGTGCAATCAGGATCAACCCTTATTACTGTTGTTTCTAAATCAGCCGGAACTTCAGACATCTCTTTCGCACCAGGCAAAAAATCTTGAAGATCTCCTAATTTACAAGAAGAGTTAAATGATAAGTAAGCTATTCCTGGTCCTACTACAGACCCATGACTTGTTTGTTGTGGTACTAAAGCATATGGACGAGAAACTATTTCTACAATCTCTTTTAGGCTTCTTAAAAATAAAGGATATTGCCCTTCAGGTATAGTTCTTCCTACTCTTTTGATATGATCAAACAATTCTTTTTGTTCTGGTAGCAATCTTCTTTTCATGTTTAACAGCAATCTTCGCTTTAAAGATGATTTAAATACCTTTCTAAAAACTAACCTACTATAAACCCAACACCCATAAAATAAATCTCTTTGCTTCCTTTCTTAGAAGAAACCGGTTTAGTGCTTTTTACAAATTTAAAATATTTCCTCATCTTATTCAATAATTCATTAGCATCTTCACTTTGAAATATTTTCACTAAGAAGTTTCCATTTTCTTTTAATAATTTTTTAGCAATTTCAAAAGCTCTTTCACTTAATTCATAACTTTTAAATTGATCTATCTCAATATTGCCACTAGTATTGGGGGCCATATCACTCAATACAACATCAAATTTCTCATTAATAACCTCAAAAAATTTATCACTAAAAACATCTAACTGATAAGTTTTAATATTGCTTAATCTCAAATTTGTTTTCCTTAAATCAACACCAATGCACTCACATCCAGTTTTCCAACAAACTTGCAACCAGCTTCCAGGCCAACATCCCAAATCCAGAACTTCGTCTCCTTTTTTTATTAAATTATATTTATTATTTAATTGTAATAGCTTATATGCACTTCTGGCTTTATATCCTTCTTTTTTCGCCTTTATTGTAAGTTTATCTTTCATTTTTTAATTATTTTAAAAGGAAAATTTCCTCCAAAAGAAGTATATCCGCAATTCTTGCAAACATCGTAAGTAATTTCTAATCTTGCATCGAAACTAATATCTGTAGATTTACACATAGGACAAAAACTTACCTTATTTTGCCTTAACTTTTTGTTCTTGGATGTATTCATAAGCAGAATTTGTAGCAATAACTCCTTCAGCCACGCCAACAATAGCCTGTTTCCAGTTTCTTGCAGCAACATCGCCAGCAGCATATACTCCCTCTACGTTGGTCTTGGAATCTCTGTCAATTATAATCTCTCCTTTATCGTCTAATTTAACTCCTAGTTTTTTAGCTAATCCACTTTCTACAATATGCCCGATTTCAACAAAAACACCTTCACATTTAAATTCTTTATTCCCCTTATATGGCTTGTCAAATATAACAGAAGTGACAAATTTATCTCCTTTTATCTCTGTAACATTAGTATTATTGATAATTTCAATTTTTCCTTCTTTTATTTTTTCTTCAACCCTTTTCATATTAATTGGTTCAGGATGTATTTTTTCTTTCCTGTAAACAATATAAACTTTTTTTGCAAATTCGCTTAATAATAACGCTTCTTTTGCAGCACTATCTGAACCACCAACCATTATACAAACTTTGTTTCTAAAAAGTGGAGCATCGCAATTATGAACTATGAAATTTTTAGCAACATATGTTTGTGTATCCGGAACAGCCACATTCAAAACTTGTCCTTCATAATCAACTTCTTCTATCTTTCTAATAGGAAGAATTGCAAATCTATCATTAAGCCAAGCTTGATTGCATATATGTTTTCTTATTTTAAGTAATGGATGTTCTATACTTAATATGTCCCCCATTTTTTTAATGAACTGGCCACCAACAGTAATATGGTACTTATCATGATTAAAACCAACCAATCTTCCATCTATTCTATTAATCCATCTATTTAGGTGTTCCTTTTTTCTAATCATAATAGATGAAATGATACCTAGTCTTAATAGTATATCCCTCATCTGATAAGTTAATTCTCTTGAACTAATAACATAGCAAAAATCCTTATCCCTAACACAACCATCACCTCTCCATAACCCTTTTATTAATTCTTTTTGTTTTTCAACAGGAAGCAAAATTATCCATTGGGGCAACCTTTTTTTATAAGAATATTTTTCAAACTGAGATTTAAAAAAGTCTGCAATAATTTTAGAATAGATAACAATCCTACAAACATTTTTTTCATATCTTATACTTGGCTCTAAACCAAATTTATTTTTTAATATAGTTTTAACATCATTAATATAAATATCTTCATCCTTTCTAAAGAAAAATAACAATTGATGTTTATCTGCAGTACCCTCTGCTATATAATAACCGACAAGTCTCATAAAATCATTATCAATTTTTATTTTGTCCATTATCTTATTAGAAGTATGTGTCTCTATAAATGGTAATATATAATGTCCATCTTTCTTTACTTCTATAAAATCGGATATTTTAATCTCATCAATATCTTTAGTCTCTTTCAAAATAGGATATAATACACAATCATTTTCTGTCAATTCGCCCGCAGGCATCCATTTTGGTTCAGAAAATTTAAAGTCTTTGAAATAATTTTCTCCGCTACCTTTAGTAACTTTTAAAGAATAAACCGGATGATTTGGAGTTAATAATGTTTCCTCATTAAAAAATCTAGGCCTTATCTTTATTAATTTTCCTCTATAATTTCTTTTCGTAAAACCACTAATTTCTTTATAAGTTCCATTTATAGTTAAAACTTTTGTTAATGGATTAATTTCTTTAATTTTCTTTATTGAACTATTTACTATAATACTTTCATCTGGAGGCAAACAAGTAGCACAATAACTTATACCCTTATTTGTAAATTCTTTCTCACCAGGAACATCTAACTTCTTTCTTCTAGTTCCAGTTGCAAATAATATTGTTTTGGCTTTTATTTTAGTTTTTTCACCAATAACCTCAAATCCGTCTTTTAATTTTTTAACATCTTTAACCAATTCTTCATTTATATCAACTAAATCACTGTAATCTTTAGCATGCTCTAACAAATTTTGAAATAATTCGTATCCTGTTAATCTTTTAAAACCAGGATAATTTTCAACTAAATGTGTATCTTGTATTAGTCCACCTAATCTACCTCCAAAAACAATAGTTTTCATATTAAACCTAGCAGAATAAACAGCAGAGCCTAGTCCAGTAACTCCTCCGCCTATTATAGCAATATCATATTCATTCATTTTCATTTTCCACAAGCCCCTTTTTAAAGGACTCTTCCATAAAAAGATTTAAAAAACCAAACTATATAAACATTTTTATTAATACTTAAATAAATTTACTGAAAATGGCAAGATATAAAGTTGTTTTGGAAAGGGAGAAATGCATTGGAGCAGCTACTTGTGTTGCCGCTTATCCAGAAAGATGGGAACTTCAGGAAGATGCAAAAGTAGACATAAAAGGAGAAGAAGTAGAAAAAACCAAGGATAACCAAGAGCAAGTCTTATGGATAACAGAAGAAGAACTTGAAAGATTTAAAGAATCAGCAGAAGTTTGTCCAGTAAACGTTATTCATATTTATGATGAAAAGGGAAATAAAATCATTTAAAAAATACCGCTAAATGTCTTACAAAATTTTTGTTTTGCTGTTTTAAGAACTTTTTTTCCTTGGCTAGTTAAACTATAAACAATGGTTTTTCCTATCTTATTCTCTTCTATAAGTTCCGCTTCTTTCAAACTTTTTAAAGCCGGATAGATAGTACCAGGACTCGGTCTAACTCCCTTTCTTTTTTCTATTTCATCAGCAATTTCTTGTCCATGCATAGATCTTTTTGAAAGCAAAAAAAGTATCAAAAAGGATAACATACCACGCATATCGCAACAATAAACCTGCTCTTTTTCTTGAATCATGCATAATTAATAGTAAGTAGAACATTTAAATATATCTATATTAAATATCGTGTATACTATATATCGTATAACCAATATATTTATATATAAGTTAGTATCGCATATACGATATTAATCATGGGAGGTAATTAAAATGTATGGAACATGTCACGGAAGCTGTCACGGAAGAAGTTTTCTTACAAAAGAAGAAAAGATAGAAATATTGAAAGAGTATAAAGAAGAATTAGAAAATGAAGCAAGTGGAGTTTCTGAAAGAATAAGAGAATTGGAAAAAAATAACTAATTTTTTTATTTTTTATTTTGAGTAAAGTTGAATAAATAGAATAAGGACCGTAAATTATTATTGGAGAGTAAAATGGATAAATGGAAAAAATTATCAGACAAAAAAACAGTAGAAAAAACAATAAAGGCATTAAAAGAAAATAACATAGAAGCATACTACTTTAATACCAGTAAGGAAGCAAAGAAAAAAATATTTGAAATCATACCAGAAAAAGCAGAGATTATGAATATGACTTCAGTAACTTTAGAAACAATGAATGTGGCAAAAGAGATTCAAGAGTCAAATAAATATATTCCTATTCGTAATAAGTTAATGTCAATGGATAGAAAAACGCAGTCTAGAGAAATGCAAAAATTAGGGTCATCTCCAGATTATGCCATTGGAAGCGTTCATGCCGTAACAGAAAAAGGAGAAATACTAATTGCCTCAAACACAGGTAGTCAATTACCAGCTTACTCATATGGTTCAGATCATGTAATCTTTGTTGTTGGAACTCAAAAAATTGTAAAAAACACCGAACAAGGCATAAAAAGAATATATGAATATAGCTTACCATTAGAAAGCGAAAGAGCAAAAAAAGCATATGGTGTCCCTGGAAGTTTTGTTAGTAAAATTCTAATAATAAACAGAGAAATAAAACCCGGAAGAATCATAATAATATTTATAAATGAAAACTTAGGCTTTTAAATTATTAAACACAATTTTTAAATAGTAGGGATGTATATTTAACAATTAGGTGATAAAAATGGACCTTACATTACCAAAATTAGAATATTCTTACGATGCATTAGAACCATATATAGATGCTAAAACAATGGAAATACATTACACGAAGCATCATCAAACTTATATAGACAAATTAAAAGCAGCAGTTCAGGGAACAGAATTTGAAAAAAAAGATCTTAACGAAGTTTTAAAAAATATTAACAAAGTTCCTGAAAATATAAGGCAAGCAGTTGTAAATCACGGCGGTGGTCATTCAAATCATTCGTTTTTTTGGAAAATAATGACTCCGAATTCAGAAAAAGAACCTTCAGGAGAAATATCCAAAGAAATAAATAAGATATTTGGAAGTTTTGATAAATTTAAAGAAGAGTTTTCTAATAAGGCTTTAACAGTATTTGGTTCTGGTTGGGGTTGGCTTGTTCTAAACAAGGGAAAACTAGAAATAACCCAAACAAAAAACCAAGATTCTCCTTTAATGGAAAATAAACTCCCTTTATTAGGATTGGATATGTGGGAACATTCCATGTACTTAAAATATCAAAATAGAAAGAATGAATATATCGCAGCTTGGTGGAATGTTGTAAATTGGAAAAAAGTAAATGAATTATTTAAAAGCCACAAGTAAACACCACAAATATTCTTATAGTAAAATATTTAAATAGAACAAGTAATTTATAGTAAATCTAGGTGAAATTTATGTTAAACAAAGAGGTTACCTGCGTTTTATGTAACAAAAGCGTTTCTATAGATAATATGCGGGCAGATAAATCAGCTAAAGGCTGGATATGCCCAAATTGTTACGAAAAACAGCACTATAAAAAACCTTTAAAATCAATAACTAAAGACTTTAGAAATGTTGGTATGGAATATAAAACAATACTAGATCAACAAAACATGGTAAAGCCTAAAATAAACATAAAACAGGAGAAAAAAGAAAAATATAGATGTGCTTTATGTAAATTTGTTTCAAAACAAACCTCAGCTGCTGCTCTTTGTCCTAACTGCGGAAAATCAGATATACTAGTCAGAATACAGAATACAGAAGAGCTGCTAAAAGAACTTGAAATTAGCCCTTTTTAATTATTATGAACATAGAAGTAGAGATAAGAAGTCTTATTTCGGAAGAACAATACAAAAATTTATTAATTTTCTTTAAAAAGAATTCTAAATTTATAAAAGAAGATTATCAGGAAACTTTTTATTTTGACTGCAAAGAGGACTTAAGAATCCAAAAGAACAATTTCTATTCTAAAATCTGGTTAAAAAAAGGCAAAATACATGATGATCAAAGAGAAGAAATAGAACTAAGATTTGATAGAACTGAATTTGAAAAGCTTGAAAAATTATTTTTAGCATTGGGATTAAATGTTGAAATAAAATGGTTTAGGAAAAGATTTGAATTTAATTGGGATGATACCACGGTCTGCTTAGATTTTACTAAAGGATATGGTTATATTATAGAACTTGAAAAAATATGTTCCGAAGAAGAGAAAGATTTAGTATTAGAGAATCTTAAACAAAAAATGTCCTCATTAAAGATTAACATAACACCAAAAGAAGAGTTTGATAAAAAATTTGAATATTACAAAAAAAATTGGAAAAACGTAATCAACGTTTGATTACTTCTTCTTTTTCTTAAACCATTTTAAGTAGATTATTGGCAAAATACCTATGGTATTCAATACTAGTAAAGCAATAAACCATTCTTTTTGTTTATTTCTTGCCGAGTGCCATAAAGCAATCCCTTTCCAAATTAATTCCCAGACCACTAATAAAATTAAAAAAAGACTAAAACCCCCAAAAAGGGCTAATCCAGATAGATTACTGGCAAGATTTTGACCGACTATTGCTCCAACCATTTAAATCACCTCTTATTTTAAGGAATTGATAATAACCTTGATTCTTATTCACAACAACAAACCTCGTTAGTTTGTTTACAATAAAGATTATAGGATACATCAGTTATTAATCCTTTATCTTCACAGGGTTTCTGACTTATTGGTAAATTCATACAGCTTCCATCTGTATATCCTTTATTTACACAAGAAACGCCGCATCTATCAGCACTTCCGACAACAAAACTTAACAAAAAAATACTGTTAACTATTAGTAATGCTACAATCATAAGAATAATCCATTTTCTCATTTTGCCTATTTTTTATATATATTTATAAAAGATTCAATTATTTAAACGTTTCTCAAACTTAAAAAATTTAATAGAAAAGTTTATAAGTAATCACTCATTGGTAGTTATTATATTAGAAGTTAAAATGAACTATTTAAATAAAAGATTAATAAGTTTACTGGGTGGAGCTTTAGCATTATTTTCCCCAGGTTGCTCTCCAAAAAATATAAATTTAAGTCAATATCCAATAGAAAAACCATTAGTAGCAGGAGTAGACGGATTTTTAAGTAATGATTTAAATATCGTTGGTTCTAAATTAGAAAAAGAATGTAGTACCCCTGTTGTGATTGAACCAATAGGTAATTGGCAGGAAAATATGCCGGAAATAAGACAAGCATATAAACAAGGAAGGAATATAATTCTCACTGGATTTAGTATGGGAAGTGAACAAGTTAAGTTTATAGCAAACCGGTGCAGAGAAGAAGGAATTATAATCGAGTTAGTTTTTATTATTGATCCGACTTATACCAGTTTCGGTAATTTAGACCTACCAGATAATGTAAAACGTATAAAACCTTATTTTTCTACTGATAAAATAGATTTTATGTCGTGGGCTAGAGGCAACCCAGAAAAATTTAGAAACACTGGGGGGAATACGAAAACAGAAAAGCCGACTTTCTTAAGAGGAACTCATTTAAATTGTGTTAAATGGAATAATCTGAGAACAGATTTAATTGATGAAGTTAAAAAATATACTAAATAATCGCCGTGACCCGGACTTTCATGAACTTTCTTTTTCTTTCGCGAACGTTTCTTTTTAAAAAGAAAGGTTCTTTTGAACCGGGACGCCCTTTTAAAGGCCAGGCTTGCTCGCATAATTTTCCAGGCCTGTGCAATACC
>JACPIM010000016.1 GCA_016188045.1 Candidatus Woesearchaeota archaeon | reverse complement strand
GTAAAATTCTATGTTGAAAGAAGCCAGAAAAAACATTGGGAAGCATTAGATTACGAATATTACAAACAAGATAAAGAACAAATGCAACTAACCAGCTTCTCTCGTTAGACGCTCAGGGCTTTAGCCCTGAGTAGTTCACATGAGTAGGTGGAATTATTCACTGGATTGTAAACTCCTTTTTTATTTTAATTTCCTCATTTATCATTACAATTGATTAATTTTACAGAATCGTAGAATGTTACTTTAATAACCTTTAAATAATCTTTATTCTTTAGATATTATCATGAAAAGTAAAGGAATAAGTCCATTAATAGCGACCGTACTCTTAATTGCTTTTGTCGTACTTGTTGCTGGTTCTATTTATATGTGGGCTACGGGATATTTAGAAAAAACAAAAGAGAGAGCAAGTGAAGAAGTAGATGTTGTGGATGCTACCAACAAGATAGATTATTCTGTGGATGATGCGAGATATGTTTCTGGTTATAAAGGAAATTTACAAAAGATTATACAAGGGTTGGCTTTAATAGAATCAAATAAGAAAAAAATATTGATTTCTATAACAAATAACGGTGAAATTGAAATAAAGAAATTTGTTGTTAGAGTAGTTGATAAAGATGGAAATTCTTATGTAAATGATGATTTTTATGTTGCTTTGGGTGTTTTCGAGCATAAAAATGTTGAATTTGAGTTTGATTCTAGCAATTTAGGTGAAATAGATTATGTTGAAATCATGCCTAAATTTGGAGATAGGGTTATAGAGAGCAAAGCAACAAAGTTCAGGATTCGTGAATAAAATGCTAGAATATTTTGTTATATTGATAAGTTTTTTCGGGATCTTTTTTGGTTTTTTATTGAGAAGAATTGCTAAAGAAGAGATTAAATTTGGAAAATTTGGTGCCAGGTATTTTATTTGGCTGAAAAGAATTATTTTGTTATTAGTAATATTGATTTTATTGTATTTTTCTGAGAATTATTTAATTGTAATTATATTTGCCATAATAGGATTCATAGTTGGAATTTATTTAGATGAATATTTATTTTTAGGTTTTGGATTGGTTGTTGGTTTTATGAATAAAAATTTATTACTCTTGATTTCAAGTCTGATCTTTATTAATGGCTTAGTTTATGGAAGCTTATTAAGAAATTTAAAAAAAGCCCTACCTAGTCTGTTGTTTTTTGTTCCTTTTTTGTTATTGATTTTTAATTTTGATTATTATGGTTATTTAATAGGTTTTTCTTGTGGTGGTTTATTGAACTATATTATAAGGAAATAGATTAATTTATAAAATTGGATATTAAATCATATAAATTCTTATAAAAACTAATTACTCTTTAATAGTTATGAAATTTGCACATTTAGCAGATGTACATATAGGTGGATGGAGAGAAGAAGAATTAAAGAATTTAACTATTGAGAGCTTTAGAAAAGCGATTGATATTTGCATTAAGGAAAATGTTGGGTTTGTTTTAATATCTGGCGATTTATTCAATACTAGTTTGCCTCAAATTGATTTGATTAAGGAAACTGCTTCTGTTTTAAATAAGTTAAGAGAAAATGATATTGATGTTTACATAATACCTGGGAGCCATGATTTTTCTCCTTCTGGAAAAACAATGCTGGATGTTTTAGAAGAAGCCGGTTTGGCAAAGAATGTTATGAAATTCAAAGAGGGTAAACTAATTTTTACTATTGATAAGACCGGTGTTAAATTAACTGGAATTTATGGTAGAAGAGCAGGATTAGAAAGTTTGGAATACGATAATTTAGAAAAAAAACATTTGGAAGAAGAAAAGGGGTTTAAGATCTTTTTATTTCATACTACTTTAGATGAATTCAAGCCAGAAGAATTTGAAAAAGTTCAAGGTCAAAGTTATTTGAGTTTACCTAAGAATTTTAATTATTATGCTGGTGGTCATGTGCATTATTTATTTGATAAAAAAATAGAAGGATATGGAAAAATAGTTTATCCAGGACCGTTATTTCCTAACAATTTTAAAGAATTAGAAGAATTAAAATGTGGAAGATTCTGTATAGTAGATGATAATCTAAATTTAAAAAGAATTGAGATAAAATTAAAACAAGTTGAAAGTTTTAATATTGATGTGAATGAGCTAAATGCTAATGAAGCAGAAACTAAAATCATAAGGGAATTATTCGATAAAGATCTAAAAGATAAAATAGTGACGTTAAGGGTTTTCGGTGAATTAAGTTCTGGAAAAATATCTGATATTAATTTCAAAAAAATGATTGATGATTTAGACTGTTATATTGTTTTGAAAAATATCAGTAAATTGACAACGAAGGAATTTAAAGATGTGGAAGTTAAAGGTGAAAGTGTAGAGGAAATTGAAGAAATATTAATTAATAATGTTATGGATGAGGTTAAAGAAGTTAAAGATGCTGATAAAGTAACGCTCGGTTTAATGAAAGTTTTAATGGAAGAGAAGCATGAAGGCGAGAAGGTAAATGATTATGAAAAAAGAATTTTGACTAATAGTTATAAGATATTGGAAAATGAAACTAAATAAAATAAAACTAGAAAACATTAGGAGTTATTTAAATCAAGAAATTAATTTTTCAGATGGATATACTTTATTGGCTGGAGAAATAGGATCTGGCAAAAGTACAGTATTATTAGCTATTGAATTTGCTTTGTTTGGATTTGGTGGCAATTTAACAGGAGCAAGTTTATTGAGAAATGGTGAAAATAGGGGTTCTATTGAATTGGATTTAGATATTGATAATAAAAACATAATAATAAGGAGAAATTTGAAAAAATCAGGAGAAAATATTTCACAAGATGCCGGGTTTGTTATTATTGATGGAAAAAGATTTGATGGAAGCGCAATAGAATTAAAAGATTCTATATTAAGCTTACTAAATTATCCTAAAGATTTCTTGACTAAGACTAAAGGATTAATTTACAAATATACGGTTTATACTCCGCAAGAGGAAATGAAGAGCATTTTGTTAGGAAGCGAGGAAATAAGACTTGAAACTTTAAGAAAGGTATTTGGGGTTGATAAGTATAAAAGAATTAAAGATAATTCCAGGTTTTTAATTCAAGATATAAAAGTAATCAGAAAAGAATTAGCGGGCAAAATCGCTGATTTGGATGAAAAAGTGAATAAGAAAAAAGAAATAAAAAACGAGATTAACAAGTTAAATGAGAATGTTCTTGTTTTGGAGAAAGATATTAAAGAGAGAGTAAATGAACTTGCGTTAATCGAAAATAAAATAAAAGAAAACGAGGAAAATCTAACTAAATTAAGGGATTTAACAAAACAAAAAGAGTTTAAAGAACTTGAGTTAGAGCAGGTTAATAATTTAATAAAGAAAAATAACTTACAAATTGAAAAATTAACTAATGAGATAAAACTTACTGAAGAGGATATAAAGAAAAACAGAATTTTAATCGATAGAGATGATATTTTTCAAAAAGAGAAAAAATTAAGTAAATTAAAAGAAGATGTTTCAGAATTAAATTCATTATTAGGAGGATTAAGAAACAAAATAATTAGCTCTGAAGATATTAATGAAAAAATATCGAAGCTGGATATGTGTCCCTTATGCAAACAGAGAGTTACTCTTAATCATATTAAAGAAGTGATAAATGAGGAAAATGAAAAAATTAAAGTTGCAAGCGTTAAAATAAAAGAAAGCGAAAAAATATTAGAAAATAAAAAAACAGAGATATTGTCTTTACAAGATGAAATTGATAAATTTAAAGAAAAATTGGCTAAACTTGAATCCTTGTCTTTGAAAGATAAATTGGTTTTAGAGAAAAAAGAGCATAAAGATATATTAGAAAGAGAAAATAAAGAAAATAAAAATAAATTAAATGAGTTAATTAAGATAATTAATAATGTGGGCAAAGAAGTTTTTAATTATGATGAAAAGGAAAAGGTCCATAAAGAACTGCTATCTGAAAGAAGAAAAATAGATGAAAAGCACAGAGAATTAGAAATTAAGTTATCTTCTTTAAATTCAACTATAAAAAGCTTAAATAAACAGGCTGATGAAATTGAAAATGAAATAAAGCTTAAAGGCTTGGATAAAGAGAAATTGTTGTATTTAACTAGAATTCAAAATTGGCTTGAAGAGAAATTTGTTAATTTAATGGATTTAATTGAGAGGAAAGTATTATTTAGAATACATAATGATTTTAATTTATTATTTCAGAAATGGTTTGGGATGCTTATTGATAGTGATATAATGAATGTTAAATTAGATGAAAGTTTTACTCCCGTGATAGAGCAGAATGGGCATATAATAGATTATCATTATTTAAGTGGGGGGGAAAAAACTGCTGCCGCGCTAGCGTATAGGTTAGCTCTAAATCAGGTAATAAATGATTTAATTAGTATAATTAAGACTAAAGACTTGTTAGTTTTAGATGAACCCACGGATGGATTTTCAAGCACGCAATTGGACTTAATGAAAAATGTTTTAGATGAATTAAATATGAACCAGGTTATATTGGTAAGCCACGATAGTAAAATAGAAAGTTTTGTTGATAGGGTGATTAGGATAAGGAAAAATGAACATGTTAGTGAGGTTATTTGATATTACCCATTAGTAGATAAAATAGGAAGATTTATAAATCTCTTTGTTTTATATGCAACAAATGGTAGAAACTAGAGATATAGAAAAATTGCGAGTAATTGTAGCTACAGACATACCACTTATTCGGGAATATTTTGAATTAGATAGCAAAAGACGATTTGAAGTACCACCAACTTTTCCTATTTTTTTAAATAAGGCTGGGAAAACAAGATATGACTGGGTTCTTATTGTTACTCCAGGGAGAGGCAAATTATGGAAACCAGAATATAGTCAAGGACATCCGCTATCACCAAAAGATAATATAAACTATTTGGAAAATAGGCCAGAAGTGGTAAATGCATTTATTTCAGGGGAATTAGGCCATAAATATCCTATATATTCGCTTAGCTACTGTATAAATTGTGGGGACAATATAGCGTCTGCTTCGATTCATATGTTTTTTGATCATATGAAAACACAAATTGAAGATTCAGCTAGAGGTAATGATACAATAACAGGGACTCTAGAGGATTATTTATTAGAGCCTTTAGATAGAATGTTTAAGAAAGGTAAAGGTAGGTAAAGCGCTTTTAAAATTAATCACCCACAAAAATTTCCATTTCTGTTTAGTATACTTATTTTCTATGCTCAAATCTCAAAAAATAAATTGTGTTATTGAAAAAAGAATAAATTATTCGAAATGGTTTAACATAAACTGTTCTTTCTCCTTTAAGATTATATTTTAATGATTTGCCTATTTGTGGATTTTCTATAATTTTCTCTAATTGTTTTATTGCTTTATCCACTTTTTTTAGTTCTTTTTCAAATTTTTCTGTATAGATAACTTCTACCATTTAGAAATTTCTTTTAAGAATTCTTCACTGCTCATTTTCTTATATTGCCCATTAGCAAGTTCTTTCGATGCTCCTTTAATCTCATTTAAGATCCTTAGATCTTCTGCGTCTATTGGGTTGGCTATTTTTTTTAACACGATCAGTTTGTCTTCAGCAGTTACTGTTAATGTTTCACACTCTGTTAAACCGGCTTTCTCCCTTATGGTTTGCGGTATTACAATTTGTCTTTTTAAATAGAAAAGAAACACTAACAAAAAGAAATTGAAATCTACAATAATTTTTTTTATCAGAATTTAAATATTTAAAACTGGGCTATTTTAAAAAATAGTAAACTATATAAAGCGTTTAAGCTTTTTAATAAGTAATTAAGTCCATAGGATCTGTAAGGATCCTATGTTTTTCATATGAAAAATTCTAAAGATAGGAAAATTTCGATTTACATTGATGGTAGTAATCTTTACTTTTCCATAAAAAATACATTTCATTGTAAAATTGATATTGAAAAATTCTGTAAAAAATTTGTTGTGAATAATAGATTAATCAAAATAAATTATTACACTGCTCCGATTGAGCAGTTTAGTAATCCCAAAATGTATGCTGAACAGCAGAGCTTTTTTGAAAAAATTAAGAAAATTGATAAACTAAATATAATCTTGGGGAGGTTAGAAAAAAGAAAAAGAGAGGGAGATATATACTATGTTGAAAAGGCAAGTGATGTTAATCTTGCTTTAGATTTGGCTTTAGATGCTCAAAAAGATATTTATGATGAAGCTTATCTTATTTCAAATGATGGAGACTTCTCTGGGGCGGTTTTAGCTGCAAAAGGTTTTGGCAAAAAGGTAATTTATGTAGCTATAGGAAATAGAAAAGTACTTTCCCATCATCTTAAAAAAGTTGCTTCACAAACATTTTATGTTATAGAGGAATTTATTAAAGATTGTATCTTATAAAATCTGGAGTTAAAATGGCAAAAAAAGAATGGGAGGCATTTGTTGAAATATTTGGAATTACTCCTAAAAACAGAATAATTGAGTTTTTCTTAGAAATGAGAGAATTAGACTTTAGCATAGGTGATGTTGCAAATGAAACAGGATTAAGTAGGGCGACAACTTATAATACCGCCAAAGAATTAATAAAAAATAAAATAATTCTACCAACGAGAAAATTGAGAGGTATTCAACTATATAGATTAAATTTAAAAAAACCAGAAGTTCAAGTATTAATCAGAGCATTTAATGAGGTATTATCTGTAATAGAAGGAAGATATCAAGAAAAAGAGATGGTAGTTTTACAACAAGGGTGAAGTAATAATTAAAATAATCCGTGAGATTAATAAAAAGTTAGCATGTTAGCGAGGTTTTAGAAGCACCATAATGTTTAAATATAATAAAGCCCGTAAAATTAATATGGTTACCAATAGGTTATTTTTATTATTAATAGTGCTAATACTTGCTATTTTGATTGTATCTAATGTAAATGCTGCTGGTCTTGTAATAAGTTCTTCTAAAGTAGAAGGCAGTGTTGAACCCGGAGGAACTGCTATTCATATTATAAAGATAAAAAATACTGAATTGAGGGATAAAACTTTAAAATTAAAACCAGAAGATTTTGGTGTTGCTCCATTTTCTGATGCTGTTGAAAATGTTTTCTTTGAACCTGGCAGCAACATTATTGTGCCTGCTGCGTCTGAGGTTGAAGTTAAGGTGAAAACAAAATTTTTAGAATCGGTTAGGCCCGATAGAAATTATATAACAAAAGTATTAATAAGATCGCCTATAGATCAACAGTTAAGAGAAGAGACAGCGTTAACTACATATGTGATACCATCGGTTGAGCTTGTTGGAATTGAAATTGGGCTGCCTAAAGAAATGACTCCTGGAAAGAAAAATGAAATATTAATCAATTTAACAAATAATGGTAAAGATAATTTAGAAAACTTAGATATATCTTATACTAGCACAATATTTAATCTAGAAGACAGGGTTAGTTTAAATGGGTTTGAAAAAAAGACAATTAAGTTTAATCTTGAGATAGATTCATTAATTCAGAAGGGAGAATATAGCTTGGCTATAAGATTATTTAAAGATGGTAAAATAAAAGGTAGCAAAAGTTTGAAATTTTATGTTGGTGAGAATCCAAGTTTAAGAGAGAGTGATCTGAAAACTAAGGGCTTTTTGAGCACTACTGTTGAAATTGTCAGGGAGAATGAGGGAAATACAGAAATATCTAAGAGTGTTAGTTTTCCTATAACTTCATTTCAAAAATTATTTACTACGACAGAACCCAAAGGAAAATTTGTTAGCGATGAAAATGGATTGAGATATGAATGGGAATTTACTATCCCACCTGGATCTATTTATAGGATAGTTGTTAAAACAGATTATAGGTGGTTATTCTTTTCTTTGCTGGCTTTATTGATAATAATTGCCTTTGTAATATATTTGAGACAAAGAAATGTTTCTGTTAAAAAAAGTGTTTTTAAAATTAGTGAATCTAAAGATGGTGTAACGGAATTAAAAATCTTGTTGCATGTTAGAAATAAGACGCATAAAGAAATTTATAATCTAAAAGTTATTGATTTATTGCCTAAAGTAATTAAACCAGAATCTGATTTTGGTACTTTGAAGCCTAGCAAGATACAACAAGGAACTGCCGGCATGAGATTAATCTGGGAAATAGATAAGTTAGATCCAGGAGAAGAAAGGATAATTTCATACAAAGTAAGTTCCAAATTGCCTTTGGTTGGTAAAATGATGTTGCCTCCTGCTTTGGTGCAACATTATGGGAAAGGAAAAAGATTAGTTAATGTTAAATCTAATAGACTTGTTTTTAGTGGAAGGGAGAAATAGAATTATAACTCTTTTTTCATATCAAATACTTTGCCCATAACTGACCAGCCTCTTTTTTTGTAAAAATCTATTACCCCCTTATTATCTTCTGTGACAAATAAAGTTGGCTTTTTTATTCCTGCTTCTTTTAATCTTTTTTCTGCTTCGTCCATTAATTTCTTTCCAAACCCCCTTTTCTGATAATCTGGATGAAGGCTAAGATGATAAATAAAAGAACATAATGGGTCATAAATTATAAATACGGTTCCAACTAATTTTTTATCGTCTTCTAAAATTATGATTGAATTTGGATCGCGTCCTATTTTTCTTTTTAAATTTTCTCTTGTGTTTAATGGTTCGTAGTAACTATTTGTGGCCTTCAATAATCCTACTAATCTTGGAAAATCTTGATCTTTGTAATTTCTAATTTGCATGTTATTTCTTTTTGATAAATTTTTTTATATAATAGATTAATATCACAAATAGAAATATTATTGGTGTAGTATAAGGTAAAAATGATAGAGATACTTCTGCATTAGTGGGACAGTTAGCACCTATTTTGCATAGTTGTTGAGGAAGTAAAAACATACTTACTAATAAAACTAATATCTGAATGCTTATAGTGATTAATAATGAAATCCAAATTGATTTTAATACCTGTTTAAAATTATAATTTAATTTTCTGATAAAGAAAATAATTAAAGTTATAATTGCAATAATAACAAGCGGGGTAATGTAAAATAATGATGAAAAACTATTTGTTATTTCTGTTACCATCTGATTTATTTAATTTATTAAATATATAAATACTACTATGGTTTCAATCTCCTTCAAATTGAATTAATGAAAAAGTCTTGTATCCGGAGTTTATTAATTTATCAATTCCTTTTAAATCCAATAGATTAATTATAAATGCCGCTTCAACTATTTCTCCGCCAAATGATTCTATTAATTCTTTTGCCTCTTCAAATTCGCCGTATTCTAAATGAAATCTCTCAAAATCTGAAAGATGTGCTCCATGAACATCTATTATAGAAGTCATTTTGTTTTTTTGCTCATAAGGTATCTTTTTACTTCAAAGCCTCTTCTTAGATAAAATTTTACAGCATGCTCTAAGCCAACAGTTACGTTTAGCTCTATATTATCCAAATCTTGTTTTTTGCAATATTCTTCTAAATAATCCATAAGAGAGTCTGAAATGCCCTTTCCTCTATATGTTGGAAGAACATATATTGCATGAATAAATGCAGATTTTTTCTCTGGAAATATAGAAAACCATAAAAGTCCATTAACTTTTCTGGAGGACTCATCTTCAGCTACAACAAAACCTTCTGGCTCCTTTTGATAATCTTCTTTAATCTTTTTCTCTAAAATAGAAGGGGTTACTTCTCCAAATGATTCTCTTGCAAGTTCATATAGCCAAGGCTTAACAGTTACCCAATCATTCTCTCTAAGGAGTCTTATTTTTATCATTATTTTTCTCCACAAAATTTTTATAAATCCTTAAGATTGCATCCTTTAAAAGTTCTTTGATTAATTTGCATTGGTAAGGGTCTATTTCTTCGATATTCCTGCTATGCAATCCGTGCAAATTTCTTATTACGCGTCCACCACTACAAATATATTTCGCAAAGTAATTCTCACAAATTTTGCTTGTTTCTGCGGGTAGTTTTCCTGGTTTTCTTAAAGGAACAAAACCGGCTTTTAATTGATGAGCTAATGCTCCACCAATAATGAAACCGCGTGATTCAATTGCTGCTACAATATCAATTTTTTTATCTTTATATCTACTAATAAATAAACTTATTATCTCATTAAATCCCTCTGGATCTTTTAATAGTGTTGTAATGTCAGGAACATTACTCCTTCTTTTGGGTAGTTTGGAATTGTTCTTATTTTTTCTTTCAGATGTTCCATTTTAAATTATTGGTTCACTAATTTTTGTTTTACATATACAGTCTAATCTTTTTATTTTTGGTAATGTTTGTAAAATTAATTTTTTTACATTTCCTGCATTTTTATTCATTCTGTCTATTATTATGTCAAAAGTAACGGGCCGTTCTGTTTCCAACCAGCAATCGAAGTCAGTAGACATAGCAATTGAGGCATAACATATTCTTGCCTCGCCCGCTAAATTTACTTCTGGAACTGTGCTCATATTAATAACGTCTGCTCCCCATTGTCTAAATAGATGTGATTCTGCCTTTGTTGAAAATCTTGGTCCTTCTATTGTTATTACTGTTCCTTTTTTATGGTGTGAGAAATTTAATTCTGATGCTGTCTCAGATAATAGGCTTCTTATGTGTTGGCAGAATGGTTCTGAGCAAGGAAAATGAATTACTTTATCTTTATCAAAAAAAGTTGAATGTCTTTTTGTAGTTCTGTCAATGAACTGATCTAAAAAAACAAAATCTCCCGGCTTTATTTCTTTTTTTAATGAACCTACTGCTGTTGTTGCAATTATGTGGGAGCAGTTTAATTTTTTTAAAGCATAAACATTTGCTCTAAACGGAACATTCGTTGGCATAATAGAATGGTCTTTTCCATGTCTTGATAATATAACAACTTCTGTATTATTTATTTTTCCTGTTAATAAATCAGAAGATGGTTTTCCATAAGGCGTATTTAATTGGATATCTTCTTGTTGCTTTAGAATATTTTGATTATCTAAACCAGAACCACCTATAATACCCACTTTAATCATAAATTTACTTTTTATGAAACAGTTTATATTTTTTATTATAATCGAATAGTAAGGTTTATAAGTTATTTTTGATGTTTTTTATATATCCCCACTTAGCTCAATGGTAGAGCATTCGGCTGTTTACCTTTTTAAGGTAAGCTAAAGATGAATTCACTTATTGACTAACCTAAAGGTATGGATGAAAATAAGTCAGCCCAACCCGAAAGGTTCCCGGAGGAACTTAATCAGTTTCGGGAAATTCAAATCCGGGAGTGGGGATATTTTTTCTAAAAGCAAACTTTATAAATTAAAAATCTAGCTCGGTACAATGGCTAGTACAGGGCCCTGTCGATAAGCTTTTCTTTGGAAGAAAACCTTGGAAAAGAAAACAGATAGGCCCAGACCCGAGTCCGATTCTCGGCACAGGCGTTTTTTTATTAAACTTTTTAAAAAAAGTTGACCGAAAACTATATAAATGACTAATTTGGCAAAATTCTAAAGATATCAAACTTTATTCGGCTATTCCCACAAAATGTTTAACTTTTTACTTAATTCATTTATTTATCATAACAATTCTAGCTATACTTTGATAACAAATGAGGTAGATTTCTATAAAAAATAGATCTTTTTACCTTTTTTAGTATTGATTATATAGCTAGAGAGATTGGGCCGGTAGCTCAGCACGGTAGAGCACCTGGCTTTTAAGTAGAAGTTAAAGAAACCAGGTGGTCGCGGGTTCAAATATAAGGGTAAACCCTTATCAACCCATAATGAAAGTCCCGTCCGGCCCTTCCATATCACAAACAGAAAATGAAAGAAGACAAAATAGATATTAAACAGCATATCTTGGTTCCTGAACATATTTTATTGACTAAAGAAGATAGAGATAAATTACTAAGCAGATATAATATAAATCCCAACCAGTTGCCAAGAATTTCTAGAAAAGATCCAGCTATTGTTGATTTTGGTGTCAAGGCAGGAGACATTATAAAAATAATCAGAAACAGCCAAACTGCTTCAAAATCTGTATATTACAGGGTGGTAATACATGATTAAAGGTAACGAGTTAATAAAAAAATATTTTGATGAAAATTCTTTAGTTAAAGCTGACATAGATAGTTTTAATTATTTTATAGAACATGGGATGCAAGAGGTAATTAAAGAAATAGGCGATGTTGTTCCCACTATAATTCCTCCGGATGTTCAAGATTTTAGAATTAAATTAGACAAGATTGAAATTGAAAAGCCAATAATAGTAGAAGCAGACGGTAGCAAAAGATCGATTTATCCTATTGAAGCAAGATTAAGAAAAATAAGTTATTCTGCACCAATATTTCTGAATATTAGTGTGCATATAGATGGCGTTCAAAGAGATTCTTTTAGGACGCAGATTGGAAAAATTCCAATAATGTTAAAGAGCAAATATTGTTATTTAAATGGATTAAATTATGAAGAACTAGCTGAAAAGGGTGAAGATCCTGATGATCCTGGTGGTTATTTTATTTTAAATGGCAATGAAAGGGTGCTTATTACTGTAGAAGATCTAGTCTCTAACAAAATGTTTTTTAATAGAAAAAAAAGCGGACCAAGCAAGTATACTGCACAAATTTTTTCTGAAATGGGTTCTTATAGAATACCACACACAATAGAACAAATGAAAGATGGAATAATATATGTATCGTTCACAAGATTTAAGAGAATTCCTGTAATTGATTTAATAAAAACACTTGGTCTAATAAAAGATGAAGAAATTTCAAAGGCCATATCTGAAGAAAAAATCTTGGATGATGTTTTAATAAATTTGTTTAATTCCGTTGAACTAAAGAAACAAAGCGAGGCCATTGAAGCTATTGCGAAGAGGATGGGCATTATGGCTCCAAAAGAAGTTCAAACTGAGAAAGTGTTTGAGAACCTGGATAAGTATTTATTACCTCACTTGGGAATAGCAGAAAAAGATAGGTTAACTAAAGCATATAATTTATGCAAATTGATTAGGAGATTTTTATTAATTGCCCAGAAAGGAATTATAATTGATAAGGATCATTATTCGAATAAGAGATTGAAATTAAGTGGTGATTTGTTGATTGATTTGTTTAGAGTTAATATGAGGGCGTTGGTTAATGATTTATTATATAATTTTCAAAGATTGGTAAAAAGGGGTAAATTTAGTTCTGTTAAAATAATAATAAGGGATAAATTATTAACGTCAAGAATAAAAAGCGCTATGGCTACTGGTGCTTGGGTTGGTGGAAGAAGGGGGATTAGCCAAAACATGGATAGAACTAATTTTTTAGCTACATTAAGTCATTTACAAAGAGTGGTTAGTCTATTAAGTGCTTCCCAAGAGAATTTTGAAGCAAGAGCATTACATAGCACACATTGGGGCAGGTTGTGTCCAATAGAAACACCCGAGGGAACTTCAATTGGGTTAAGAAAAAATCTTGCATTATTGAGTACAATATCACATCAGACTTATGATGAAGATAAGATAAAAAAAGCATTATATCAAATAGGGTTAAAGGATATTAAAAATGGTTGATATATTTTTAGATGAAAGATTTATTGGGAATGTGGATGACACAGAAAATTTTGTTAGTAAATTCAAAGAAATGAGAAGAACCAACAAATTGCCTAGTGAACTAAATATCTATTATGATAAGAAATTAAATGAAATTCACATTGAAAGTTCAAAGGGGAGAGTAAGAAGACCGGTTATAATTATTGAAAATGGAAAAAGCAAAGTAACTACAGAAATTATAAACAAGTGCAGAAAAGGTGAACTATCCTGGAAGGACCTGATAACAAATGGTATTATAGAATATTTAGATGCTGCTGAAGAAGAAAATGCCCTCGTTGCCTTGAATGAAGAATATGTTACTAATGAACATACTCATTTGGAAATAAGCCCAAGCATATTGTTGGGATTAACTACAAGTTTAGTTCCTTATGCTAATTTTGTTCAAAGTTCTAGATTAAACAGGGGTAGTAAAACACAAAAACAAAGCTTAGGATTATATGCCACAAATTATTTATTAAGAATGGATACTGATGTGAGTGTATTGCATTCTCCGCAGATTCCAATAGTACAAAGTTTTATGCATGAAATTTCCAGATATAAAAATCATCCTTCTGGGCAGAATATTGTTATTGCATTAATGAGCTATGGTGGTTATAACATGCAGGACTCAATTGTAGTAAATAAAGGAAGTGTTCAAAGAGGATTAGCAAGAAGCACTTATTTCAGGCCTTATGTTGCAGAAGAATTAAGATATTCTGGTGGTTTGGTTGATGAGATTGGAATACCAGATAAAGAAGTTAAAGGATATAAAAGTGAAAAGGACTATAAATTATTAGATGCTGACGGTATTGTTGGTCCTGAAGTAAAGGTTGAACCTGATAATGTGATTATTGGAAAAACAAGTCCACCTAGATTTTTAGGTGAGCTAGAAGAATTTTCTATTGCGGCATCAACAAGAAGAGAGAGCAGTGTTGCTGTTAAACAAGGAGAAGAAGGCAAAGTTGATATGGTGGTATTGACTGAGAATGAAGAAGGAAATAAATTGGTTCAAGCAAGGGTTAGAGATTTAAGAATTCCAGAGGTTGGAGATAAATTTGCTTCAAGACACGGTCAGAAAGGAGTTATAGGTGCCATAGTTCCAGAGGCGGATATTCCATTTACTGCCAGTGGGATACAACCAGACATAATTTTTTCACCACACTCTGTTCCTTCTAGAATGACCATAAGCCATTTAATAGAGGTTATAGCTGGAAAAGTTGGTGCTTTATCTGGAAGATATATTGATGGCACTACTTTTGGTTCTGAAAATGTTGAAGAATTAAGGAAGGAATTGAAAGAATTAGGATTTAGAGAAAATGGTTGTGAAACCATGTATAATGGTATAACCGGCGAGATTTACAAGGCAGATATTTACATAGGTAATATGTTTTACCTGAAACTTAAACATATGGTTGCAAATAAATTGCATGCTAGAGCATCTGGAAGAATACAATTATTAACGAGACAACCAATAGAAGGTAGAAGCAAAGGCGGTGGATTAAGATTAGGAGAGATGGAGAAAGATTGTTTTGTCGCACACGGTGCTAGTTTATTGCTTAAAGAAAGATTTGATTCAGATAAAACCGTGGTTCATGTTTGTGAGAGTTGTGGTTCCTTAGCTGTTAGCGATGATTATAGGAATAAAAAATTTTGCATAAGGTGCGGAGCTAATGTGGAGATTACCGCAATAGAACTAAGCTACGCCTTTAAATTATTATTAGATGAATTAAAATCTTTGGGGGTTTATCCTAAACTAAATTTAGTCAGTAAATATTAAAATGGAATATATATATAAAAAAATAGGAAGTATTAATTTTGGTTTACTTAGTCCGGACGAAATTAAAAAAATGGCTTCTGTTAAAATCGTAACCCCTGAATTATATGATAAAGAAGGATATTCTGTTGATGGCGGGTTAATGGATACCCACTTGGGGGTTATTGATCCTGGATTAAGGTGCAGAACCTGTGGTGGCAAATTAAAAGAGTGTATTGGTCATTTTGGATATATAGAGTTAGCAAGACCCATTGTTCATATAAATTATGTTAAAATAGTTTTAGATGTTTTAAGATCAACATGTGGTAGTTGTGGTCTTGTCTTATTAGATAAAAATACTAAAGATAATCTGATAAATGAACTAAATACCTTGGAGAAAGAAAAAGGACTAACTGCTAGAAGAAAAAAAGTTAGGGAGATTATAAATACATTGAAAAACATAAAAAAATGTCCTGTTTGTGGTGAGAAGCAATACACTATAAAATTAGAAAAACCATCTAGTTTTTATGAAAAGGATAAAAGATTAACGCCTATAGAGGTTAGGGCGAGATTAGCAAAAGTTTCTGATGAAGATTGCATATTATTAGGATTAAATCCAAGATATGCAAGGCCCGAATGGACGATATTAACTGTGTTGCCTATTCCTCCTGTTACCATAAGACCAAGTATTACTTTAGAAACTGGTGAAAGGAGTGAGGATGATTTAACTCATAAATTGGGTGATATAGTGAGGATTAATCAGAGATTATTTGAAAACATAAATGCTGGAGCTCCTGAAATAATTATAGAAGATTTGTGGGATTTATTGCAGTATCATGTTACTACCTATTTTGATAATGAAATTGCACAAGTACCCCCGGCTAGACATAGATCTGGGCAGGTGTTAAAAACTTTAAGCGAGAGAATAAAGAGCAAAGAGGGAAGATTTAGACATAACCTGGCAGGTAAAAGAGTTAATTATGCTGCAAGAACAGTAATAAGCCCGGATCCAGAAGCAAACTTTAATGAAGTTGGTGTTCCTAAATCTGTTGCTTTGGAGTTAACTGTTCCTGAGAGAGTTACTGAATGGAACAAAGAATGGTTAAAAAAACTTATTGAAAATGGGTCTGATAAGTATCCTGGGGCTAATTATGTTATAACTGCAGATGGCAAGAAAAAAAGGATAACTGATGAAACTAAAGAACAGATATTAAATGAATTAAGTGAAGGGTACATTGTTGAGAGACATCTAATAAATGGCGATATAGCAGTATTTAACAGGCAGCCAAGTTTGCACAGAATGAGCATTATGTGCCATAAAATTAAAGTCCTGCCTGGGAAAAGCTTTAGATTGAATCCGAGTGTTTGTGTTCCTTATAATGCTGATTTTGATGGTGATGAAATGAACTTGCATATACCACAAAATGAAGAGTCAAGAGCTGAGGCGGATATTTTAATGCAAGTACAAACCCAGATAATGTCTCCAAAGAATGGAAGAAATATCATAGGGTGTGTTGAAGATGCTGTAACTGGCAATTATTTATTAACAAAATATTTAGAATTTACAAGAAAAGAAGCTGTAGAATTACTTTCTTCTATAGGCATTGATGATTTTTCAAGATTGCCTAAGAAAGAGAAAATTAACGGAAGGGAGATTATTAGTGTTTTATTACCTAAAAATTTCGATTTTATAGGGCAATCCAAGGGCAAAAAGGAAGTATTGATTAAAAAAGGTGAATTGATAGAAGGCGTTATAGATAATAATTCCATTGGAGATGAGAGTGGTGATTTAATAAGGGAAATATATGCTGAATATGGGCAGGAAGTTACTTTAGATTTCATAGGTAAAATATTTAGATTGGGAATAAAGTTGCTTTTGAAAACAGGATTTTCAACATCTTTAGCAGATACTGATTTGCCGACAGACGTTCAGGAAAAAATAGATAAATTATTAATTGAAGCTGAAAAAAATGTAAATGATATTATAGAATTATATAAAACTAAAAAACTTGAGATCTTGCCTGGAAAGACCTTAGGGGATACATTGGAAGTTAGAATATTAGAGCTTTTGAATAAAGTCAGGAATAAAATTGGTGACTTGGTTGCTGATAGTGCAAGCGAATTTAATCCAACTATTATTATGGCAAGGTCTGGTGCTAGAGGAAACATATTAAATTTGGCTCAGATGTCTGCTTGTGTAGGTCAGCAAGCCTTAGGCGGACAAAGAATTAAGAAAGGATATAGAGGAAGAACATTAAGCGTATTTAAAAAAGGAGATTTAAGTGCTGCAGCCCGTGGTTTTGTTAGAGGGGGATTTAAATCAGGTTTAAAGCCCTATGAGTTCTTTTTTCATGCAATGACAGGAAGAGATGCTCTTATGGATACCGCTTTGAGGACCCCTAAATCTGGTTATTTGTATAGGAGATTAGCTAATGCCTTACAAGATTTAAAAGTTGAATATGATGGTACTGTTAGAGACGCAAATAGGGCGATTGTACAATTTAAATATGGTGAAGATAATATTGATGTAAGTAAAAGTGAAGCTGGAACTATTGATGTAGTTAAAGTTATAAAACACGTTGTTGGAGAGAAATAAATGGAAGAATTAATTAAAAGTTACAAGGGAAAAATTCCTGGATCAATTTTGAAAGCCTTGAAAAAAGAAACCTTAAGTAGAAAATTAACTAAAAAAGAGGTTGAGAAAGTATTATTGAGATTAAAGCAAATATATGAAAGAGCGAAAATAAATGCTGGGGAATCCATAGGCGTTATAACTGCTGAAAGTTTTGGTGAGCCTTCGACCCAAATGACTCTCAATGTTTTCCACTTTGCTGGAGTAGCTGAAATGAGTGTAAGCTTGGGATTGCCTAGGTTAATAGAGATATTTGATGCCAGAAAAGAGATTAAAACTCCCTTAATGAATGTTTACATAAAATCGCCTTGGAACAAAGATCCTGCCAAAGTTAAAAAAATTGCAGCCGCCATTAAAGAAATAAAATTAAAGGATGTTTCTAGCAGTTTTGTGATAAATATTCCTAAATTGCAAATTGAAGCCGGATTAAATAAGAAAAGAATGAGGAATTTAAACTTAAGCGAAGATGACATATGCAAAGCTATTGCTGAAGGATTTCCAAAGTTAAACGTAAAATTAGGAACTGAAAAACTTGTTTTAAAGCCCAAATCTGAGGAAAACCAATTGATTGAGTTATACAAATTAAAGGAAAAGGCAAAAGTGGCTTATGTCTCAGGAGTAAAGGGAGTTAAACAAGTATTACCTGTTAAATCTGGTAATGAATTTATGATTTTAGCTGCAGGAAGCAATTTAAAGGAAGTTTTTAAAATTAAAGAAGTTGATGAAACAAAAACTGTTACAAATGATATTCATGAAATTAAGAAAGTATTGGGCATTGAAGCTGCTAGACAAGCAATAATTAATGAATCATCTAAAGTTATGAATGATCAGGGGTTGGACATTGATATAAGGCACATTATGTTTATATCAGATGTTATTACTAGTTCTGGATTTATAAAAGGAATAACCAGGAGTGGTATTACAGGAGAAAAAGAATCTGTCTTGGCTAGAGCTAGTTTTGAAACTCCTATAAAACACATTGTAAATGCAAGTTTAATAGGAGAGGAAGATAATTTAAATTCTGTTATAGAAAATGTTATATTAAATCAACCGGTTCCTTTAGGTACGGGATTGCCGGATTTGGTAATAAAAATGAAGGAAGTTGAAAAATGAGCATCGAGAAATTAAAAAAGGCATTGAGGGAAGAAAAAATTATATATGGAATAGATAATACAATTAAAGACTTGAAGCTAGGTAAGGCTAAATGTGTTTTCTTAGCTAAAAATTGTCCTGATAAAATCAGAGAAGAAATAAAAAAATACAAAACAGAGGTCATAGAATTAGAGGAAAGTAGTGATGAGATTGCATTGGTTTGCAAGAGACCACACCAAATTATTGTTCTAAGTTGTTAAAAATGAAGTTTGATACTAAAACTATTGGTTATATGAATACCTTTGAAAATTACACAAGGGTTCATGTTAAAGATTGTTTTTTTAGAGAAGATGAACTAATATACGTTGTTGACTTTTTCTTATTAGGAAAAGTTATAGGAAAAAATGGGGAAAATATAAAGAAATTGGCTTTAAAAATAAAGCACAAGATTAGGGTTATTGGTTTTAGTGATGATGTTGTTAAGTTTGTACAAAACATATTATACCCATTAAAAGGCTTTGAAATTACTAAAGAGGAGAATAAGGTGATAATATCTTCAGAAGATATGAAATTAAAAGGAAAGATATTTGGTAGGGATAGGAGCAATTTGAAATTTGTCAATGAAGTAGTTAAAAGATACTTTAAAGATATAGAGGTAATAGTTAGATAGTAGTTTCCTAAACATTATTTTCATAGAATCTTTAGCTACAGATTATTGAATCTAATTTTTTCAGAAGAGCGCGTCTTCTTTCTTCAGTTTGTTTTTCTTTTTCTTCGATTTTCTTTTTTCTAATAGAATCTACATGTAGGAATAATTCTCCTACGTCATCCATCCTGAGAACTTCTTGAGATCCGTGGCTCACTATTAACATAAATGGGCGAGTACTAACAAGGTAATAGAGTTTTAATTTAAAATCTTCAATATGTGCCGTATACATAATTCCATAATGTGGGTCAATATTATTTTGAATCCACTTACATTGGTATGCTCTATTAATAAGTCTTTCAATATTAATTTCCATTTTATTTTTCTTATAAATTTACTTTTAGATAGTAGTCGTATAATCTGTTTTTAAATGTTATTTGTCTATAAAAAGACGAAACATTTATAAATTATTTTGATCTTATTTTTAATATGAATGTTAAAGAAAAACTTAAGGGAATTGGCTTTTCCGATAGCGAAGCTAGAATTTATATTACTCTCTTAAAAATAGGGGAAGCTACTGTTTTAGAAATAAGCCAAAATTCAGGTTTACATAGGACAAATATTTATGATAGTTTGGAGAAACTTAAGTTAAAAGGTTTTGTTACTTTTTTATCTAAAGAGAACAAACAATTTTTTCGTGGGATTGATCCTGGGTTTATATTGGGTTATTTAAAAGAACAAGAGGAAAAAATAGCTAATGTTATTGTTGAACTTAAAGACATTCAGGCTAAAATTCCAGAAAAAGTTACAGTGGAGGTTTTTAAAGGAGAACAAGGGATAAAATTTGCATTAAAAGATATACTTATAAAAAAAGAAGAGGTTTTTGGATATAGCGTTACTGGTCAATTGAGGAGATTTTTGCCTGAATTTGCAGAGTATTATTTTAGAGAACAAACAAAAAATAAAATTATGCATAGGTTTATTTATACTAAAGAAACAGCTAAACCACCGACAATGTACTATGAAATTAAATATCTTCCTAAAGAGTTTAGTAGTACAACAATGAATTTGTGTTATGGTAATACCCTCTTAAATCTTATATGGGAGCCAGAACTGGTAGCAATAAGAATCCAATCAAAACAGTTGGCTGATAGTTTTAAAAAGCATTTTCAGTTGTTATGGAAAATAGCAAAAAAGTAAGATAGTAATCTTTATAAATTGAATTTAGCCCTTTTAGAAAAAGTGCTAAGACCACAAAATAAGTGAAATAAAATGGGAAATAAGCCTAGAGGATTAGGAGCAGGAAATAAATTAAAACATAGAAGGAAAATGTTTAGGTGGAACAATAAAAATTTTGTTAAAAGAGCCTTAAATTTAAAAGAGAAATCTGATCCTTTGGGTGGTGCTGCTCAAGCTAAAGGCATAGTTTTAGAGAAAAGACAATTAGAAGCAAAACAGCCAAATTCTGCAATGAGAAAATGCGTTTTTGTTCAATTAACTAAAAATGGAAGGCAAGTAACTGCTTTTGTTCCTGGTTATAATGCCATTAAATTCATAGATGAGCATGATGAAGTTATTGTTGAGAGCATAGGGGGTTCTAGAGGAAAAAGTAAAGGTGATATTCCTGGTGTAAGATGGAAAGTTATAAAAGTTAATGATCAGAGTTTAAATGCCTTGGTTAGAGGAAAAATAGAGAAAGGTAGAAGATAAAATGTGGATTGATACCAGATATATTGTAAAGGAAGATGCTTTGAAATATTTTAATAAATTTAGAGAATTTTCAGATGCGGAATCTAGAGTAAATATGGCACGTATTACTGAAGTAGACTTAGGGAGAAGAGCTGCATTGTTTAATGGAAGAGAAGGGATACATGATTTTTTTGTAGCTATGAACTATTTTGGTGTTGAGGATGATGTATCTGCCAAGAAAGGTGAAACCCTGGTTCATATTGCAATTACTGATGTAGATTTAATCCCAGAATTAGAATCTGGTGAGTTGCTCGATAGGTTAAAAGATTATTTATCTGTTAAGATAGGATTACAAGAGGTTGCTGTTTAAATGGTTGAAATTAAATTATTTAATAGGTGGGATATGAGCGGTATTGATGTAGCTGATCCTGGATTAAAAAATTATATTAATTTAAATCCTATAATTATACCTAAATCGAGTGGAAGAAATAGATTAAGATTTCATAAAAGCAAAAGCAATATTGTTGAAAGATTAATAAATAAGGTGATGGTTCCAGGTCATAGGGGTAAGAAACATAAATTAACTTCTGGAAGAGCTTCTGGTAAAAACCAAAATGCGGTTAAAATTGTTAAAAATATATTGATTATAATTGAGAAAAAAACTAATAAAAATCCTGTTGAGGTTTTTGTTAAGGCCATTGAAAATTCTGCTCCAAGAGAGGAGATAACTACTATTGAGTATGGTGGTGCTAGATACCCACAAGCTGTTGATTGTGCGCCTCAGAGAAGAATTGATATTGCTTTGAGAATGATGGTTCAAGGATCTTATCAGAAATCTTTTGGAAAGAAGAAAAAATTTGTTGATAACTTAGCTGATGAAATTATATTTGCTTCTAATAGAGATCAAAATAGTGCGGCTTATTCTAAAAAAGTAGAATTAGAGAGGCAGGCTGATAGTTCTAGATAAAAAGAAAAAAATATAATTTATACTTATGTGAGATATTTTTGTATTATAAAATCTACTGTTTTTCTAATAGTGGAATTAGATTTTCCTAATGAACCAATACTTCCTTCAATACGTCCACCAGAAGATATACTATATATTGGGGTATTAAGATTAAGTTCGCCATAATGTGCCTCTCTTAGATTTCTTATTATTATGGTACCATCACATTCAGCATAGATTCCTTCTCCTCCTAATTTAAGGTCCAAATGACCATCCATGAGTATTACTTCATATTTAATGTCTCTTAAACATTTTTCAATACTTTGGAGGAATCTTTCATCAAGTGAGTCTCTTCTAGGGTTCTTTAGAATTGTTAATATCGGACAGTCAAATCTTTCTTCGAGTTCTTTAAATCTCTCTGCCCAAAAAGGATTATCTTCTACAACAAGCGCTTTCTTTCCTAAACTCATTTTCTTTTCCTCCTCTTTTTTGTTTAAGGTTGGAAAAGATAACCAACGCAATTGATAATAAACAAATAATTTTTAACTATTTGTTAGTAATTATATAATGATAGATATATTTATATATTTGCTACTATGTTAATATAGTAGTAATAAGAAACTGCGTTTCTTATAAACCTCCTAAAAAGAAACCAAAAAGTATTTAAGTACAAAAGTAAAATAGTTTTACTTGGTGATACACTATGGAAAAAGAAGTTCAAATAACAACAACTTCCCCTAAAGGACAGGTTGTAATTCCACAGGAAATAAGAGAACACATGAAAATAGAAGCCGGAACCAAATTTGCAGTTTACGGTAGAGGAGATACTATCATATTCAAGAAAGTAGAACTGCCAACTGTAAAAGAATTTGAAAGATTGGCCAAATTTGGCAGAACCTTTGCTGCAAAAAAAGGCATAAAGGAAAAAGATGTGCTAAAAGATGATTAGGGTATTGCCAGATACAAATATAATTATTTCATCTGTCTTTTGGAGTGGGAAACCATATGAAGTGATCAGAAAAGGCATTTTGGGAGAATACCAATTAGTGATTTCTGTTGAAATTCTGGATGAAGTTGTGGATAAATTAAGAAACAAATTTCAGTTTCCAGAAGAAAATATAAAAGAATTGGTTGATATTCTTATGAATTATTGTCTTATTATTGATGTGATAAGCAAATTTGATGTTATAAGGGACAAAAATGATAACAAGATTGTTGAATGTGCTTTTGATGGTAAAGTTGATTATATTGTTACTGGTGATCCGGATTTATTAGATTTGAAGGAATTTAAAGGTATTAAGATAATCAATGCGAATGAATTTTTGGAAAACATTAAATAAAAATAAAGTTATCTATTAAAAATGGAAAATAAATTTGATGAAATATTAAGTAAAGTAGGATTAACAAAGCAAGAAGTAAGAACTTATTTGGTTTTACTTAAATTGCAAGAGTCTCAGACTGGAGAATTATGTAAAGAAACAAATATAGCGAGCTCGAATATTTATAAAATTCTCGATTCTTTAATTAAAAAAGGTTTAGTGAGCTATAGGGTTCAAAATAATATTAAAATTTTTATGCCTTCACCACCAGAAGCTCTAAATGAATTATTCTTAGAAAAACAAAGAAGACTAGAAGAAGAAAGAAAAGAAATAAACGAAGTAATTGATAACTTAAAGAAAAAAGAGATTAATGAAGAGCCATATTCAAAATATAAGTATTATGAAGGTTTAATAGGAATAAAATCAATGTGGCATGAAATCAATTCCTTGTTAACAAGGGATAGTGAGGAAAAAATTTATGGGGGAAAGAAAGAGGCCTATGAAAGATTAATTGGCTTTTATGATGAGCATCACAAAATAAGAAATAAATTAAATGCAAAAGCAAAGATTTTACTTCCTTTAGAAGATAAAGAATTAGCTAAAAAAAGGAAAAATAAGAATACTCAAGTAGCATTTTATGAGCTGAAAAATTTAGCTGAGTGGGGAATAGTAGATAATATGGTTTATATACAGTATTATACTTCAAAAATTCCAAGGGCTTTTTTAATTAAAGATAAAATTTTTGCTGATACTTTCAAAGAAGTTTTTGACAATGTTTGGAAAACAGCTAAGAAATAATACTAGTGTTAATACATAGAAAGATTTAAATAGTTCAACTGTTTAACTATTAAACTGGTGATAGAAATGAAAGAAAACGATATAGAACTTGTAAAAATGTCTGAAAAAGGACAATTGGTTGTACCCCAAGAGATTAGAGAATCATCTAATTTAAGTCCTGGTGAAAGATTTGTTGCTTTTCCAATACAAAATGGGGTTTTATTTAAGAAAGTAGATATGCCTAAAGTTAAATTGGATTTCGAATCTCTAGCAAAAGATATAGAATCTCAATTTAAGAAAAATAAAGTAAAAGAAAGCGATGTAGAAGGGGCAATTAAATGGGCAAGAAAAAGATAGTTATTTGATACAAATAATTTAATTTCTTCTATTGGTTGGGAAGGAAATTCAAAAAATTTGTTAAGAAAGATTATTAATAGAGAGCATGATTTGTTTATTTCTGTAAAACAATTAGTAGAATTAAAAAGAGTTATGAATTATCCAAAATTTAAATTCATAGAAAAGCAAAAAAATAAATTCTTGGAAATTATTTACAAAATTGCTATTATTGTAGATACGAAATCAAAACTTGATGTGATTAAGGAGGATATGGATGATAATATTCTACTTGAATGTGCTGTTGAAGCTGATGTTGATTTTATCATCTCTGGCGACGAGCATCTTAAAAAGTTAAAAGAATTTGGAAAGATCAAGATTGTTTCTGTAAGTGAATTTCTGAAAATAGAATAAACATGTCTTTTTAAGAATATTTATGATTATGAATTTTCCTTAACTATCTCCCCTTAGTGCATACATTCTTTCTATAATAAGATAAAGACTCTCACCTAACAAAGTTCTTTCATTGATTAGCTTCCTTATTTCATTAAATTCAAACCACATTTCTTTATATGATATCTTGGTTTTTACAGGCTCGTCTCTATCAAATTCAATTAATTCATCTAAAAATTCCATGACTTCATTATCTGGTTTAAATACCATACTCTCTTTTTTTTAAAAAACAGTTTAAAAACTTGTCTTTTTAAGAATATTTATGTAAATGATGTGATTTTCTCTTCTGATGATAATGCATTATTTTTATTTCTTTAGTCTTTTTCCCTTCTTTCCTTTCCAGGCCAAATAAAATAAAAGAACCGACTAATGAGGCTATGAAAACTATAAAAAAACTAACTCTAAAACTTAAAAATTGAGCTATTGCTGCTCCTGAAGCTCCTGCTATTGCGGTTCCTATACTTACAATAGCGGAATATAAGCTCCATTCAAAGCTTTCATGTTTTTTATCTAAATGTGAACTCCATAATCCTAACCAGGTTGGAAATGCTAAACCAGAACCTATACCATGGATAAACTGGGCTAGGTAAATATATTTCATGGAAGTTGCAAATATATAAATAAACGGAACAAAAGAAATTAATAAAGTTCCAATTATTAAAAAACGAACTTTATCATCATGGGAATCAACATATCTTGAAAATGGCAATTGTATAATTGATTTTGTAACTAAAAATAGAGTTGTTGATAAACCTGCTGCGAAAATTGTTCCGTCTATTAAGTTATCTTTGATAAAAATAGCTAAAATTGGATCAATTAAACCAAAACCCGTAATGATAAATATATCAGATATCATCAATAATTTAATGGTATTATTCATTTTTTATGATTCTTTTTTTCTATTATCTTTTTTATCTCTGCTGCTTTTGACTGGAAACCAAATTGTTTTCCTATTGATAAAATATAATACGCTGAGATTAAGAAAAATAAATACACGATTGTGGTTAATATATATTCTATGTAAATCAAATTTCTTGAATATACTGTCATAAACGCTATTAATTTTATGAAAGATAAAGCTATTAATGCTATTAAACAGGCTAAAAAACTATTTGTGAATAATCTTAATGTTGATTTTGGCGATAAGCTGTATTTTGCTATTAAAGTCCAGATTATTGCCAGTACTCCTATGCTTAATGAAAAAGCACCCACTGTTATCTCTAATGATTTACTAATAGAAGATAAAAGATATATAGCTACGATTATTGCAATGAATACTAATATGCTTTTAATATCTAATGTTTGTTTTTTTGTCATTTGAAATCCAATCTTATATCACAAAATTGTAATAATTCATTAATTAAATCTTCGTTACCCTTTTTTTGTAACGATATTATGATCCCTGTAACTTTCCATGCACGCATTTTTCCCGATAAAAAATGAATGAATCTTGCTACTGTAGTTACATCATTATACATTAACAATGTGTTTAAACTGTCAAAGAATAGAAATTTTTCCTTTCCAGGCAAAGAAGTAACTGCTTGATCCATTGAAATTGAGATATCACTTAAATTTTCTGGAGTTCCTATAAATAAACAGTTTTTTGTTTTTTTAATTTTTTCATTAGTTGTTTTTGTAATTGCATCTATGAAAATTATTAATCTTGTGTCAATTTTTTCTTTATTAAATATATTAGAAACAGTTTCATATGGTTTATTTAAAGTTACATAAACTCCCGGAATGTTTACCTTTTGAGTTAGATACCTTATTAGTTTATTATTTGTCTTTTGATAGTTTTTTGCAGAAACTGTTGCTAAAACAACGTTTTGATTTAGACTCTTTAGTTTACCTAAATCCTCTTTTTTCATCTTTTCTTAGAATGTTCTCGAAAATCTCTAGCTAAAAAATTAAAGCGAGTTTCAAGAACCCTCAATTTAACTAGGGTAGTTATTGAAAGTCCAAGCAACAGAACAAGAATCGCCTGCTCGAAACTGGGACTGTTTCCAAAAATATACCATAAGACAACAATTATTGTTAACAATACAACTATCCACAGTATTATATCTTGTAATTTCATCTACCCTCCTTTAAAAAATGAAGCAATTAATAAGATAATTATTAATGCTATCAAAATCCAAAAAGCAACATTAGTCCAATCTGTTTTCATTTTAAATCACCCAACAAACTTTTTTACTTGCCTAACTAAATCATTTTTTCCTTATTTACCTAAGTTCTGCTTGTTTTTAAAACTTTTTATTTAAAAAATTGGTCTAAAAATATGCTAATTAATAAAGGCATAGTCTTATGATTAGGTTAACTATCCGAAATAAAGACTTTTGTAAAATTTTATTCAAATTTTGAAATATTATCTATTTTTTTCATGAATTTTTTTGGATATTTCTTCAAATATAATTTTAATTTCTTTTTATCTATCATTTTTTTGAATTCTAGAATGGTCTCTTTATCCAAAGGCTGCCTAAAATAAATCATATCTATGAATGTCTTCTCTATGTCTGAATATGGAAAATAAAAATCCCCGTCTTTGTAATATTCAAAGCCAAAAAGATATTTTTTATTTATTTTTTTAATTACAACATTCGCCCCGAATACTACTCGTCTTCCAGACCTAACTCTTCTCGCGGTAATTATTACTGGCACTGTTTCTTGCTCCCAAAGATTATGAAAGCTCATTGCATTCTGGACTCCCAGATATCCAGAAAAACAAAAAACAGCCAAAGAAGGATCTTCATGGGTAGTATAGAATCCTTTTGTTATCTTCTTTATTTTGTTCTGCTTAATTAAATTCCGAATTATCTGTTTTGTGTATTGTTTAATATTTTTTTTATCTTTAACTATCATTTTAATCGAATTAAAAGTAACTACTGGGCTCTTTTCAAATAAACTTTCTATTTTGTCTAGATACTTTTTCTTCCCCATGCTCAAATCTCCCTTTCTATGTAATTCAGCATTCCTTCAACATCAGGCACGATGCCCTCAATAATCAAACTATGGATCTCTTTTTCATCTGTCGGACTCCTGAAGTTCTTAATAAATTTCTTTAATTCATCTGAAACTTCTCCCTTATTTTTAGTATACCTCAATAAGAAGAATATATCATAAAGATCCCTTATTTTTCTTCTATTTTGATAAGCATTTATTTTCTCCCTTATGAGTTCCTCTGGAATCAAAGTATAAATAGTAATAATATTTCCATCTATTTTCTTGTATTCTTTTAATTCGCCTTTTATTTCTTTAAAAAATGCCTCAAATTTAACAATTGTTCCATCTAACTTCAAACTTGAGTGTAAAATATTTTCTTCGATTTTCTTCTTTTCAATAATGAATCCTAATTTTTTTAAATTTTCAAAAACCAAATTAAGCTTGTTTAAATTCTTCGGTATATAAACATCAACATCTTCTGAGAACCTATTTCCACTGTAACATCTCCAAATACCTGTCCCGCCATGCAATACTGCCGTCTTACCAAAAATCTTGAAAATCTCCTCAACAATTTTATCTTGAGCACTAGCTACATCTTTCTGTGCCCGTTTCCTTAGCTTTAGTATTATTGGTATTTCAGCCATTTTATATAAGTCACTAAAGTTACTAATATATATAACTTTGGTAGATTTATAAATCTTTCGCCTATAGAAAAAGCATCTTAAATTCAATGATTTTTTACAAATTAAATTTGGTAGATGTTACCTAAAATAGATTGTAAAATTCATAAATGTTTTCTATTCCTTTTTAGCAAGATTTAGAAAATAATTATTCATAACCTCTCCTCCTTTTTTAAAATAATCGTCTTTTAATATTTAAAGCTTTCTCTTAAAGGCGGCGCCTCGGAAAGTGAATAAAAAGCAAGGTTTTTATAGTTGTATTTTTTAATATTATTATATGTTAATGAAAACAGGGGTTCCAGGATTAGACAAGATATTAAAGGGTGGCTTTAGAGAAAACGCTTCTGTCTTAATTAAGGGTGCTCCTGGTTCAGGTAAAACGGTTCTTGCTTTAAATTTCATAATTGACGGAGCTAAAAATGGTGAGAAAGGATTATTTATCACTACCGAAGATTTAGATGATGTTAGGGCATATGCTAAAACTTTAGGTATGAATTTAGAAAAATATGAAAAAGAAAAAAAAGTGTTCTTAGTAAGCCAAACAATTAGTTTAAAGAAACTAGTCTCTATTGCAACCCCTCTGGATATAATTGAGAGGAATAAAATTAAAAGAGTTGCTATTGATTCTTTAACTATATTCAAATTTTCTACATGGGGAAATGAATTAAATTACAGGAAAGAGATACTGGATTTAATAAATTCCATGAGAAAAGTTTTGTTAGTTGCCATTTCTGAGGAAGATTTTACTTCAGTGGATATAAACGGGTATCAGCCAGAAGAATACTTGTTTGATGGAGTCATAAGACTATTAAAAGTCAGGAAAAACAATAGATATGAAAGATGCATACAAGTTGTCAAGATGAGGGGACAGGATCATTCAATTGATATTTATCCATTAATTATTAAAGAAGGAGGAATGTTTGTTTATCCTGATGAGATACCTTTTGTGTTATTAGAAAAAGAAACTGACTTTGGAAGTAAAAATGGTAAAAGAAGCTAGGATATCTTCAGGAGTTCCTGGACTAGATCCTTTAATGCAGGGCGGTTTTAAAAGAAATTCTGTTAATTTAATTGCTGGTGAACCTGGAAGCGGAAAAACAATATTTGGAATGCACTTTTTAATGGAGGGCTGTAAAAAAGGTGAGTGCGGGATCTATATAACTTTTGAGGAAAAAAAAGATAAGATGTATGACGATATGCTGTCTATAGGCTGGGATTTAAAAAAATATGAAGAGAAAGGATTGTTTAGGTTTTTAGAATACAGCCCTGAACAGGTTAAGAAAATTTTAGTTGAAGGCGGCGGTATGGTTGATGCCATGGTTGAGAAGTTGAAAGCTAAAAGAATTGTGATAGATTCTATAACTAGTTTTTCTTTATTGTATGAGGATGAATTAACTAAAAAAGAGGCTGCTTTGTCTCTATTTGATTTAATCGGTAAATGGAATTGCACTGCGGTTGTGACTTCACAGGCAAGATCTGTTGACCATGAATCTGTAATGTCTGCTGCTTTGGAATTTGAAGTTGACAGCATAATCTTACTTTATCATATAAGAAGCAAAGATGAAAGAATCAGAGGAATTGAGATTTTGAAAATGAGGGGAACTAAAATACCTGAGAAGACTTTTGAATTGGTTTTAGGCGATAATGGAATAAAGGTTAGTAAGAAGACGGTTGTTTTTTGAAATAAAATAGTTTATATAGTTATTACTTAATATATTTCTTGGTGATTTGTGTTGGGGTTTTATTGTAAAGAATGTGGAAAAGAAATATTACCTGAAGAATATAAATATTCTATGATAAGATATAGTCAACCATTATGCCGAATCCATCAAAGTGATAATTTTGAAGAACAGAATGGATTATCTAAACGAGAGAGCAAATACAAAGAAGGGATGATAAAGGGGAGAATTCTTTTGAAAACTGTTATTTTATTCTTGTTTCAAAGAAACATATTAAATGTGTTACTTATCAAGAATTAAGAGTTGGAGAAAAAATAACTCCAGAAGATAGAAAATATTTAGGTAGCAGGGATGAATTTAATTTGGATAAAAATGTTATTATTGCTTTTTGTGATTTTGCAGTTAAGTTCTTTAGCGAGGTGTAGTTTTTTATTTTAATCCGCTTCTCCGGCTTCTCCAGATGCGCTACCAATATTCCACGGCTTTGTTTCTCTTGCTCTATTCCTAAGAATGTCTCTTGCTAATCTTGAATCTTCTTCTGATAACCCTTTACAGGCTAGTGAGTCTAAAGCATCATAAAAACATAGATAACGTGCAAAAGAATCCCCAGATTGAGATGCTTTTAGCTCAATTTGTCCTAAATATTGACATAATGCTTGAGAGTATTCTGCCATCTTTCTTTTAAAAATATTTGAGTTTTTAAGTATTGTTGTTGTAGAATATAAATAAATGCCCCTTTAGTTTCTAATTAGTAAACATTAATAAAAAAAGAAATAAAGTTAAAAAATAAAAAAATTTATTCTACAGGTGAAACTATTTGTCCTGTTAATGTATGGGTTACAGTGCTTGTTCCTATTGTGTAAGTTCCAGTTACTGAACCTCTAAATCTTGTTCCTACTGCACCTACTAAAGCATCACCACATGTTACTGTTAGTTCTGGAGACAACGCTCCGTCATTAATTGATGCTGGATTTATTGCAGTACATGTTGTACCGTCAACATCAATATTTAAAGCACTAAAATCAATACTATCACCAATTCCATTTCTTATGAATATATGAACTGTGTTATCTGAGGCTTGTACTTTAAAGTCATTACAATCTAAACCTGGCATTAGCGTACAACTTCTTGGTAAAAATCTGCTTGGGTTTAAAACACCAAAATAAGCTAATGCGCCTATTGCAATTAGAACTACAAGAATAGCCCAGCCGTAAGTCATTAAGAACTCCATAGCTGCTTGTCCTCTTTTCATCAAATCACCTCGCGTTTAATAATTATTTTATGTATTTAATTTGATTTTACTAATATATAAGCTTTTCTTTGGACAACACTTTTGAAAAGCGTTGGCGGAAAATGAAAAAACCCTAAAAAATAATTTTTTTAACTACTCTACAAAGAAAAACAAACTATAATAAAAATAGAAGATTTTTAATTTTATAATGAAAGGACAAGTTAGTATAGAATATTTAATAATTGTTGGAATTGTAATATTTGTTAGCGTTCCTCTTTTTTATTATGCTACCAGAAGTTCTGGGGAAAACATAAGACTTAATCAAGCAGATGATACTGTTAAGTCTATTACTAATGCTGCTGATCTTGTTTATAGCTCTGGTTTAGGAAGCAAGGACACAGTTTGGGTTAATATTCCAAGTGGAGTTACTGGAGTATCTGTTGCAAATAAAACCATAACTATGAATTTAACAATTTTTGGCAGAATATCAGAGTATTTATCTTTTTCAAAAGCCAATTTAAAAGCTGCTCCCGGTTTTATAGGAAATTTAACTAATAAAGGTAATTTTAGGGTTGCTGTTGAAACTTTCAGGGATTCTGATGGTGTTGTTAAGGTTTTATTAGGAGGATATTGCGGGGATAGTATTTGCAGTAGCAATGAAAATGCCGTTAGTTGTTCTAGTGATTGTAATAGTTATTGTGGTGATTTGATCTGTGATAGTAATGAAGATTGTGATTGTAGTGATTGTTATGGAGAACAAGATGGATGTGCTTCTGGAAATGTTTGTGATAGTCAAGGAAGTGGAAGTTGCGTAAGCACTGTTCAAATACAATGCGGAGATGGAATATGTACGGGATTACCAGGGGATAACTGTAATACTTGCAGTAGTGATTGTCCTATTCCTAGTGGTTATAGTTGTTGTCCTTATGATGTTCAACTAAATTATTATATATTATGGAATGCTGCTTCATGCCCTGAAGTTCCTCCAAGCGTAAGCAATTGCGGTGATTATTGTGTTTGGTTTGGAAGTTATAATAATGGGGTGTGCAGACAGAATCAAGCACAATGTAATAATAATGGTGAAGTTTATCAGTCTGGTGGGGATGATTATTGTATAGGTGGGCCAACAGGAGATTTTTGTTGTTGCATCCCTTAAAAGCCTTTCTTTTAGAAAAAGAAACCCAAATTGTTTGCGCAATTGGGCCCAAGCGAAAGCTTTAGGCGTTTGCGAAAGAAAAAAATAAAAATGAAAAAAGGACAAACTAGTGTTGAGGGAATTTTTGTTATTGGTGCTGTTTTTCTTATGTTTTTATTTATTCTTGGATATGGTTTTAATAAGAGAACAGATAATCAAAATGCTGAAAAATTTGTTTCACAAAGAGATACATGCATTAAGATTAGTAATTTAATAACTGGAGCTTTTATTAATGGTAATGGGACCGAAATCATATCTAATTCTGAATATGAATTTGATCTTTTGAATAACTCCAGGTTAATTGGTATTTATTCTTTAAAAGAAAAAGGATTTTCTTCTGATTATGCTGAAGCTGACGTTGTTTTTTGTAGTGTTCCTATAAATCAGTTTCCCTCTAGATTAGTACATGCTGGTGAATTTAAAGCAAAAAATGTGGGTGATTTTGTTGATGTTACATATGTTATCTAAAAAAGGACAAGTGCAATCTTTGGATTTATTCATTAGTGCTACTGTTTTTATTATACTGCTAGTTACTCTAATACTGGTTTGGGATAATTTTTCAAAGAGATTAGATAATAAGATTGCGTATGAAGATTTATCTGAAAAGGCCATAAAAATAACTGATATTTTAGTTGAAACAAGAGGAGTTCCTGATAAGTGGGAGAATGATGCTGATAAGGTTAATGTAATTGGTTTAGTTAGCAATGATCGGGTTTTGTCAAGTAATAAAATAGAGGAATTTATAGATATGGAGTATGATGATGTTAGAGAACTTTTCAACATAGAAGCGTATGATTTTTATTTTAGGATAATTGATTCTAATGGTGCGTTAATTCAAGTTCATGATAATGATGTTGAACTTGGAAACAAGCCAAGTTTAAGTTCAAAATTTGTAATAACTATTCAAAGAATTGTATTAAATGGAGGTAGCGAAGTTGTATTGGAATTTACATTATGGGAATAAAGGGCAAGTTTTTTCTTTAGATGCTGTAATTGCCATTTTCTTAGTTATGATAGTTTTAATAAGCTCGTTTTTTATGGTTAACAAGGAAAATGAGGAAAATTATGAGTTATTGCAGCAGTTCAATCTTGCTAATGACATATTCACTGTTTTGGATGTAAATGGAAAACTTGATTCTTTAAATAAAAACAGCATAAAAACAAGTGTTGAAAACATACTTCCTAAAAATTTTGATTATAGTTTTAGATTGGAATGTGAGGATAAAATAATTGAATCTAACAGAAGTGTAAGCAGTACTTTAGTAAAAGGAGAGAGGATTGTAGTTACTAATAATCTAGATTTATGCATAGCGAGGTATGGTGTATGGCCAAAATAAAAGGAATGTTCCTGACATTGGGATTTTTTATAGTTGTTATAATCTTTTTAGGCTTTGCTTTGATAATATCTGATAGTTTTAAAACTTCAAGGGAAAGGGTCAGTGATTATATTGTTTTTGAAAAAGCAAGGGTATTAGATGAATCTGTTCAGGAAGGATTTAGAAATATCTTTGATAGTGTTTCTGGAATAACTATAGTTAAGGGGAGTACTGTTAGTTTTACAGAGGAATTGCCTAATGACAATGATGTTAATTTTGGAAATAATTTAACTAAATTTAATGGATTTATTAATTCAAGTTACAATATAAATATTAATACTAGTTTAAGTGATGATTTAGCAGTATGGATAAGACCGCATGACATAAAATATTATCATATTGATTTTGGTGACGATATTATTAAGGTTCAGCCGAGAACTTTGAATTTTAATAAATACAGAGTTGATATTGTAACTGGCAAAGTATTAGATGGAACTTCTTGTTCTGGAAGCTCCAGCGGGAAACTGGATGTTACTGCTACAGGTGCTAGCGGAACTAGTTGTAGCTCTAGTAGCATAGCCAGGTTTAAGTTATATGATAATGCTGATCTTTTAATTGCCTATGTTAATGTTAGCAGCAATATATTAACTATTGATTCTGAAACAAAAATAAATGTAACAACTAACATAATAAGCTTGAATGATTTAGGCAGGGAAGTTGATATTAAGACCAATGATAATGTTCTAACAATAAACTTCTCTGAGTATAAGTTTTTTAAAAAAAGCGCAATTAGGGTTGTGTAGTTATCAATCAATCATAACAAGGATTAATATATGGTAGAATTCTTATAAAATTTGATGAAAAAAGAGAAAAAGAAAGAAATTACTAGTTATACTAATGGAAAAAGCAAAACAGATAATATAAATAAAGTAAAAAATAAGATAGTTAAAGAAAAAATTAAAACTGCCCCTCAAAATGAAAAAAATAAAGTAAAAAAAATTTTAGAGGAGATAAAAAATAAAAATATTTTAAGTACATTTAAAAAAATTAAGATACCAAATTTTGGTTTTAAAAAAGAAGAAGCTTCTGTAAAAAGAGAAGATAAAAAACTTGTTTTACCAAAATTGAGTTCTATTTATCAAACTGATTTTGATAGATTATGCGATGTTATTGAAAAGGAAAATACTGTTCCATTAAGCAAAATTACAGGGGCTTTTAATGTAGACAAGACTGTTGCCCAAAGATGGGGTGAAATACTTAATGAAAATGAATTAATAGAATATCGTGTACCCGCTTTTGGTGAACCGGAGTTTATAAAAAAAGGCTTTGTGGTTGATGAAAAAAAGACGGTTAATAAAAAGAAAAGAATTATTGTTGGTTTATCTTTGGCTGGCGTTGTGCTTGTTGCTTTAGTTGGTTTTTTTATTATAAATGGTTTGATACAAAATACGGGCGATAAAATAAATGTTATAAGACCAATGCCAGAATCTGAAAGAGGAGTTGAAGTTGCTAGCGAGAATGTTAAGGAAGCTTTTTCTGGAAATGGAACTTATGTTTGCAGGGGAGGAGAAATATGGTATTATATTAAAGATCAACTATTAAGAGCAGAAAGTGTTGATAAAAAATCAACTGTAATAGTTAAATCTGGTGTTATGTATACCTATGATATTACTAATGATAAATGGGTAAAAACAAATGTTAGCAAGGGAGTTGTTTTGCCTGGTTCTGGAAAAGATCCTAGTGAAAATCTAGAATGCAAAAAAGAAGACGTAAATATTAATTTATTTGATGTTCCGGGAGATAAAATAATATGACTATAGTTGACAATTACAATATTAATGCAGATGGCATAATTGTAAGAGTTGATATAGAAAAAATTAAGGATCTTGGCTTGATATATAAAGTAAACATACCACAAATAAGCAGATCAACTTTAATTTTATTAAATGAAGTAAAGAATAGACTAATTACTGAGGTTAATGTTGGAGCTCATGAGATATTAGATCCAAAAATAATTGAAAACTTAAAAGAAAGATTCAAGAAAAGTTCAGAAGCTGTTTTTAGAAGCATAATACCAAATATTCCAAAAGAAACTGTTGATTTTCTAACCGGGAGTTTGTTGCATGAGATGTTGGGCTTAGATGAAATGGAATTCTTGCTTAATGATGACTCTTTAGAAGAAATAGTTATTACCTCTTCTTCAGAGCCAGTTAGGGTTTATCACAGGAAATATGGCTGGTTGCAAACCAATATTACTATTAAGACTGAACTAAAAATACAGAATTACGCTAATACAATTGCCAGAAGAGTTGGAAGACAAATAACCACTTTAAGTCCATTACTAGATGCTCACTTAGTTACAGGAGACAGGGCTAATGCTGTTTTATATCCCATATCGAACAAAGGAAATACTATAACTATCAGAAAATTTGCTCGCGATCCTTGGACTGTGACTGATTTAATTAAAAATAATACTTGTTCATCTGAAATTTTTGCCTTAATATGGTTGGCAATACAATATGAAATGAATATTTTAATTTCTGGTGGAACTGCTAGTGGAAAAACGTCCTTTCTAAACGTTTGTATGCCCTTTATGCCTCCAAATCATAGGATCATAAGCATAGAGGACACTCGGGAACTACTTTTGCCCAAGTTTTTATATTGGGTTCCTTTAACAGTAAGACAACCGAATCCAGAAGGAAAAGGTGAAGTTTGTATGTACCCCGGTTCATTTATAGTGGATGGGAAAGGTGAACTTCGTGAAATATCTAGATATGTTGAAGAGAAATTATCTAAAGGAAATAAAAAGATTAAAAGTAATTTACTTGCATCAGAAGGTGATGGTGATACCATTTTAGCTGGTGACCCACTAAATCTGAAATATAAACAAGAAAAGATAAAAGCTTTTTCAAAAATCACAAATAGAAAATATATATGTGATATATTCTGTAGAGATGGAACAAAATTCTCTATAACAGAAAATACAAAGTTACCTATATTAACTAAGGAAGGAAAAATCTCTTTGTTAAATCCTTTTGAAATAAAAAAGATTGGAGGGTATGTACCATTATTTACTAAAATAAATATCAATGCTGCCAAACAAGAAATAAAAATATTCGATGTTTTTGATAAAAAAGGCATTTATGCATATCAAATAAAAGATGATTATCTTATCTTAGAAAAAGATCTTAGAAAAAAATTTAAGCTTAAAGAGATAGCTAAACTCTGTGGTGTAAAGAGACAATGTTTTAATTATTATAGAAAAACAGGTATAGTGAATATGCAGGTTCTTAAAAAAATGATAGAATTATCTGATTATTCTTTAGACTATTTTGAAAATAAGATTATGTATCTTAAAGGGAGAGGCAAAAATTCTAACTTTGTTAAAATACCGAGAATAGTTGATGAAGATCTCGCTTACTTTGCAGGTTTTGTTTTAGCTGAAAAATTTATAAATAAAGATAGAATAATGATATCACAAAAAGAAGAGATAAGTTATATTTTAAAGGGCTTGGTAAAAAAACTATTTGGATTGGATATAAAATATTATAATAAAGAGTATAATAAATACTGCTTATTCTCTTCCGTAATAACTTGTTTGATGAAAGAATTATTCAATGCGACATATGCAAAATCAATTAGTGTTTCGAAAATTATAATGAGGTCTCAAGAAAAGGTTATAGCCTCATTCTTGGCTGGTTATATTGATGGTGATGGTTCTATAAGTAAGGGCAAAATATCGCTTTTTTCGATTAATCAAGATATTATAAATGAGTTTAAATATTTATTTTTAAGATTAGGAATTCTCTCTACTACATATAACGGTGGTAAAACTGGATTTGCTAGAAATAATATTTATGCCTTGAATATACTAAGCAGAAAGGATGTTAAAAAAACATGTGCTCTTTTGGAATTTAGAAAAGAGTCCAATATAGAAAAAGCTAAATTAAATCTTTTAGAGAATTTTAAGGAAGGTACAATAAGAAATAGAATTCCTGTGTTTATAGTAAAAGATCATCTAGAAACATTAAAAAATTATTTAAATAAAGACGAAAGATACAATTTTTATTACAGATATGTAGAAAACGATGATAACACTATTTCTAGAGATAGGTTGAATGATTTGGTTTCATTACTTTCAACAAGAGTCCACACATCAAAAAAAGAAGAAAAAAGCTTGAATGCTTTATCTGAGAGAAGCAAAGAAGAAGTAGAATATGTGAAAATCGAGAAGGTTATAATAAAAAAGAACCTTAAGAATATACCGAGTTATGATATAACACCAGAGGATTCTAAGTACTTTTTGGCTGGGAGTGGTAACTTTACTTTGGTTGAGGACACAATGCTCGATCTATTAGTAAATTCTTTAAGAATGAGACCAGATAGAATAATATTAGGTGAAATTAGAAAACATGATCAAGCAGAGGTATTATTTGAGGCTATGCATACGGGGCATAGTGTTTATGCTACTGTTCATGCAAATTCCATAAGCGAAACTATAAGGAGATTAGTTAATCCTCCAATAAGTGTCCCTAATAATTTATTGGGGGCTGTAAATCTTAATGTAGTAATGTTCAGAGACAGAAGAAAAGCACTAAGAAGATTATACCAGCTTGGTGAATTCATAGTTGAGGAAAATGAAGAAATAAGGCCAAATATTTTGTATAGGTGGAAGACAAGCAACGATACTTTTGTTCAACATGCTGAAAGCATCCATCTATTCGAAGATTTAAATGTGCATACAGGTATGACAACACAAGAATTAGTGCAGGACTTAAAGGAAAAAAACAGCATTTTAAGGTCCATGGTTAAGAAAAATATCAGGACTGTTGATCAAGTTGGAGAGATCATGAATAAATATTATGTGGGAGAAAAACAGCTTCAATGAGAAAAATTAAAATTCCTTTTTCAATATTGCCTATTGCGTTTTTAGGGAGAATTTCCGGTATTTTTTTGGGGGTGGGTAAAAAAATAGAGAAGAATTTTCCTGGGTTGAAAGTGAATATTGAACATTCTGAGTACAATCTTAATCCCGCAGAATATGCAAGTATGTGCATTACTGCTTCTATCGTGTTTTTTATTTTTATTAATATATTATTCAGTATTTTTTTATTTTTAATAAAGATAGAGAATGCAATTTTACTGTCTGTATTAGTTTCGATTCCTATTACACTATTTATTCTTATCCAGCAAATGTTATATCCCAAACTAGTTGCAGGAAGGAAAATAAGGGATATTGAAAGAAATTTATTGTCTGCATTACAAAATATTTTAGTACAACTAAACTCGGGTGTTCCATTATTCAACGTCTTAGTTAGCATTTCTAATGAAGATTATGGTGAGGTTTCTAAACAATTTGCTCTTGCTGTTAAGAAAATAAATGCAGGAATATCACAAATTGAAGTTTTAGACCAGATTGCAACTAAGAATCCGTCTTTATATTTTAGGAGGGCGATCTGGCAGCTAGTGAATGGAATGAAATCTGGTGCTGATGTAGGAATTGTGATTAGACAGATTATATCTTCCTTGTCTGAAGAGCAATTAATACAAATACAAAGATATGGCGGGCAATTAAATCCTTTGGCTATGTTTTATATGTTAATTACTGTGATATTGCCTTCTTTGGGAATTACTTTCTTAATAGTAATAAGCTCTTTTATATCTTCTTCTGAATTCATTACCAAATTGATCTTTTGGGGAATGTATGTTTTTGTATTATTTTTTCAGATAATGTTTATAGGGATTATTAAAACAAGGAGGCCAACTTTGCTTGAATAATGGTCTACTCATTATTAACCAGGATTTATCCTAAAAAAATAAGGGAACACTATGTTAAATTATTTCAATATTCAAAATTAAAAGTAGACGAGAATACTTTTTTTGGATTTTTTTTAATGCTTAGTTTATTATTTTCAATAGCTTTTGCTTTTTTTATTTCTTTTTTATTTCAGTTTAAATTTATTATAGTTTTGATATTATTATTTATAATAATACAACTAACATTATATTTTGGTTTGTCTTTAAAAGCTGATTATAATGCAAGATTTATTGAGAATGTGTTGCCTGATGCTTTACAGCTGATGACTTCTAATTTAAGGGCAGGACTAACTACTGATAGAGCATTTTTATTAAGTGCCAGGCCTGAATTTGGGACTTTAAGCGACGAAATAAACGAAGTTGGAAAAAAAATAACTTTAGGGAAGGATTTGGGTGATTCTTTACTTGAAATGAGCAAGCATTTCAAATCTGATATTTTAAAGAAAACAATGTTATTGATAACTTCTGGTTTAAAATCCGGAGGGGAATTAACTGAGTTATTAGAACAAACTGCCAAAAACTTGAGACAGGAAAAATTCCTGGAAGATAAGATAAGGACTAATGTTTTGATGTATGTTATATTTATTTTTTCTGCAATTGCTATCGGTTCTCCAATATTATTTGGTTTGTCTTCTTTTTTAGTTGAAGTTTTACAAACCAATTTAGCTCAGATTGAAGTTCCAAGAACAGCTACTTTGCCAATTTCTTTTTCAAAAGTTAATCTTTCTTCATCTTTTATCTTGACTTTTTCAGTTGTTAGTTTATTAACAAGCTCAATATTAGGCTCTTTAGTTTTGGGGTTGATTAGCAAAGGAAAAGAAAAAGCTGGTTTAAAATTTCTTCCTATTTTAGTTGCACTAACACTTGCTATCTTTTTTATAGTTAGGTTCGTATTAAGATTATTTATTGGTGGGTTGTTTGGGTTGTAGAATTGAAACCCTCGTTATATGCCACGACGACTGAAAGGGGGACGAGATTTTAGTGCAACGTTCGGACGAGGCCGAAAAATCCAAAGTAAAAAAATCGGCGTATCAAGGATGAAGTCCCAGCAATTTAAAGAATAAAATGTTATCTAGTATTTCATAGTAACTTTGAAGTAGTAAATAACTGAAAGATTTATAAATAGAAAAGTACTATCTATGAGCATGATTGAACCAAATATCGTTGAAAAATTGGACATTGAAATTGATAGACTTAGAGTCAAATATAAACCTAAATCTACTGATGACTTGGAAAGGATAGCAAGAAATGAATTTGGTGTTGTTAATGTGATCAAAACACCCATGGTGAACAGTGGTAGGGTAGTCAAAGATGATGAAAGCGGGCTGTACATTTTTTGTCATGCTGAATTAGAGCGATATGGGCCTCTTGTTCTTGGTCATGAAATAGGTCATATTGTAGCTGGACATTTAAATGGACATCGACCTCAAGCAGCAATACGCGAAGAAGAGGCAGATTATTTTTCTGCTGGCTTAAATGATATTTCATTACATGAATTAAACTTTCTTCGTCTTCGTGAGGAACTTAGAAGCAAGGGTATTTTTTTCCATTTGTTTGGAAAAAGAAGGGAAGTTAAGAGACTGCAACAGATGGGAGTATATCATTTATTAACATGTTCATCAGAGAAATAAAGCTCCAAACCTCAATCAAAATTATCCGTTTTCTCAATTGAACATAACAGTTCATATACATAAGTCTTTGAATACCTTATTCTTAAGCTTTGCAATATTGAAATTCTTATCTTCATCTTACTATTTTCTGTATAAATTTTAAGGTTGTAAAATCATTTATTTTAAAAAAGACAACAAATCAGTGCAACAGCAACTAACTTCTTCTGAGCCAGGCTTATAAGTATTAATATTTTTTATATCTATTCCCTGAATATTTATCCTTTGTCCTAATTGCAGTATTTTTCTAGTTAGGTTATTTGAAACATTAGCTTCTATGTTAATTTCTCCTGTGTCACCTATATCCACTAGTTTTATTTTATCACTATCTATTTTTACTACATCTCCTATATTAAGGAAATGTTCTGTTGCTGATTGAGTTGTTATCTTGTTTGTATCCACTTCTGTGATTGCAAGTTCTGTGTTTAGGAATTTAACATCCAACGGCTTTGATGCAGATATTTGCTTTAAATCAACTTCTTCATCAAAAACATAATAGTATCTTAATCTGCCTTGTCCTAGCTCCATAACTACATCAGAACCATAGGCGAAATCATTACTAGACAAACTTGTTTGTATTACCGGACCAGAATTATATAATTCAACTGTATCATGAATTGAAATATCTTCTCCGCCTAATTGTACTTTTCCTTTTCTTAATGTGGGTACATCACTTATAGTTATTAATTTATTGAAGTAATTATCATCTCCTATGTTATTGCCTAATGGAATATTATATGAAGAAGAAGCAGTTCCAGTCACTCCTTCTGTTTTATTTGCCGGTACAATCGTATTTCTTGTTATTCTCATTAAAGCAGAGGAAATATCAGAAGCGCCAATAGTGTCATCGCTTTTGGCTTTGTCACCAAACACAAACAAAGTATTTGTTAGTTTTCCGTTTTGAACAAAAGGATATGGATAATCTGAGAAATCTACATCAAAAGTTTCTCCAATCATTTTAGATATATTGCCTTTTTTTAGAATAATTGTTTTTCCTTCTAATTTAACCTTTGGAAACTTGTCTTTAACAAATTGAGAAGCCATTCTTGTGTCTTCTGCTGTTGTTCCAGCCACCAACATTGCCGTGTTTTTCCCATTTTTTGCTAATTTGATCATTGCTTCGCCCTGATTTAAATTCCAGCTTGAACATTTAGGAAATTCATCATATTCTTCCAATAAAGGATTTGCGCAAGGACCACCAACATAAATTACATTATAATCCTGTTTTCCAATTACTTCGCTAGCTAACATTGGTTCTGAAATTATATCACCTAAAACTTTAGTTTCATTTTCAATTGGTGAACTTAAAACGAGAGTTGACTTTCCTGTTAATGATATATTTGCATAAACCTGATCATCTGGAATTTGCAATTGAACTTTGTCAGAATCAGCATTTTGTTTAGGGTTCTTTATTATAATACCGTATAATGTTCTTAAATCAACTTCTTTTTTTCCTATGTTAGTTGAAACCCAGACTAGGTCTGCATCTTCTGCTGATGCCGAAGTTGTTCCAAATCCTTGAAAATCATTACTGGCAGTATGCATTAAATTAATAGTTAGGTCATCATTGCCGTTTGTTGATGCACTTCCTTTTTCACCTAAAATATCCAGGACTAAATCTAAATTATTGCCAGTTGAAAAGCTATTTCTCAAATCAATCTGTATGTTTGTATCTTTTGTGTTTTGATAATTAATATCCACTATGTTTTGATCTATTGAATCAGAATTCATATTTATGTATCCCGCAAGTTTTTTAGTATTTGTGGAATCTTCATAATAAATTCCTGCGTAAGTTGAGCCATTGTTTATTATCCAGATTTTATCTGTTGTTGAGTCTGATGCAACAGGAAAGTCCCAACTTGCTGTTTGTAATTTTAATCCATTAGAGTCAGTGATTGAATTAATGTAAATTGCTGCTTTTGATGACCAAGATGAATTAAATGAACTTAAGTCTACTGTTGTTTTTGATATTTCATAGTCAGCATATGTATTTGGAGTTAATGAAACAAAATCTATGCATAGATATTCTTCTGGCAAACAAAATTTACTGCCTGCTTTTACTGCTGGGTTTGGTGTTGAAGATAATGTGTCTGCCAAGAAATTGTTTTTTATTCCTATTATGGGGCCTGTATGCTGTGTATCGTCAGAGGTATCCCTTATATATGTGCTGGCTTTTGTTTTTAAATTTCTTAAAATCCAGGTCCATTCTTGCTCTTCTATATCATCTGATTCGTATGACTCTGCATTTTCATATTTATTAATGGATTCTGTGCCTATTACCATAACTGCTTGACCAAATTTTGGACAATCTGCTGCTCCAGGAATTGTTAAATTTGATCCACAGGTACTAGAGCACATACCGTAGCCATATCCTTTTTTTATGCAAGCTGAATTACAGGAATCTGAATATGTTATGGGTATTAGAAATAATAGAAAAGGAATTATCAATAATAGTTTTTTTTCCATCTTGCCTCTTTTTACATAAGAAACTACGTTTCCTATCACTTTCTTTTTAACTTTTATGTTTATTAAGTTTTTCTTTGAAATTCGAAATGTTTATAAAACTAATTTTTTTGAATCTAATTATGGCTGATAAAACTACTGAAAAAGTTAAAGAATTAATGAGAATTCCGGAAATGATAAGAAACATTGGGGTTTGCGCTCATATTGACCATGGAAAAACCACATTCTCTGATAATTTACTTTCTGGTGCAGGTATGATTTCAGATGAGCTGGCTGGAAAACAATTAGCTTTGGACTTTAGAGAAGATGAACAGGAGAGAGGAATTACAATAGATGCTGCTAATGTTAGCATGGTTCATCAATATGAAGGAAATGATTTTTTAATTAATTTAATTGATACACCAGGACATGTTGATTTTGGTGGAGACGTGACTAGGGCAATGAGGGCTGTTGATGGCGCTATAGTTTTAATTGATGCTGTTGAAGGAATAATGCCTCAAACTGAAACTGTTTTAAAGCAGGCTTTAAGAGAAAGAGTAAAACCTGTTCTTTTTATTAATAAAGTTGACAGATTAATCAAGGAAGTTAAGCTAACTCCTCAACAAATGCAGGAGAGATTTATAAAAATTATAAATGATGTTAACAGATTAATAAGACATATTGCCACTGATGAATTTAAGGAAAAATGGCAAGTAAATGTTCAAGAAGGAAGTGTATCTTTTGGAAGTGCTTTTCATAAATGGGGTGTTAATTTTCCTTATATGCAGAAACATCAAATAAGTTTTAAAGATATAATTGATGCATATACTTCTGAAAAAGAGGACGGTTATAAAGTATTACATGAAAAAGCCCCTGTTCATAAAGTTGTTTTAGAGATGGTAATTAAACATCATCCTAATCCAAAAGAAGCTCAAAAATATAGAATACCTCATATATGGAGGGGAGATCAGGAAAGCATTGAAGGAAAATCTTTAATTAATTGTGATGTTAATGGGCCTGTTGGTTTTATCTGTACTAAAATTGATATTGACAAACATGCCGGTGAAGTTGCTGCGGGAAGATTATTTTCAGGAACTGTTAGACAAGGCGATGAAGTCTATATGAACTTGGCTAAAAGAAAAGTAAGGGTGCAACAAGTTATTATCTATAAGGGTGCACAAAGAATACAAGTTAGCGAAGCTGTTGCCGGGAACATTGTTGGTATTATAGGATTAAAAGATGTTTTTGCAGGTGAAACTGTAAGTACAAATCCTATGGAACCATTTGAAGCTTTAACACATTTATTTGAACCTGTAATAACTAAAAGCATAGAAGCTGCTAAAGCAAGTGACTTGCCTAGATTGGTTGAAGTTTTAAAACAAGTAAATAAGGAAGATCCGAGTGTAACAATTGAGATTAATGAAGAAACCGGAGAAAACTTAATGCACGGAATGGGGGAATTGCATTTAGAAGTTATTGAAAACAGGATTAAAAGAGAAAAAGGATTGAATGTTAAGACCAGTGCTCCTATTGTAGTTTATAGGGAAACTGTTTTGAAAAAAAGTGCTGAAATAGAAGGTAAAAGCCCTAATAAACACAATAAATTCTACATAATTGTTGAACCTTTGGAGGATAATGTTTATCAAGCTATTAAATCAGGTGAAATTCCTGAAGGAAGAGTTAAGAAAAATGATAAACTTTTACTAGATGTTCTTAGAAATTTAGGCTGGGATGCTAAAATGGCTAGAAATGTAAGAGATGTTTTTAAAGGTAATTTATTTTTAGATCAGACAAGAGGAGAAGTTCATATTGGTGAAGTTATAGAATTAGTATTGGATGGTTTTGAGCAAGTAATGAAAGAAGGTCCATTAGCCAGAGAACCAGGTGTTAAAATGAAAGTTTGCTTGATGGATACTAAATTACATGAAGATGCCATTCATAGAGGTCCTGCTCAAGTATTGCCTGCTGTCAGGGCGGCTATTAAAGGTGCTATGTTAAATGCAGGTGCTTTAATTTATGAGCCGGTTCAAATATTGCAAATTGAGGCTCCTGGAACTTATATTGGTGAAATTAGTAAATTAGTGCAGAACAAAAGAGGACAGTTATTAGAGATGAATCAGGAAGGAGAGCATATAACTGTAAAAGCTAAATTGCCTGTTGGTGAGATGTTTGGATTAAGCAATGATTTAAGAAGCGCTACTGGTGGAAGAGGAGTGCAATACTTAGTTGATCAAATGTATGAGAAATTACCTAATGAATTACAACAAAAGATAATAAGAAGCATAAGAGAGAGAAAAGGACTTTCTGTAGATGAAGACTTGGCTATACAAAAAGAATAATTTCGAAAAGTTTATTTATTTTTAATTAGATAAGAACTAGAGGTCTTATAATCTCCTTTTTCTAGCGATATAGGTAATTATGAATTACCAAGATTATGATAAAAAAATCAACAAAAATTCCGAAAGCTTTATAAATAGAATCTCTAGTTTTTAGAGTAATTATTATCAAATTTTCATTTTAAAGGAGAAATAAAGATGGCTAAACAAAAACCACACTTAAATATAGTATTTGTAGGTCATGTAGACTCAGGTAAAAGTACTACTGTAGGTAGACTTATGTATGATTCTGGTAAAATTAACGAGCAAGAAATGAGAAAATTAAAAGAAAAAGCTCAAGAAGTTGGAAAAGTAGGTTTTGAATTTGCTTTTGTAATGGATCAATTAAAAGAAGAAAGAGAAAGAGGAGTTACTATTGATTTATCCTATAAAAAGTTTGATACTAATAAGTATGAAATCACAATTATAGATGCTCCAGGACACAGAGATTTCATTAAGAATATGATTACAGGAAGCTCACAAGCTGATGCAGCTTTCTTAGTTGTAAGTGTTCCTGAGGGAGTAATGGCACAGACTAAAGAACATGTATGGTTATGTAAAACTCTAGGGGTACAGCAAATCAATGTTATGATGAATAAGATGGATGTTGTTAAGTTTGATGAAAATAAGTTTAATAGTGTTAAAAGTGAAGTAACTAATTTATTAAAAACTGCCGGATATAAAGTGGAGAATGTTGTGTTTATACCTGAAAGCGCTTATCAAGGAGATAATGTTGTTAAGAAGTCTGTTAATATGAGTTGGTATAAAGGACCAACTTTGTTAGAAGCTTTTGATTTATTAAAACAACCTGAAAAGCCAACTAATTTACCATTAAGACTTCCAATACAGGATGTCTATAACATTACTGGTATTGGTGTAGTTCCAGTTGGAAGAGTTGAAACTGGAAAGATGAAAATTGGAGACAAAGTAATCATAGTTCCTGCTAGAGAAGGTAAAGGAGTTACTGGTGAAATTAAAACTATAGAGATGCATCATGAACAGATAAATGAAGCAGAACCAGGTGACAATGTGGGATTTAACGTAAGAGGAATTGGAAAGAAAGATATTGCCAGAGGAGATGTATTAGGACATACAGATAATGCACCAACTGTTGCTAGTGAATTTACAGCACAGATTGTTGTATTAAATCATCCAACTGTTTTAAGTGTTGGATATACTCCCGTATTCCACATACATACAGCACAAGTAGCATGCAGAATTGATGCTATTGAGAAGAAATTAGATCCAGCCACTGGACAAGTTTTACAGGAAAAACCTGACTTTTTGAAAAATGGTGAAGCTGGAATTGTTAGAGTTAAACCAACTAAGCCATTAGTAATTGAGAAGCAGAAAGACATACCGCATATGGCAAGATTTGCTATAAGAGATGCTGGTAGCACTGTTGCTGCTGGTATGTGCATAGACTTGGTTAAAAAGCCTCTTTAAATTTTACAACAATGAAAAAAATAACGGTTTTACCTAACTATGATCATTTTTATAAGGTTTTTAGAGCTGGTGAATTAGAGGGTTATCCAGATCCAACTAAAGTTAAATTTTTTGGGTTTATATGGAGAGAAGATAAAACAGGAAATTATCTATGGGTTGATACTGATAATGGTGGGATAATTGAAGGTTCTTTAGAAGGCGTTGTTAGAGAAGTAGGAGCCAGTACTCAAGGGCAAGAGGGAATAATTTTTGTTGATAGAAGGGCAAGAGATGTTATGTTAAGAAGACATACTAATCATTTTAAACCATATTAGTAAGGTTTATAAATTCATTTTCTTAAATTTTAAAAATGCCAAAAGCAAGAATTAATTTAGCTAGTATTGATATTGGTAAAATAAACCAAATAATCGAGTCTGTTAAAGAGATTGCTAAAAAAACAAAAGTTGATATTAAAGGGCCTATTCCATTACCTACTAAAAGATTGAAATTAACAACAAGGAAAGCCCCTTGTGGTGATGGGAAAGCAAGTTTTGACAATTTTGAAATGAGGGTTCATAAAAGATTGATTGATTTAGGTATAAATGAGAGGGCTTTAAGATTGGTTATGAGGGTTCCTATACCTGAAGGCGTTTCTATTGAGATTGAGATGCTTGAGTAATAAGGATTGCATCCTTATCAACCTGCCTAAATTCTTATCAATTTCCATTTAAATTATATGTTTCTTATCATCATCTTTTTTATTTTGGTTCTTATCAACTTTTTTAGATAGATTTTTTATGAATCTTGTTTTAGCAAGGTTTTTAAAAACATAATTTCTTTATTAAATTTATCTATGCCGTGATCGCATAACCTGGTATTGCACAGGCCTGGAAAATTATGCGAGCAAGCCTGGCCTTTAAAAGGGCGTCCCGGTTCAAAAGAACCTTTCTTTTTAAAAAGAAACGTTCGCGAAAGAAAAAGAAAGTTCATGAAAGTCCGGGTCACGGCGATTAT
>JACPIM010000001.1 GCA_016188045.1 Candidatus Woesearchaeota archaeon | reverse complement strand
AAAGTTCTTGGTTAAGTTCTCTGAAAGAATATGGAAAAAGATATGGGTTAGATGTTGCTTTAATAGGCAGTGCAATAGCTAATGCCTTTACTACTCAAATTTTATTGAGGAATGGTGATAGGGAGGCAAATAGTCTTGCTAGAGGGTTTTATAATATTTTTTGGGGTAATGAAGTTGGACCTGTGGCATTTGGAGCTCTTGGAATTGCGGTAATTTATGGTGCTGTAGAAGGATTAAACTATCGTGTTAAAAAAGATTTAATTCCCAATATAAGAAAATTTGGTGTAGAAGAAGCAATTATGGGCGGGGCAACTGGTGCTTATTCATTTATGAGTGTTATGCATACCATTACTTTGCTTAATTCTGGGAATAATAAAACAATTAACTTTATATATGGATTATGGGGTGATTTTGGTAATTAAAATGGCAAATAAAAGTTTAAGAAATTTTTTGATTGCATCAGGAATTGGTGCTGCTTTGGTTGGTGGGGGTTATTTAATGGTGAATAGGCCATTAGCAGAAAAGACACCATCTAAAATTGTTTATGATATGAGTATTGAAGATAAACAAAAATTTATAGCCCTGAGAAAAGTAGAGCAAGGCTATAATTCATATCTTTTGGCAATATGTGAAAAACATGGTTTATATTCATCTGATTTTATTATGGTTCCTCCTTTTTGTTTATTTGATGCAATAAAGGTAAAAACTGGAGCAGAAGAAACAACTTATAGATTAAAGAAAAAATTACCAACCCAAGAAGAAGTAATTGCGTGTTTGAGGGATTTTTATATTAAAAATATAAATGCTGGGATTAATAGATTAAATCAAAATGATTCACGGTTAGGTCCTTTAAAAAATAGTTTAGATGATCTTTTATCTCAGGAAACTTTCAAACAAGAAACTTTAATAAATATAAAATCTGCTTTTGCTAATTAAAAATAAGAATATACTGCTATTTAATCGTAAAGAACTTTAATGAAATAAATGTTCTTTCTTATGAACTATATGTTTAAGACGTATCGGATTCACTATTAAAAAATAAGTATCTTTATAAGTATTTATGTAAGTATTAAAATAAGTAATATTTATAAATGAATAAAGTTGTTTAATTGGAATAGTTCAAAGGGTGAAATTGTTTGTTATCTATAAAAAAAGGAGAGATGGTATTGTTATTGCTGTTCTTTATTATTTTGATTCTCCCCTTTATTGGTAATAATATTACTGGAAAAGTTGTTGAGCAAGTCTATAACTTTGGTGTGCCTAAAATAGATAAGGAAATTATTGCCACTACAGATTCTACTTTAAGTTTTGGTTTAGAAAACAGATCTTCAACTACGACTACTATCGTAAGATTAGAAGAAAAATTATTTGAAGGTTCTACTTTTTTTGCACAGGCAGATAGTGATTTTAATGATGATTTTAACAGAGCAGCGAATGATAATTTAGGAACTAATTGGACTGAAGTTGTTGGTGATATAGATATTAATAATAATTGGATGAGGACGGGTGCACAAAATAGCAACAGAAATATTGCCTTATTAAATCACTCTAGTTTTTTAGGAATACATAATAGCACCCAGACTGTTAATTGTCAGGATTTTGATGACAGAGATCAGTGTGGCCTTATAGCAAGATATGTAAATGAAAGTAATTATTATCTTCTTTTTAATCCTAGTACATATAGCTATATGAATTTAACTAAGGTTGTTGATAATGTAACAACTATACTGAATAGAACTAGTTTTGTAATTGGGGGTGATATGTCTTTAATAGTTAATGGAACTAATCTTTCTATATATTCGCAGGGTGTATTAAAGGCTTCTGTAATAGATAGTGATTTGCAAAATGACACTTCTTTTATTGGAACATATCTTAGAGATAGTAATCTTGGGGTCGGTGCCATAGCATTAGATTCATATAACATCTCAACATCAACAGCAGCAACCACATCAAGTACAACTTTACCTCACGCCAACCTAACATTATACTTAACAAATTCATCATTCACCGGATTATATCAGAACATAACAGCATTCACTAATGCCTCTGTTAACATAACATCAAATGATGAATATCCAGCAGATGTTAACATGACATTATTTGTAACTAATTACACAGGTGGTAAATATAATCAGAACACAAGCAAATCATTCCTGCAGAACATAACTACCTTCTGGACTAATGGTTCATTCTTAGTAAACATCACATGGGAAGGAAACACAACATTCTTTGGAAATTCTACAGCTTTCTACGTAGATGTAGTGGCTACAACAACTTCGTCTTCTACAACATCCACAAGTTCGTCTACATCAAGTACAACCGCTTCATCTGGAACTGGTTCTACAGGAGGAGAAGGTGGAGGTGGAACAAGAATATCAGAAACTCCAGCTCCAGTACCTCTAGTAAGAGTATTGCCACCGATAACAGAAATTCCAATACCACCAACCATAATAAGACCAAAACCTATTGGAACTACCTATGATTTTTATGATAGGATAAAAGCAACAAAAGAAGAAAAAACAATATTAAAAACTTTAGAAGAAAAAATAAAAGTAGGTGCTTATCCTGATAAAGTTAGTAATATACTGGTTATAAGATTCAGGAATACTTTATTTATTCCTATTGAAGATTTTTT